>NZ_JBCNTJ010000004.1:0-420209 GCF_039581215.1 Pseudomonas halotolerans
AGGCGTTGAGCTAACCCATACTAATTGCCCGTGAGGCTTGACCATATAACACCCAAGCAATTTGCTGACCCGATACATACAGGGCACCAGATTGCGGTGTGTGAAGACGCTATGAACCGAAAGTTCGCACAACACACAAATCTATCGCATACCCATTCGCTGGCACGTGACCGCAAGGCACGCACCGGCTACCGAATTTCTTGACGACCATAGAGCATTGGAACCACCTGATCCCATCCCGAACTCAGCAGTGAAACGATGCATCGCCGATGGTAGTGTGGGGTTTCCCCATGTGAGAGTAGGTCATCGTCAAGATTAAATTCCGAAACCCCTATCTGCTGATGCAGGTAGGGGTTTTGTTTTGCCCGCAATAAATTGCGCCGAGGCTGCGAATAAATTTGCACAGTTATTTTCAAGCCAGCGCACTAGAATAGTTTCCACCTTAGCTGAGCCAGAGCTCTTTATGCCCGATCCGTTTGACGCCCCTCGGTTGTCAGATCTGCCGTTGGATGACTTGGTGGCGTGCCATGAGTGCGACCTGTTGATGCGCAAGCCCCAGCTTGCCCATGGCGAAAAAGCCGAATGCCCGCGCTGTGGGTATGAGCTCTACGCTCACCGACACAACGTAGTCGAACGCAGTCTTGCCTTGGTCATTGCCGCTCTGCTGTTGTATGTGCCGGCGAACTTTTTACCCATCATGCAGCTCAATCTACTCGGGCAGTCCTCCCAGGACACCGTTTGGAGTGGCGTGGTCGGCCTGTTCAATACCGGTATGCAAGGTGTATCGGTGGTGGTTTTTCTGTGCAGCATGGGTATTCCGCTGCTCAAACTGCTTTGCCAACTGGCCGTGTTGCTGACCATCCGCTGGAACATCGGCCGTAGCTACGGTTTATTGCTGTATCGCATTTATCACCATTTACGTGACTGGGGCATGCTGGAGGTTTACCTCATGGGCGTGCTGGTGGCCATCGTCAAGTTGGCAGACATGGCAGCCATTACCGTGGGGCTTGGTCTGGCGTGTTTTATCAGTTTGTTGCTGGTTCAGGTCTGGCTGGAGGTGGTGATGTCGCCGCATCAGATCTGGCAAGCGTTATCAGGAGAGGATGCCCATGCGGGCGATTGATGCCGGTATTCTGATCTGCACGGAATGCCATGAGTTAAACCGGCAGGAAGCTGACGTCGATACACAAACCTGTACCCGTTGCGGCGCCCTGGTTCATCCTCGTCGCCCGAACAGCTTGATGCGGACCTGGGCGTTATTGGTCACCGCCGCGATTCTCTACATTCCAGCCAACATGCTACCGATCATGACCATCAACTCGCTGGGACAAGGGGCTCCGAGCACCATCATGGCCGGGGTTATCGAGCTGGTTCAACACGGGATGATTCCGATTGCCGCCGTGGTGTTCATCGCCAGTATCGTCGTTCCGACCTTCAAGCTGATAGGCATCGCCTTGTTGCTGTTTTCCGTGCAACGGCACCAGCCCATGTCTGCGCGGCAACGCATCCTTATGTACCGTTTTATCGAGTTCATTGGGCGCTGGTCGATGCTGGATATTTTTGTGATCGCCATATTGGTGGCGGTAGTGAATTTCGGCCGGCTCGCCAGTGTCGAAGCCGGTCTCGGTGCAATCGCTTTTGCCAGCGTAGTGATTTTGACAATGATTGCCGCAGTAACTTTCGATCCCCGACTGATTTGGGATAACACGGAGTCGGATGACGACCATGACTGATTTGCCTACCGCTAAAACCCGACCGGCTTCGAACTGGTCCGCTATTTGGGTCCTGCCGCTGATTGCCTTGATTATCGGCGGCTGGCTCGGCTGGCGCGCTTATAACGAAACCGGCATCGAGATCAACGTGCGCTTTGAAAGCGGCGAGGGCATTCAGGTCAACAAGACTGAAGTCGTTTACAAGGGTATGCCGGTTGGCAAAGTGAAGTCCCTCAAGCTCGATGACGAAGGCAGCTCGAAAGGCGTGGTTGCGACCATTGAGATGAACAAGGACGTCGAGCAATACCTCAAGACCGGGACACGTTTCTGGCTGGTCAAGCCGAGCGTGACCCTGGCCGGGATCACCGGCCTGGAAACCCTGGTTTCCGGTAACTACGTGGCCATCAGCCCGGGGGAAGGGGAGCCGGTCCGTAAATTCAAGGCCTTGGCCGAAGAACCGCCGCTATCGGACGCCAAGCCCGGTTTGCACCTGACCCTCAAGGCCGAGCGCCTGGGTTCGCTCAACCGTGGCAGCCCGGTGTTCTATAAACAGATCCAGGTCGGACAGGTGAAAAGCTACCTGCTGTCCGAGGACCAGGGCACGGTCGAGATCAAAATCTACATCGAACCGACTTATGCCAGCCTGGTGCGTAAACATACGCGTTTCTGGAATGCCAGCGGCATCAGCATCGATGCCAACCTGTCGGGCGTCAAAGTGCGCAGCGAATCCCTGGCGAGCATCGTGGCCGGTGGTATCGCGTTCGCCACGCCGGAGAGTCGCAAGGACAGTCCGCCCACGGACCCGAGCCTGCCGTTCCGTCTTTATGAAGACTTCGACGCAGCCGCTGCCGGCATCCGCGTGAAGGTCAAGCTCAGCGACTTCGAAGGATTGCAGGCCGGTCGTACCCCGGTGATGTACAAAGGCATCCAGGTGGGCAGCCTGAAGAACCTCAAGGTCGATCCGGACCTGTCCAGCGCTACCGCTGAATTGACCCTCGATCCACTGGCTGAAGATTACCTGGTGACCGGCACCCAGTTCTGGGTGGTCAAGCCGTCCATCTCCCTCGCAGGGATTACGGGCCTTGAGGCACTGGTCAAAGGTAACTACATCGCCATACGGCCCGGTGATAAGGGCGGGGCGCCGCAGCGCGAATTTGAAGCCAGGCCAAAGGCGCCACCGCTGGACTTGCGTTCGCCTGGGCTGCACCTGGTCTTGCTCACTGAAAATCTGGGCTCGCTGGAGGTCGGCAGTCCGATTCTCTACAAACAGGTCAAGGTTGGATCGGTGCAGAGCTACCAGTTCTCCCGCAAGAAAAAGCAGTTGATCATTGGTGTGCACATCGAGAAGGAATACGAAGGTCTGGTCAACGGATCGACCCGGTTCTGGAATGCCAGTGGGATTACGCTCACGGGTGGTTTGACGGGGGGTATCCAGGTCAAGAGCGAATCGCTGCAAAGCCTGATGGCCGGCGGCATTTCTTTCGAGACGCCGGAACCCAATGTGCCGTTGAAAAGGCGCATCCCACGGTTCCGCCTGCATGCGGACCGCGAAGCCGCGCAACAGAAAGGCACAATAGTGACGATCAAGGTCGATCGTGCCGATGGTTTGCGCAGCGGCACGCCGATCCGCTTCAAAGGGCTGGATGTGGGCAAGATCGAGGACGTGGACCTCAGCGCCGACATGCAATCCATCCTGCTCACTGCACGTATTACCGAAGTGCCGGAACGTATTGCTCGGGTCGGCTCTCAGTTCTGGGTGGTCAAGCCCGAACTGGGGCTGATGAAGACCTCGAACCTGGAGACGCTGGTGACCGGGCAGTACATCGAAGTACAGCCACCGGTGAAAAACCTGGGGCCGCAGAAAAACTTCGTGGCCCTCGCCAGCCCACCGCAAAACGCTGTCCCTGAAGCCGGTCTGAGCCTGGTGTTGAGCGCCGCTCGCCGTGGTTCGTTGAAGACCGGCGTGCCGGTGACGTATCGCGAGATTACCGTGGGCAAGGTGACCGGCTATGAATTGGGCCAGACGGCGGACCGTGTGCTGGTCCATATCCTCATCGAGCCCAAGTACGCGCCACTGGTGCGTAGCGGCACGCGGTTCTGGAACACCAGTGGCTTCGGCATGGACTTCGGGTTGTTCAAAGGTGCGACAGTGCGGACTGAGTCGCTGGAGACGCTGATCCAGGGGGGCATCGCTTTTGCCACCCCGGATGGCGAGCGGATGGGCAACCCGGCGCGACCGGAACAGACCTTCCCGTTGTTCGATCAGTTTGAAGAGGAGTGGCTGACCTGGGCGCCGAAAATCAAGCTGGGTAAGTGATTGGGGAAGTCAGGCTGTTCTGCCGCCATCGCGAGCAGATTTGCCCCCACCCAATGAGTGTCTTGCCGGATTGTCACGAACGACGCTAAACCTGTGGGAGCGAGTCTGCTCGCGATGATCCTGAAAAGCCCACCGCAATGAAAAAGGCCGCGATCCATTGGATCGCGGCCTTTTTTGTGTCCGGCTGTTCACCTCAAACCGGATCCAGCTCCGGCTCGTCGGCCTGCACGTTCACCGTGGCTTTCACCGCATCGTGACGGCGGATGTACTTCCAGTCTGCCTCGTCGATGTAGATGCCGTTGGGGCCGCTGCCGCCTTCCAGGTCGATGGCGACGCTGGCGCAGACTTGCGGCTTCACACTGGCCAGGATCGGCACAAAACCCAGCTGCAAACTGGTTTCCAGCAGCGCGGCCTGGTTTTTCTCGTCGATGTCTGCCGCTTCGTCAAGGTAGTACGGCAGACGCACGCGACCGGCCTGTTCGCGGTCCATCAGGTGCAGCAACAAATACATGTTGGTCAGCGCCTTGATGGTCATCGTGGTGCCGTTGGACGCCGCGCCATCGATATCGGTGTGGATCACTGGCTGGCCGTTGACCTTGGTGATCTCGAAGGCCAGTTCGAACAGGTCCTTGAGGCCGAGCTGGTTGTGGTTGGCCGCCACCAGGCGGGCCAGGTATTCCTTGGCCTCTTCGTTCTTGTTGTCCTGCTCGGCGCTCTGGCTGAGGTCGAACACCGACAGGGTCTCGCCTTCCTCGTACTGGCCGGCGCTGTGGATGATCTGGTCGATGTGCTTGAGCGCTTCCTTGTTGGGGGCCAGAACGATCCGGAAACTCTGCAGGTTGGAGACCTGGCGTTTGTTGATCTCGCGGTTGAACAGCGCCAGTTGATGCTCGAGGCTGTCGTAGTCGCTGCGAATGTTGCGCAGGGTCCGGGCAATGTCAGTCACCGCCGCACGGCGCGCCTTGCCCAGGGTCAAGGCTTCGTCGGTGCGGTGGGCATAGGCGTTGATCAACAGTTGCAGGCGGCGCTCCATGTCGTCTTCGCTGTCGAACTTGGCCACGCCCTTGAGGCGGACCTGGGCGTACAGCGCTTCGATCTGGCCATCGACCCGCAACAGACCCTGCCAGCTGTCCTGGTAGTCATTGAGCAGCGGCAACAGGTTATCCATGGAGTCGTCGACGGGGTCCATGAACGGCGTGCCAAACGGCAGATCCGCTGGCAACAATTGACGACGGCGCAGGGCATCGTCGAGGGTGCGTTGCTTGGCTTCCATGTCGGCGATCTGCCGGCCCACCAGTTGCAACTTGGCGGACAGTTGCTGGACACGTTCAGTGAACGCATCGCTGGAGCGCTTGAGTTCGTCCTGGGCGGCTTCCATCTGCGCCAGTTGTTCGAGCTTCTCGCCTTCTTCGGCGCTCAGGGTCTGCGTGCGACGGAAGTCTTCCAAGGCTTTTTGCGCATCCAGCACCTGTTGGTACAGCGCCTCGGTCTGGGTCTTGCTCGCGGCCCGGTCGGCGGCCACGGCTTGTTGGGTCTTGAGCTGCTTGAGTTCTTTTTCCAGGCGTTCTTTCTGGTCCCGCAGCGCGGCACGATCGGCCAGGGCTTGCAGGGCCGGCGGTTCGATGTGGGACAGGTCGATGGACAGGCCCGGGACTTCGAAACGCTCACCTTTGAAGCCGTCGAGGATCAGTTCCATGGATTTGACCCACTCGCCGTTCTCGTCCAGCGCGATACCGTGTTCACCCAGGGGCAGGCTGAACAGCGCACTGTTGAACAGGCGCATCAGGCGTTCGACGTCCTGTTGCGAGAATTCTTCCCGCAGGCGGGCGTAGCTGTTGTTATCGGCGTGATCGAGTTGCTGCTTGACCGACTTCAGGCGTTTTTCCAGATCCCGCAGGCGCTCATCCAGGTCTTCGGCGCTGAACTGCCGAGACTGGGCGAGGGCACCGGCCAGCTCATCGTGAGCATCCTTGGCCGCGAGCAGTTGCTGCTCGAGGACCTTGACGTCATCCACCAGGGCGAAGCGGTTCTTGAGCACCGACAGCTCGCCGAGCCAGCGCTGGATACCGCTGATTTCCCGCTCCAGGCGCATCAGCTCCTGAGTGCCGCCGCGCTGGTCGTTCTGCAACGAATCCTGTTCGTTGCGGTAGTGTTCGGCCTGGATGGTCAGCTCTTCCTTGCGCGCACTGGCGTAGTCCGACCAAGTACCCAGCAACGAGTCGAGCAACGGTGACAGGCGATGCAGTTTGCCGCGTAGGACATCGCGCTGCTTCACGCCATTGGCCAGCGCTTCCACCAATGGACCGGCGGCCACCAGGGAGTTGTAGTCCTGTTCCATGCGTCGTACATCGCGGAAGGCTTCTTCGCACGCGGCGATGTAGTCCACGCTACCGGAACGCAGGCTGTGCTCGAACGCGTCGAGGAACAGTTGCTTGAGCTTGGCCGCGGTAATTTCGCGCATGTGCAACAGGTTGATGAACAGCGCGCGGAAGGTCTTGAGGCTTTGCTCGCTGGTGGAGCGCAGCGGGATCAGCGTCAGGTCCAGCGGAATCGAGGTATGACCGCCCACCAGCAGGCGGCGCAATTCATCGGGCTTGAGTTCGTAGGCTTTGAGGCCTTCGCGCTCCAGATTTGTAAACAGCTCTTTCTGACGCAGGCAGGTGTCGTCTTTCTGATAATGGGCCAGGTCCAGCTTGCCAGCGTAGGCAAAGAACTGGTGGCCAAAACCGCCGCCAGGGCCGCGCCCAACCACACCGATCACATGCGGGCCGTGGGGCAGGGCGACTTCCACCAGGATGTAGCTGGTGTCCGAGGCAAAGTAGAACCGCCGGGATTGCTCCAGGCTGTACTTGCCGAAGCTCATGTCCGACATGCGCGCCAGGATCGGGAACTGCAAGGCGTTGATCGACGCGGATTTACCGAGGTTGTTTGCGCCGTACACCGACAGCGGTTCTTCCAGCGGGAACAGGCCCAGGCTGTAGCCGGCGGTGTTCAAAAGGGCAAAGCGGCGGATGCCGTAGCGTTCCTTGCTCATGCGTCGGTCTCCTGTTCTTCGGCAATGGCACGGGCCAGTGCGTCTTCTTCGCTCTCAGCCTCAAAGGGGCTCAGGTCCAGCGGATCGTCGGTCTGCAGCAGTTTTTCGTCGCTGTCTTCGTCGATCAGTACCGGCGCAGGCAACGGCAACACGCTGTGCAGGCTGGCGGCCAGGTCGCGGTCCTGCTGGACCGACAGGCAGACGTCGAGGAAACGGTGCATCGGTGGCAGGAAGCGGTAGACACCGTTCTCTTCGCCGGCAAAACCCAGTTGGGTCATGCGGCGCATGATTTTTTCTTCCAGCTCTTCCTGGGTCTGCACTTCGGCCTGAAGGAACAGGTCGCGGTACTTTTCCAGCAACGAAGGCAATTCATCGCGGCCCAGGCTACCACCGTCGAGCACGGCAATCGGGTCGCGGCCCTGGTCTGCCAGGTGCTCGACGAGAATGAAGGTGAACAGCGCCAAGCGTTGGGCAGTCTTGTTCACCGCGGCGGCGGCCAGGTCTGGCACGAAGTAGTAGAAGCCACGGGTATCGCACACCAGTTCGAAGCCCAGGGCCTTGAACAGCGTGCGGTACTGGTCCTGGAAGTTGGACAGTTGCGCGTACAGCTCCGGGTCACGGCGGCTGACGTGGTAGCCCTTGAACAGCTCGCGAAAGATCGGCGCCAGCTGGGACAGTTCGGATAGATCAAGATGCATGGGGGATGCTCGCAGAATCCTCGGCGGCGCTGTCGCGGGCCGAGAGCAGGGCGAAGGAGCGCAGGCTGACCTGATGCTCGTGAGTGTGATAGTCGCGGCGTTCCAGACGCTCGCGCTTGAAGCGTTTTTCCCGCGACAGGCGGGAGAACCAGTACAGCAATTCGTCGGTGGCGCCGTCCGGCTCCTGCTCCAGCAACCAGCTCATCAGGTCCGGCATTGGCAGCGCGTCTTCGCAACGCTCGACCATCTCACGTACGGTGCGCGGCGCGCGCGGCGCCTCGCCACCCTTGTGGGTCTTGTGGGATTTGGGGAAACGCGCCGGTTTCGGCTCGAAACGGGCCAGGGCGTACACGTAGGCTTCGACCTGGCTGGCGCTGCCCAGGAAGGTGCTTTGCGGCCGGGTGAACAGCGGCATGGCGGCCTGCGGCACGGCATCGAGGCCTTTGCGGCGAATGGCGGCCAGGGCCAACGCGGCGCCACGGGTCACGGCGTTGTGGCGGCGGGCCTCTTCGCGCAGCGGCAACAGCAACTCACGGGCATGGCGCAGGGTCAACTGGGCGCTGGTCTGCATCTCGAGGATGCGCGCGTGGGTGCGCAGCAGCATGTCGTCGTCCACCAGGTGGCCGAGGCGCTGCTGTTCGGTGAGCATGCGCAACAGCACATTCTCGACCTTGCGTACGCCTTGCTCGAACGCGCCGTCGGCGTTCACCAACTGGATCATTGGTTCGACGTATTCGTCCCAGGTCGCCAGCACTTCGGCGTAGCGCTGGCGCAACGGAATCTGCCGGTCGCTGGTCTTGGCCCGTTCGGCCACCGCTACCAGGGCCTGTTCGTCGTTGGCGAGTTTCTTGAGGACGTCCCGCACACGCATGTCCAGCAGGCGCAGCTGGCGGGCCAGGTCGTTGCCGTCGCGGATGTCGAACGCGTCCTGGATGTAGCCGGCCAGACGCTCGAGGTGGCGCAGGTAAGCTTCGATTTCCAGGCACAGGCCCAGGCGGTGTTCGCGGCGCAGGTAGGCGAGGAAGTCATGGATCTGGGCGTTGAGCTCGAAACGGTTCGGGCTTTTTGCCACCGGTACGAGGATGTCCAGGCGAATCCACACGTCCAGCAGATTGGTGATGTCCTGGGGCGTGCTGTCCAGTTGTTGGGCGGCCAATTGTGAACGCAATTCGTTGAGGCTCAGGGTGCCCTGGTCGAAGTGCTCGCACAAAGGTTCCAGCAATGCCCAGTGTTCAGCGAGGGCGCGCAAGACGCGCTTGGGTTCGATCATCGCAATGGCCGTCGGGTTGGCAATTAAAAGGGGCGATTGTACTGCATCAGGCCGGTTGCGATTCACCCCTGAGACGGACTGTCGGTTGAATCGCTCAACTATTGATTCAACAGGGAAGCGATCTGTCTCGAAGGGCGGTAGAATCCCTCCCACTTTCAGTTATCCACAAGTGGCCGACCCTTGCTTATCGAGTCCCGCCGCCGCGCCTATCTGACCGCCATGCAGGTGGTCAACTGGCTGCCGCGTACCGAATTGCCGTTCGCCGCCCCGTCGCGGGCCGAGCTGCTGGAAACGCCCGAGCCGATCGAGATCGAGCCGGTCGTGACCGCGCCCGTGGCCAGGACGGTTGCCGAGCCGGTGGCGCCCGTGGTCGAACGGCCGAAGATCGAGGTTCCGCGCCCGAGCCTGGCTTCGACCCGCACCAACGCCAAACCGGTAGAGGCCGCCGATGAGACCCCGGCCCCGGTCAAGGCACCTTACGTCGCACCGCCGCGTTTTGCGCTGCAATTGCTGCGGGCAGGGCGTTGCCTGCTACTGGTGGAACTGCCCACGGGCGAACCGTTTCAAAGCCGCGATCCGGCGTATCTGTTGCTCAAGGACATGTTGCGTGCCGCCGGTCTGCCGGACAGCCCACAGATCATTGGCGAGCCGGTGCGCTGGCCGTTGTTGTCCCGCGGGACCATGGACCAGGGGCCGGAAGCGGCACGCGATTTTGTCCAGGGTTTTGTCTCGGCGCGGCTTGAAGACGAGCCCTGCGCGTGCCTGTGGCTGATCGGCCTGCCGGCGGTGAAATTTGCTGGCGAGGTGGATGCGCAAGCGTTCAATCGCGAACTGCAGGTCGAAGGCCTGGGCTCGGCCTGGGCGTTGCCCGGCCTGGAATTGTTAATGGAAACGCCACAGCGCAAGGCTGATGTCTGGCAAGCCATGCGCCGGCTGATGGCGCGCTGGAAAGAATCGAATGAGTGACGCTGTATCGTTCCGCCCGATGACCGAGGCGGACCTCGACGCTGTGCTGAAAATCGAATACGCGGCCTACAGCCACCCCTGGACCCGAGGCATCTTCCTCGACGGGCTGGGCAAATACCAGATCTGGCTAATGTTCGAAGGCCAGCAGCCAGTGGGCCACGGCGTGGTGCAGATCATCCTGGATGAAGCGCATCTGCTCAACATCACCGTCAAACCGGAAAACCAGGGGCGTGGCTTGGGTTTGCGCCTGCTGGAGCACTTGATGTCCATTGCCTACAAGGCCGAGGCTCGGGAGTGCTTCCTGGAAGTGCGTGACAGTAATCGCACGGCCTTCCGGTTGTATGAGCGCTACGGCTTCAATGAAATTGGCCGGCGGCGCGACTATTACCCTGCGGTGGGCGGACGCGAAGATGCGGTGGTCATGGCCTGTACTTTGGTCGATTGAATTGCACGTGCCCCCATGTGGGAGCGAGCTTGCTCGCGATGAGGGCAGCACATTTAACATTAATGCAACCTGACCCACCGCCATCGCGAGCAAGCCCGCTCCCACAGGGGATCTGCGGTGAACTCGGATCTTGCGATCAGCGCTTGCCATCCAGTGGGTCGATATCGGCCATTTCCGCTTCATCCAAACCGTCGCCCCCGCCAATATCATCTTCATCCACCACGCTGAGATCCCAGTCGGCCTGCCCATCGTCGCCGGCTTCATGGGCGTCCCGGGCGCCGTCTTCGCGGATCAGCGTTTCCGGGCTCATGTCGTCGTCGGTGGCTTCGTGATCATCCATCGAGGCCCCTGTCAGCCCGGCTTCACGCACGCGTTCACGAGGCATCAACTGCTCGCGTTCGTTTTCCGGCAGTTCGTCACCGATTTTCGCACTGGGCTCTTGTTCGTCGAATTCCAGTTCATGCATCGAGCCCATGCGGTCTTCGTTATCGTCGATGGGTTCCGGTTGCACCGCGTCGAAAGGGCGTCGTGAATCATTCATGGCAATTCCTCATACTGTGGGGCTTACTGGGTGGACCCACAGCCGTGGCGAGAATTCCAACGGCATTCTGGACGTGACCTCGACAGGCGGTCGTCTGTCAAAGTTGCGCACTATTCTCGAGGGCTAGATAGCATGAACGAATTACAAGATCTGATTGATAACAACGCACGCTGGGCCGATGCGATCAAGCAGGAAGATCCTGACTTCTTTTCCAAGCTGGCCCGTCAGCAAACCCCTGAGTATCTGTGGATCGGCTGTTCCGATGCGCGGGTGCCGGCCAACGAGATCGTCGGCATGCTGCCCGGCGATCTGTTCGTGCACCGTAACGTGGCCAACGTGGTGCTGCACACCGACCTCAACTGCCTGTCGGTGATCCAGTACGCGGTGGACGTGCTCAAGGTCAAACATATCCTGGTCACCGGGCATTACGGCTGTGGCGGTGTGCGAGCCTCGATGCAGGATCGTCAACTGGGACTGATCGACGGATGGCTGCGCTCGATTCGCGACCTCTACTACGAGCACCGCGAAACGTTGGCCCAATTGCCGACCGAAGAAGAGCGCGTGGATCGCTTATGCGAGCTCAACGTGATCCAGCAGGTGGCCAACGTCGGCCATACCAGCATCGTGCAGAACGCTTGGCATCGCGGGCAGAAACTGTCGATCCACGGCTGTATCTACGGGATCAAGGACGGCCGCTGGAAAAGCCTGGATACGACGATCAGCGGTTTCGAGCAGTTGCCGCCGCAGTATCGGTTGCGCCCGGTCGACGCGCCCTGATTCGGCTCATTCAGTCGCGATGACAGCGGCGACGCCAGTGCCTCAGGAATTTCATCCCTCGCTCGTTGGGCGGTTCGTCATAGCCTGTGATCCAGCCATGACAGTTGGACGAACCGCACCGGCAGGCGAACTGTCGATACAGTTTCTGTTCGGTACTGGCGTAATCCATCGTCAGGCAGTCACCTGCCTCGATGCTGGTCAGCGCCCATAACCACAGTTCGCTCATGTCCAGGAAAACATTCGGGCTGCAGGAGTGCTGCAGCAATCCGGTGAAGCGCGGGTCATACATGTGGATGTCCGGCAGGATCTGCAGTGTATGCAGGCGTCGTCGGCTCACGATCAGCCCCGATACCCTGCACATCCTTTCCAACGGCGCAAACCGCCTGCGGGCGACGATGCCATTGCCGCGGCCGTTAGTCGTCTGGCGCACTTCGAAATCGCGCCTGGATGGATAACCCATGCGCGTGCTGAGTTGTTTCTCGGGATAGATGCCGTCCCGGCTCGCTGAGAAAGCGTTGTCTACAATGAGGGTGGTCATGACGGTCCCTGTCCCGTAGGACGCTCGGCCTTCTGGCGCTGGCGATCCTGCCAGCGGTCGTTGAAACCTGCCCAGCTTCGCGCAACCGTGAAACGACATCTACTGTCGACTCTGACAGGAGCCAAAGGCGCTTTCCCGCGTGAGCGCAGGCTTACGCGGGAAAGCCCTTGGGGTTTACACCGCGTCAGGCAGCGCTGGCATGGGGACTTTCAATTGTGGAAGTTGTGATTTGATCGCCGGCTCCGCGCATTTTTTCGCCGCTTCGTCCGCAGACAGCTTGCGGATCGAGGTATAGAACAGCTCACAGGTTTCTTCCTTTTGCGTGACCTGCCAGGTCTGTGTGCATTGGTTCAATTGCGCCGTCGGATCGGTGCCCGGTTTGCTGCCCATGCCGGCTTGCCAGCACGCAGCGCTCAGGTCCTGGCCCATGACTTTCAAACCTGCCGCATCCGCCTTGGCCTGGTCACCGTCGTAGCTGTCAGGATCGGCGGCGTACCAGATGTAGCTCGGGTGGTTGGAACCCAGGACCGGGACCTTGACGCCCGCAGACGGAGTAATGGTTGCCAGGCCGAGCACGTTCACGGTCTGGCCGTACTGTGTCTTGATCCAGTTCCGCACGGGAGCGCCGAAGGCCACCATCGGCAGCGTTTCTCCGCTGGTGTTCTGGCTGACCTCCTTGACCATGGTGGTCTGGTAATCGTTGAAATAGTCGTAGACCCCGCCCAGCGCCTGACCGGCATCGGATGGGGCGGCGATTGGCGCGATGTCGATGATGGTCTGGTAGGCCGGGGTCTGTTCGGCGGCGATGCCGTTGGCGGTCAGCAGCGTGGCCCAGCGATCGGTGGTGGCCGATTCCAGGTAATCCTGCGCCTGGGTCAGGGAGTAATCCGGCGGGAAGTGCAGCAGCTCGATGCTCTTGCGATTCTCCAAAGCCATGCCCAGCGGCAGGAACAGGTACCAGTCGTAGGCCCATTTGTTATCGCTGTTGAGTTTGCTGGCGCCGTTGTACGCCAGGTCACCGGCGTCGAGCAGCGCAGTCAGTGGTTGACCGTAACCCTTCGGCACCCCACTGATGCTGGCATAGACTTTATCGTTATCGCGTTTGACGCTGACCTTGGCCGTGCTGTAGCCATCACGTTGCACACTTTGGCTCAGGTAATGCTCGACGGTCTGTTCCAGCGTCCAGTCGCGAAAGCAAATGACGTTGCAGTTATTGGGATAAGCGAAGAGACGGGTGACGCGTTCGGTACTGCCAAGGTATACGTCGATGTCGGCGGCGTGGGTGGCGGCACTGAAGGCCAGGGTGGCAAGAGAAAGTACGGCGAGTTTGGACATGCTCAGATCCTTTTCAGCGTGTGGACCCCTCGAACAGGGTGTAGCCATACTGAAACAGACCGGAGCGAAGAAAAAGTGGGCCGACGAAAATATCGGCCCTTTTTTATGGCTTTATGGCATCACCGGTGGCAGATAAGACAATGTCGTCCCCAGCGCCCACAGCAGCACCAGCACCAATGGCGTGTGAACCAGTAATTGCACGAAGGAGAAACCGATCAGGTCCCGGGCCTTGAGCCCCAACACCCCCAGCAACGGCAGCATGTAGAACGGATTGATCAGGTTTGGCAGCGCTTCGGCGGCGTTATAGATCTGCACCGCCCACCCCAGGTGATAGTTCAGATCATTGGCCACCTGCATGACGTAGGGGGCTTCGATGATCCATTTGCCGCCTCCCGATGGAATGAAAAAGCCCAGCACCGCCGAGTAGGCGCCCATCAACACGGCGTAGGTATCGTGGGACGCGATCTGTACGAAAAAGGTGGATATGTGATGGGCAAGTGTCTGGGCGTCGCTGCCCTTGACCGTGGTCAGCAGCGCGGCAATCGAGCCGTACAGCGGGAACTGGATCAGTACGCCGGTGGTGGTCGGCACCGCGCGCGCCACGGCATCGAGAAAGCTGCGCGGCCGCCAATGCAGCAACGCGCCAAGCATCAGGAACAGGAAATTGTAAGTGTTAAGCCCGGAGATGGCGCTTATCGCAGGTTTGGTCGAGAACTCGTGGAACAACCAGCCGGCGGCCAGCAACGCCAGGGCAATGGTCAGCAGCGGGCTATGTTCCAGCCACTCTCCCGGGCGGGTGCGAGGCTGCAACGCCGGCATGCTGAAGCTAGGGTCTATCCCGCAGGCGGCGGCGTCACGGGCACTGTTCGGGCCGGGAGCGGTGGCATAGGCCACGATCAGCGAGATCACGATCAACGCCAGCAACATCACCCCGGATTGCCAGAGAAAAATGGTCTGGGTGAACGGAATGACCCCAGTAATCGACAGGATCGACGGTGGCAAACTGGCCGGATTGGCCTGCAATTGCGCTGCCGACGAAGACAAACCCAGTGCCCACACCGCGCCCAGGCCCAAGTAAGCGGCGGCGCCGGCGGCGCGATAATCCATTTTCAGATCGGTGCGACGGGCCAGGGCACGTACCAATAAACCGCCAAATACTAGGGAAAGACCCCAGTTGAGCAGCGACGCGACCATGGAGATCAGCGCGACCCAGGCCACCGCAGAGCGGCCGTTCTTCGGGATGCGGGCCAGGCGATCGATCAGTTTGACAGCGGGCGGCGAGCTGGCGACCACGTAACCGCCGATCACCACGAAGGCCATTTGCATGGTGAACGGTATCAGGCTCCAGAAGCCATCGCCGAACGCCATGGCAGCGGCCGTAGGCTTGGCGCCGATAAACAGTGTCGCCACCGCTACTACCAGTACCGCCAGTGCGGCAAACACCCAGGAATCGGGGAACCAGCGCTCGGCAAAACTGGAACAGCGCAAGGCGAAGCGGGCGGAACGGCTGTCTTGGATGTCGGTGGTCACGGCAATTACCTCGGTTTTTATGGTTATGGGAATTGGGAGCGGCCTGGTCTTGGCGGTCAGGCGCCAACACTGGAACACTCCAGTGACCATGGAGGTTAATCCGGGTTCGCGAGCGCGCAGGATTATTTTCAGAAGCGGCCTGTGGTGCTCTTTAGAAAAAAATCGGCGAGCCGATGGCAAGAGAACAGGCCACCTAACTCTCCTGCTCTCGGAGCATGCCCATGTTCAACAAACGCTTGAAGCAGGAGCTTTCGGCTCTTCGCCAGGAACTGTCCAGCCTTATGCAGGTGAAGGAGAGCCTGGACCGCGAGATGCTGGCCCTCACGTTGGATGCCGACGGGCGGGTGCAAACGGTCAATCAGAATTTCCTCGACGAAATGCATTACAAGGGTCAGGACCTCATTGGTCGGTCCGTCGAAGAGCTGGTGCCGGCTTACCTGAAATCCAATGAGTTCCAGTTGCGTTTCAAGACGGCGCTGACTCGAGGCGAGCATTTCTCTGGCGCCGTACGGCTGCTCCGGGGCAACGGTAAGGAAGCCTGGTTGCGTTCGATCCTCCAACCGGTACGGGCGACTGATGGGCGAATCCGCTATTTCTCGATGTATTCCAGCGACCTGACTCGTACCATCGAGGCGTCGCGCGAGCATGAAAACCTCATTGGTGCGCTGGTGCGTTCCACGGCGGTGATCGAATTCGACCTGGGCGGTCACGTACTGACAGCCAATGATCGTTTCCTCAATGCCATGGGTTACAGCCTGGCGCAGATCAAGGGCAAGCATCACCGCATGTTTTGCGAACCGGAGGAATACAACAGCGCCACCTACCAGCAATTCTGGCAGCGTCTCAATAGCGGCGAGTTTGTGGCCGGTCGCTTCAAACGCCTGGACAGCAACGGCCGTGAGGTCTGGCTGGAAGCCTCTTACAACCCAGTGGTCGATGCCAACGAGCGACTGTACAAAGTGGTCAAGTTCGCCACGAACATCACCGATCAGGTCAACCAGGAAAAAGCCGTCGCCGAGGCGGCCGGCATTGCCTACAGCACCTCGCTGCAAACCGACAATAGCGCCCAGCGCGGCACTGCCGTGGTGACCCAGGCCGTGGGCGTGATGCGCGACCTGGCCCGGCATATGCAAACCGCCGGCGAAGGCATCGAGGCCTTGAATGAGCAATCCCTGGTGATTGGCACCATCGTCAAGACCATCAGCGGCATCGCCGAACAGACCAACCTGTTGGCGCTCAACGCGGCCATCGAAGCCGCCCGGGCCGGTGAGCAGGGCCGGGGCTTCGCGGTGGTGGCCGATGAAGTGCGGCAACTGGCGTCGCGTACCAGTCAGGCCACTGATGAGATCGTCGGCGTGGTTCGCCAGAATCAGGACATGGCCCGCAACGCCGTGGCACTGATGACCGACGGCCAGCACCAGGCCGAACAGGGCCTGGCCCTGGCAGCGGAGGCGGGGACGGTGATCGTCGAGATTCAGGATGGAGCGAAGAAGGTGGTCGATGCCGTGAGTCAGTTTGCCAATCAGTTGTCGACTTGATTTGTTATTATCGTTTTTTACATATTAATTATTGTTTTGCGATAATTTCGACGCTATGGTTTGCGCTTCCTTTGTTCTGTGGAGCCTCCCATGTCTTCGAATCGTCTCGCCCTGTACAGCCAGCGCATGGCTGTCATAACCCTTGTCTTCATTATTACGATGATGGTCCTCAACGCCGGTGTCTGGTTGTTTCCTGACGTTGCTGCAGAATATGGTCTGGGCTTTGCCCTGACCGAGCGACAGCTGTCGAGCTTGTCAGCAGAGGCTATGCGATTGACTGGCTGGCAATGCCTTGGCGCAATGCTGCTGTCGAGCATACCGCTGCTGGCACTGGCGTTTGGGCTGGCCCATCTGCGGCAGTTGTTCCAGCGATATGCTCAAGGCGAGTACTTTTCCAGCGAAGCAGCCGTTTGCCTGGGGAAGGTAGGTCGCGCCGTGGCGCTGTGGGTGCTGCTGGATTTCCTGTGTGAGCCGTTTCTCAGCCTGCTGGTGACGATCAACGCACCGGTCGGCCAGCGATTGCTCACCCTCAGCGTTACCGCTCCGTCCTTTGTCGCGTTGTTTCTTGCTGCCTGCATTGCAATCATTGCCCGTATATTGTCCCGGGCCAGTGAAGTCGATTCAGAAAACCGAACTTTCGTTTGAGATCCCCATGCCTATCGTTATTCAACTTGATGTGATGCTGGCGACGCGCAAGGTTAAATCCAAGGACCTGGCCGCCGCGATAGGCATTACGGAAGCCAACCTTTCCTTGTTGAAGCAAGGAAAGGTCAAGGGTATTCGCCTGGCAACCCTCGAAGCCATTTGCAGCTATCTGCAATGTCAGCCTGCCGATCTGCTGATTTACCAACCGCAGAGCGACGCCCCCAAGGTCTGACTCCTGGGGGAGCGAGCCTGCTCGCGATGGCCGGCGACGCGACTTCGCAAACCGTCCGGATAGCCGCGACGCTCAATCCCCCAGGGCCTGACCCTCACGCCGCGGGTCCGCCCCACCGGCCAGTGAGGTTTTGCCCTGGGCATCGCGGACTCGGACGATCGCCTGGGTCCCACTGGTCATGTCGATTTCGCTCACGGCATGGCCTTTGTCTTTCAACGCCTGGATCAGCGTTGGGCTGAATTGACCCTGTTCCAGTTCGGTGGGGCCGTTGCGGCTGCCGAAGTTGGGGAGGTTGATGGCGGTTTGCGGGTCCAGGTTCCAGTCCAGCAGGCCGATCACTGACTTGGCGACGTATTCGATGATTTGGGAGCCGCCCGGTGAGCCGATCGCGGCCAACAGTTCACCGCTCTGGCGATCGAAGATCAGGGTCGGCGCCATGGACGAGCGGGGGCGTTTGCCGGGTTCGACGCGGTTGGCGACCTTTTGCCCGTTTTCTTCGGGTATGAACGAGAAGTCGGTCATCTGGTTATTGAGCATGAAACCCCGGACCATCAGGTGTGAGCCGAACGCTGACTCCACCGTAGTGGTCATCGACACGGCTCCCCCTTGGTCATCCACTGCCACTACTTGCGAGGTGGAAATGCGCAGGGGCGAACGGTCCGGGGCGTAGGCCACCTGGACGCCCGGTGGTGTGCCGGGTTTGGCGATGCCCATGCTGCGTGGACCGATCAGGCTCGCGCGGCTGGCCAGATAACCGGGATCGACCAGGCCGTTGACCGGCACGGGGACGAAGTCCGAGTCAGCGACATACAGCGCACGGTCGGCGTAGGTCAGGCGTTCGGCTTCGGAGATCAGATGCACTGCTTCGGGCGTCGGCTCAATGCCGGCGGGTTTCTCAGTCTTGACGGGTTTCAAGGACGTGAGAGCCGTGCGGCTGTCGCGTTGTTCCAGTGCCTGCAAGGTTCCGAGGATCTGCGCCACGGCGATCCCGCCCGAAGACGGGGGCGCCATGCCACAGACTTGCCAGCGCTTGTAGTCAGTGCAAAGCGGCGCACGCTCCCGGGCGGCGTAGCCCTGAAGATCATTCAATGACAGGCTGCCGGGGTTGGCATGCCCTTGCACCTTGGCGACGATCTCTTCGGCCACGGGCCCTTTGTACAAGGCGTCGGGGCCTTCGCTGGCGATGCGCTTGAGCACCTCGGCCAAAGCGGGATTTTTCAGCCGCGTACCGACCGCTTTCGGGCTGCCATCGGCGTTCAGGAAATAGGCGGCCATGTCCGGCGACCCCGGCAAGGATGCGTCGGCCGCAATCATCGAGTGCAACCTGGGCGAGATCGCAAAACCCTGTTCGGCCAACGCGATGGCCGGTTCGAACAGCGTGGCCCATTCAAGTCGGCCATGTTTGCGATGGGCCAGTTCCAGCGCCCGCAACACGCCCGGTGTGCCCACGGAACGGCCGCCTATCTGCGCGGCGGTAAACGGCATGGGTTTGCCATCAGCTTGCAGGAAAAGTCTCTCGGTGGCACCGGCCGGTGCCGTTTCGCGACCGTCGTAAGTGCGTACGGCCTTGCCGTCCCACAACACGATGAATGCACCGCCACCGATTCCGGAGGACTGCGGCTCCACCAGGGTCAGCACCGCCTGCATGGCAATCGCCGCGTCGATGGCTGAACCGCCGCGCCGCAACATCTGCCTCCCGGCTTCGGCCGCCAACGGGTTGGCCGCCGCGGCCATGTGCTTGTCGGCGTGGCGGGTCTGCAAGTCTGTGCGGTAGCCGGAGGCGATCTCCGGTGCGATGGGCAATGCTGGGGTTGTGGAGGAGGGCGGGGCTTTACAGGCAACCAGGGCCAGGGCGACAGCCAGCAGCGAAACGGCTGACAGGCGATGAAGATTGGGTTTCAGATCTGCAAGCATGTGTCGCTCCGTCCGTGGGCCAGGGGATAGGGAACGACTGTAGCGATGGGAGGCGTCTGGCGCAAATCAGCGCGAAGTTGAGGGAACGCTTTTATCGAGGCATAAAAAAACGGCTTATCTTTCGATAAGCCGTTTTTAGTACTTGGTGGCTACACAGGGACTTGAACCCCGGACCCCAGCATTATGAATGCTATGCTCTAACCAACTGAGCTATGTAGCCAAGTGGCGCGCATTATTCGCCGGTAACGAAGATGTGTCAAGCGTAAATCTGAAATATTTCTCAGCGCTTTCAACCGCTTATCCATCCTCGCTGCAAATACCCGTCAACCGAGTTGAAATCTCCCCGTGTTGGCGCTCAGAGCCTGGCTGCCCTGGCTCAACGTATCCGCCGCGAGGTTCACGGCTCGTGCCCCTTCAAGCAATCGCATGGCCGCCTGGTCGACCTGTTGGATATTGCCGCTGACCTCGTCGGCGGTGCTGGCTTGTTCGTCCACGGCGGTGGCGATTTGCGCCAAGGTGTCGGTGACGCTCTGCACGGCGCTGGCAATTTCTCCCAGTCGTTCGCCAAGGCCGGTAACGGCTTGCGCATCGGTCTGGGCCTGGCCGCACGCGGCTTCCATCAGGCTGACGGCTTCGTTGACCGTGGCGCGCAAACTGTCGACGGTGCCAGCAATCTGTTGGGTGGAGGACTGGGTGCGTTGCGACAGGCTGCGTACCTCATCGGCCACCACCGCGAAACCACGGCCTTGTTCCCCGGCGCGAGCGGCTTCGATGGCGGCATTGAGGGCCAGCAGGTTGGTCTGCTCGGCCACGCCACGGATGGTGTCGACCACTACCTGAATCTGTTGTCCCTGTTCGCTGACCCGGCCCAACGCGGCGGCGGTCTCGTTGAGCCGCTGGTTGAGTTGCTGGATGCTCGCCGTGGTGCGTTGACTGTCGCGGCTGCTGTCGGCGGCGATGCGGCGGGTCTGCTGGGCGCTGTCGGAAGCCTGCTCACAGCTTCTTGCGACCCCTTGAGAGGTGGCGGCCAGTTGCGTCGCGGCGGCCGCGATCTGGCTGATCTGTATCTGTTGGGCTTCGACTTCCCCCAGGGCGCCGCTGGAGTGAGTGTTGAGGGTGCGCACGGCATTGCTCAACTGCAACGTTTCGTGGTCCACACCTAACAGGCTGTTGCGCAACTGCACCACTGCGACGTTGAGGGCAGTACTGATGGCCGCCAGTTCGTCGCGTCCTTGCACCGGTACTTGCAGGCTGAGGTTGCCGTCACGCAGGGCTTCGGCCAGCAATGTGATACCACTGGCGCTATGGCGGATGGACGCTTGCAGGCAAACGAAGAGGTAGAGGGCGGCCAGTAACAGGCAGCCCAGCACCGTGGCCACCAGCGTGAACTGACGGATAGCTGAGGTGTGGTAGTGGTCCAGTCGTGCGTCCAGGGCGGTCAGAGACTGCTGGCGCAGAGTCGCCAAGTCCGCCAGAAGGGCATCCATGTGCTTCTCGAAGTCTTCCGGCTTGAGGTTGATGGAACCGCCGAACACCCCTTCATCCAGTACTTTCAGGCCAGCGTCCAGATGCTTTAGGCTGTTCTGGAATTGTCCGGCCCAGGTTTGCAGTTCGCTGGGCAGGTGTGCTTGCAGCACCCCACCGGTTTTGACCAGTTGATCCCGGGCGTCGCCGATCCGGCTGCGCAGGTCGCGTAATTGCAGGCGGCTTTGCAGGGTGAACTGCCCCGACACGACTGAGGCCTGGCCAACGCTGGCCAGGCGTCCGACCCGCTCTATCAGGTCGGGCGACTGTTGGGTCGAGATCTGGGTCAGCAGATAGGTTTCCAGCCAGGAGGCGAGGGTCAGGCGATTGTCCATGACGATCTGTTCGCGCAAGGCTTGCAAGGCACTCAAGGCCGCGGTGAAGCGGTCATAGCCGTCCGGCCACCAACCTACGGTGCCCAGGCTTTTTGAATCAAGGCCATTGAGACTGGTTTGCAGCGTTTGGTAGCGGGCGAGTGTGTCGGCTTCGGCACCCTCGGTTTGCAAGGTGCTACCCAGGTCATTGGCAGCCTGGTTGAGGGCCGGCTGCACGGCATCGAACGCCGCCATCGCGGCAAGTGTCGCGGGTGTTGCCTGTCGATTGGTTTCCGTGGCTCGCCAACGGGCCGCGCGGTTGCGCTGGGCGGCGAGCAGGTTGTCCAGGTTATCCAGGGCCAGCAATTGGCGAACCCCGGCGCGTTCTTCGGAAATCAGGCTGAGTTTGTCGCGATAGTCTTGGCCGATGATCCACAGGCTGCCCATCAGTGGCAGGATGAAAAGCAGGAACAACAGCTGAAATTTTCGGGCAAAGCCGAACCGCCCCAGCAATCTGATTCCCGGTGATAGAAAAGCCTGCATGCCCATACTCCCCTGAGCACCCTTGCACTGTTTTTGTGCGTTTTTGGCGCAATGCCAAAACGGGTGCCCTTTTAAAAGGCCTCGAAAGTTTGTCCAGGCCCGCTCTGTAGGCTGGCTCTGTAGCGAAACTTCCCATTCTCGGTCCCCTTTGTAAGGGGCCGCGTTGTAGACCGTTAACAAGGCAAGATTCAGACCATGGCGTTGCGCTATTACCGTGTTCGCTAACAATATTTCAAGTCGATAGCAAGCTAAGGGGATAGCCTTGTTGCACCGAAAAATGGCACATTGATGAATCCGCTTCCCGTGCCCAACCCGTATGGAAACTCCCATGGCTATCAGCGATACCCAGGTCGATACCGCGTCTATCCCTGCCGCACCCCAAAGCAGCCCGTTGGTCATGCGCATCATCGGAGCCGTGGCGTTGGCGCATTTGATCAACGACCTGATTCAGGCGGTACTGTCGTCCATTTACCCGATGCTCAAGGCCAGTTATGGGCTGACCTTCACCCAGGTTGGCCTGATTACACTGACCTTTCAGTTGACGGCATCACTGCTGCAGCCTTGGGTGGGTTATCACACGGACCGACACCCCAAGCCCTGGCTGCTGCCGGCCGGTACGGTATGCACGCTGATCGGGATCGTGATGATGTCGATGGTTGGCAGTTTTGCCATGATTCTGCTGGCCGCCGGTCTGATCGGTATTGGCTCCTCGACCTTTCACCCTGAAGCCTCGCGAGTCGCACGCTTGGCCTCGGGCGGGCGTTATGGGTTGGCGCAGTCGACGTTTCAGGTTGGTGGTAACGCCGGCTCTGCTTTCGGCCCTTTGCTGGCGGCGGCGATCATCGTTCCATATGGGCAAGGCAATGTGGCCTGGTTCGGGTTGTTCGCACTGTTTGCGCTGTTCGTGCTGTACCGCATCAGCCGCTGGTACGCCAACCACCTGAACCTGTTCAAGCTCAAGCAAGGTCAGGCGGCTACTCACGGTTTATCCAAGGGCCGGGTCTTGAATGCACTGGCGGTGCTGGGCTTGCTGGTGTTCTCCAAGTATTTCTACATGGCCAGTTTCACCAGCTACTTCACGTTCTACCTGATCGAGAAGTTCGACCTGTCGGTGGCGTCCTCGCAGTTGTATCTGTTCCTGTTCCTTGGCGCTGTGGCGGCCGGGACCTTCTTTGGTGGTCCGATAGGCGACAGGATCGGGCGTAAAGCGGTGATCTGGTTCTCGATCCTTGGCGTGGCACCGTTCACCCTGATTCTGCCTCACGTTGATCTGCTGTGGACCAGCATCCTCAGCGTGGTCATCGGCTTCATCCTGGCCTCGGCATTTTCGGCCATCGTGGTGTATGCCCAGGAACTGGTGCCGGGTAATGTCGGAATGATTGCTGGGGTGTTCTTTGGCTTGATGTTCGGCTTTGGCGGGATTGGCGCCGCGCTGCTGGGGCATCTGGCGGACATCCGGGGCATCGAGTATGTGTATTGGTTGTGCTCGTTTTTGCCGTTGTTTGGGGTCTTGGCGATCTTTCTGCCCAACAGCAGAAAAAACTGACGTGTGCCCACCGGCGGGGCGAGTTAACCCCCGCCAGTCCTAGTCAAACAACTGAATTTCAAAGCGTTGAAAAAACGCCGACAAGAGTGACTTGATCAGCCGCCTGGAATCACGACTAAAGTACCGTTTTGTATAAGTCTTAAGTTTGATTTTGTATAAACGTCGGCCATGTTAATTTGCGGGTGTGGTTGATGGATTGAATGGACGCTGCGGCAATCTTCAAGGGGGTCCGCTGGGGTGACCGGAAAGCAGGTTTCCACATTCTTTCCACCCGCCGCTCTTATGCCCTGGGGCATAAGGCCTTCGGCTCTTGATCTGAATACCTTCACCCTTCTGGTGAGGTGACTCACGCCCGAACCTGCCACGCTTCAAATACTTATAAAAGTAGCTGTACCGCCGTGCCCGTGAAGGCGATTGCCCCGTGGACGGTGGAAGCAGCCGTGATCGATTGTTATTTGCCGTGTCGTGCACAAGTTTGAGGCGGTCGTCTTAAACGTTGGCAATAAAAAGAATCAGGCAGGGGAAGATATGAAGTTCAAGTCGTTGCAGGCACGCATTTGTGTCACGGCAGGCGTATGCCTGTTTGTTTCATCAACCAGCCTGGTGATTTACGGGATCTTTACCGCCAGGGCCAATGAACAATATGTGGCGACCGAAGTCTCGGCGCTGGTTGAAAAATCAACGATCCGGGAGATTCAGAACCTGGCCGAGTCGCGTGCCAATGCCATTCAGGCCAAGTTGCAAAATGCGCTGGATGCGGCCCGCACCATGGCCAATACCTTTGCCTCCAGCAAGGCTGCGCAAAGCCCTTTGGCGTTGGGACGTGAACAGATCAACACGGTATTGCTCAGCGTTCTCAAAGATAACCCTGACTTCAATGGCACTTACTCCTGCTGGGAACCGGATGCGTTGGATGGCCAGGATCTTGAGTTCCGGAATGTACCGGACGGCAGTAATCCGTTGACAGGGCGCTTCACGCCTTACTGGACGCGCAGCGCTGGCGGACATGTGGCGGTACAACCGTTGGTCGAGTATGACTCCCCGGAGCGTCACCCCAACGGTGTACCCAAAGGGGGATGGTACAGCGGCCCACGTGACACGCTGAAGGAAAGCGTGTTGGACCCCATTCCTTATGTGGTTCAGGGCAAAAACGTATGGCTGACGACGTTGTCGGTACCGATCGTATCCAATGGCAAGTTCTACGGTGTGGTCGGAGCTGACTTCGACATCGACTTTATCCAGAAACTCAGCGAGCAGATGTCGGCCGATCTTTACGGTGGCAAGGGCACCGTGTCGATCCTGAGTAACCAGGGGCTGGTGGTCGCGGACAGTCAGCGGACCGACCTGATTGGCCAGCCCATCAAGGCCTTGTTGCCTGAGTCTTGGGAGAAAGTGCTGCGCGATATCCAGAGTGGTCGTGGTGACGGTCTGCTCAATCCGCACACCCAGCACATCGAAGTGCTGATGCCCATTGAGCTGGGGCGCACTGGCAAACCCTGGGCGGTGCTGATTCGTCTGCCAAAGGCGGTGGTCATGGCTCAGGCCATTGCCCTGGAACAGGAGTTACAGGCGCGCAGTATCAGCAACAGCATCTGGCAAGTGTCGGTTGGCCTGGGCGTTTCGTTATTGGCGCTGGTTGCCCTATGGTTTGCCGCCGCAAAAATCGTTGGGCCGATTCGCGAAGCCGCCGCCTTGGCAGCCAACATCAGCCTGGGGGATTTCTCGCGTCGCCTGGTGCAGAAATCCGAGGACGAAGTAGGTCAGTTGTCTGTCGCGCTTAACGACATGTCTGAAAGCCTGCAACGGCAGGTCAGGGTAGCCGAGCGCATCTCCGAAGGTGATCTGGACCTGGAGGTCCGGTTGTCCTCACCCCACGATACCCTTGGCAAGTCACTGGAGAAGATGGTGGGTAATCTGAACCAACTGATTGGCGAGGTTCAGGCCAGCGCCACCCAGATCACCGGCAGCTCGGCCCAGGTCACCGATCTGAGCCAGTCATTGTCCGATGGGGCGTCCAATTCTGCCTCGTCCATCACTGAAATCAGCGCGGTGATGACGCAAATGGCCGCACAGACCCGGGACAATGCCGAAAACGCCAAGAAAGCCGACGAGCAATCCCAGGCATCACGGGCCGATGCTGGGGAAAGCGACAAATTGATGAGTGAGCTGATTGCCGCCATGGCCGAAATCGACAATTCGGGCAAAGACATTACCGCAATCATCACCACCATCGATAACATCGCCGCACAAACCAATCTGTTGGCTTTGAACGCGGCTATCGAAGCCGCCAGGGCAGGTGAGCTGGGGCGTGGTTTTGCTGTGGTGGCGGATGAGGTACGCAGCCTGGCCGCGCGCAGCGCCGAGGCCGCCCAGCAGACGGCTGCACTGATCGCCGACTCTTCGAGCAAAACGCAACGCGGCATGATCATCGCAGGCCGGACCGCCGAATCGTTGAAAAACATCGTCAGCGGAACCAGTGCTGTTTCCAACCTGGTTTCGTTGATCTATCAAGCTTCCAGCGAGCAAGCGTCAGGTTTGCAGCAGGCCAGCATCGGGTTGGAACAGATCGATGAAGTGACGCAGAAAAACCAGTCCAACTCACAAGAGTGCGCGGTGGCGGCCAAGGATCTGTCGGAGCGAGCATCCCTGATGCAGCGCGTGCTGGGGCGCTTCAAAGTCAAAAGGGGGTAGGGTTTTTTCTGGCCGGCTTCAGGCGCCCGCCTGGCGTTGATCAAGCGATAGCCTGGATTGGCGGCTACGCTGTGCACCTAAGATCTCTCGTGCGAGGGAGTAAGCTCTCTCGCCACGGGTTCAATCCAGTGCTTGAAGGGGCGCCATTGCACGGTTTTGCCCAATAGCGTCTCGATAACGCCCCCGAGGGTGTACTATCGATACCTGCCCATCGGATATCAGTTAGCCATGTCCACGCTAAGCGAAGAGAGCCGTCAGATCGTAGCTTCTCTGGCGCACCGCGTTGGTCCCAACGCTGACATTGCAAAGATCGCCCACGCGATCGTGTCCATTTTGCAGGATGTAGAAGCGGCCCTGACCCCTGTGATTGGTCAGCAAGGGGTTGTCGCGTTGTATCGCCGCAGCCTGCATCTGTGTGGGGCCGCTCATCCGCGCCTGACCAGCGCCTGCAACAAGGTGCCGCCCGGCCTGGTTCTGACCGCTCTGAATTCAGTGCTTGTTGAGCAAAGCGAAGCCGATGCGCGGTTTTTCGGTGAAATGCTGCTGACCACCTTCTATGAGTTGCTGACCACGCTGATCGGACCCTCGCTTACCGCACGTTTGCTTCGTGGCGTGTGGGATTCTTCTTTGAGCGACACCCCTTCGCAGGAAAATTCGCCATGAGCAGCAAAGTGACTATCAACCGCTTGGCCACCGGCGTGCCAGGACTGGACGAGGTCTTGGGCGGAGGGTTGCCGGAGTTTTCGTTCAACCTGATCGCCGGCCCGCCCGGTTGCGGCAAGACCACCCTCGCGCACCAGATGATGTTCGCCCTGGCGACCCCCGAGCGTCCGGCACTGTTTTTTACCGTGCTGGGTGAGCCGCCACTGAAGATGCTGCGCTATCAGCAGCAGTTCGATTTCTTCGACAGCGACGCGATCAATCATTCGATCCGCTACGTCAACCTGGCCGACGACACCCTGGCCGGAGATCTGGACGAAGTGCTGCGACGCATTGTCAGTGAGGTGGAGGCGCACACCCCGGCGCTGGTGTTCGTTGACTCGTTTCGCTCGGTGGTGCTGGCCAGCCAGACTCAGGACAACCCGAATAACAACTTGCCGCAGTTCGTCCAGCAACTGGGCATGTTGATGACCACCTGGCAGGCCACGACGTTCCTGATCGGCGAGTATTTCACCGAAACCGATACCAACCCTATTTTCACCGTGGCCGACGGGCTGATCTGGCTGCGCCAGAGCGTTCAACGCAATTCCATGGTGCGCAAGATGGAAATCATGAAGATGCGTGGCCAGCCAACGCTGCCGGGTCTGCACACTTTCCGCATCGCCTCATCGGGAATCAAGGTATTTGCCCCTGCGCCCTACAATTCGGTCGAAGCCCCGCTGGAGTTCCCCATTAAACGCTTGGGAATGGGTGTGCCGCAGCTCGACGAAATGCTCGGTGGTGGTCTACCGCGCGGTTATTCCCTACTGGTCGCTGGCCCGTCGGGTTCTGGAAAAAGCATTCTCGCGGCATCTTTTCTCGCTGAGGGCGCGCGAAACGGTGAAAACGGCGTGATCGCCGTGTTCGAGCAGCGCCCTAATCACTCCCAGAACGCCACCCTCTCGAACTTGATTAAAAGCGGCAAAGTCGGGCTGGTGGATAGCCGCGCGCCAGACCTGTCCATCGACGAGATCGTGCAGTTGCTGTTGAGCGAGATTACACGCCTGAACGCCACGCGGGTGGTGATTGACTCGCTGTCGGGGTTCGAACTGGCCCTGGCGCCGACCTTTCGCGAAGACTTTCGCGAGTCGCTGTCGCGCATGGTCACCGCGTTGACCAGTGCCGGTGTCAGTGTATTGCTGACGTCGGAGCTGGAGGATCGCTACACGGACCTGCGTTTCAGTCCTTACGGCACGGCTTTTCTCACCGACGCGATCATCGTTCAGCGCTACATTGAAGTGCAAAGCCGCTTATTGCGCATCATGGCCGTGGTCAAGGTGCGAGCCAGTGCTCACTCCGATGAGTTACGTCTTTACAGTATTGACGATGGCGGTTTGCAGATCGGTGAAATGTTGCCGGATCAGGAAGGTTTGCTCGGAGGCCGGCCTACCCGGCGGCTGTCTGGCAAAGGCACTGGATGAGGCATCATCATGAATGAGGCCAATGGCGGGAATGAACAAGCGAAGGCGACAGCTGCTCGCGAGCTGTTCCTGCTCGGCCAGAAAACCGTCGAGGCGCGCGCGGTGCTGGCCGCGCTGCGCAAGGAACTGAACGATGCCAACACCCAACTGGCCGACAAGCAACATGTCGAGCAACTGATCGAGGCCAATCAGCAACTGGTGCTGGCGATCCTGTCGGCCCAGTCCGAGGCGCAAAAGCCTCCTTCCACGCAGGCGGAACAACAACTGTATCGGCAGATGCGCGAAGCCAATGAGCAATTGGTCATTGCCGCCATCAGTGCGCAACACCTGCAAGACTCGGCTGAACGGGCGCTGGAGCGCCAGCGCAGCGTTCTCACCTTGGTTGCCCACGAATTGCGCCATCCACTGACGCCCATCAGCATGATTGCCGGGCGACTGGTGCGGGTGCCCAGTGATGAACTGCCACGCATGCAGAAGCTGATCGAAGGTCAGGTTCGGCACATGTCTCGATTAGTCGAGGACTTGCTCGATGTCTCCCGCGTCAGCACCGGCAAGTTTCGTCTCGATTGCCAAACTGTCGATATGGTTTCGATCATTCATGAGGCCGTGGATATCTGTAAACCGGTCATGATCAGCGCAAACGTGCTGTTCAGCGCCACACTGCCCGAGTGTGCCCTGCTGGTGTACGGGGATCCGGTCCGGCTTGCCCAGATTCTCGGCAACCTGCTGGGTAATGCGGCCAAGTACACCCCCGTGGGCGGCACTGTCGAACTGTCGGTCACCGTCGAAGGCAGTGTCCTACAGGTCAGCATCCGCGATACCGGCATAGGTGTTTCGGCCAAGGCGCTGCCCTTTATCTTTGAACCCTTTGTGCAGGATGTTCACGCCATCGGCTTCAACGGCGCAGGCCTGGGCATTGGCTTGACAGTGGTGCGCGAGTTGGTCGAAAGCCACGGTGGCACAGTGGTCGGCAAGAGTGAGGGGGATGGCAAGGGCAGCGAGTTCGTGGTGAGGTTGCCGTTGGCAAACCACTGAGCTCGTGCAGTCGTCCCACCTCCAGGGCCGTTCGAGGGTGTCAAATTCTGTAATAATTCGAGCGGTATGACGGGGTCGGAAACATCATAAGATCACCTGCCCAATTATTTTCAGGTCTTTATGAACGCCCTCCAGGAGCCTCCCAGTCGTTTTTCCCCACCCGCGGCTTGTCCCCATCCGCTCTGCCAAGCCCTGCCTCGCTCCACCCGCCCGATAGCGCTTTTCCCCTTCGCGCCTTTCGCTCCGACTCTACGAGAGGTTAAATAACCTTATGGAATGGATTGCTGATCCGACGGCATGGCTCGGCCTGCTGACTCTGATCGTGCTGGAACTGGTGCTTGGCATTGATAACCTTGTATTCATCGCCATCCTGGCTGACAAGCTGCCGCCGGAGCAACGCGATCGTGCCCGTATCATTGGCCTGTCCCTCGCGTTGTTGATGCGTCTTGGCCTGCTGGCCAGCATTTCCTGGATGGTGACCCTGACCGAGCCGTTGTTCGAGGTCTTCGACAAGACGTTCTCCGGCCGGGACCTGATCATGCTGTTCGGTGGCGTGTTCCTGTTGTTCAAGGCCACTATGGAGTTGCACGAGCGACTTGAGGGCCATGTGACAGAACGTTCGGGCAATGCGGCCTATGCGATGTTCTGGCCGATCGTCGCGCAGATTGTGGTGCTGGATGCGGTCTTCTCGCTGGACGCTGTGATCACTGCCGTGGGCATGGTGGAACACCTGTCGGTCATGATGATCGCGGTGATCTTCTCCATCGGCTTGATGATCATCGCGAGCAAGCCTCTGACCAACTTCGTCAACGGGCACCCCACCGTCATCATGCTCTGCCTGGGCTTCTTGATGATGATTGGCTTCAGCCTCACGGCCGAGGGCCTGGGCTTTCACATTCCGAAGGGGTATCTCTACGCCGCGATCGGTTTCTCGATCCTGATCGAGCTGTTCAACCAGTTGGCCCGCTCTCGCCGCAAGAAGAGCGTGCAAGGTCATCGACCCATGCGTGAGCGTACCGCCCACGCGGTTTTGCGCTTGCTGGGTGGCCAAAAGTTGGGGGCCGATGAAGTCGGTGAAGAGATCGCTGACATGCTGTCAGGCGATGAAGCCGAACAGGTCTTCCATCGACGCGAACGGATCATGATCAGTGGCGTGCTGCAGTTGGCGGAGCGCCCAATACGTAACGTCATGACTCATCGCGCAGAAATCGACCACATCGACCTGGCCGACTCTGCAGAAGAGATTCGTACCAGGCTGATGCACTCGTCGTATTCCAGGTTGCCGTTGATCCGCGAAGGACGTGTGGATGAACCTTTGGGGTTCATCCACAAGAAGGAGTTGCTCAAGGAACTGTTGGCGGGCAACCAGCCGAATCTGGAAGCCATGGCTCGCAAGGCCATCAACCTGCTGGACAACTTCACGATTCTCAACGCGCTGGAACAGATGCGCAAAGAGTCGACCCACATCGCCTTTGTGGTGAACGAGTTCGGTGATTTCATCGGCCTGCTCACCATGACCGATATCCTTGAATCCATCGCCGGTGAACTGCCCGATGCCAGTGAAATAGAAGGTCCGAACATCGTGGCTCAAGATGGCGGCTTCCTGGTCAGTGGTGCGCTGAATCTCAGTCAGATTCGCGAACACATCGGCTTCCAGGCGAAAGCGACGGATGACTATCAAACGCTCGCGGGGTTAGTCATGAGCTTGCTGGATCGTTTGCCGATCATTGGGGATAAACTCAATTGGCAGGAGTGGAGCATGACCGTTGTCGCGGTCGAGGAGCGTCGAGTGACGAGGGTGCTGCTGCGTAAAGATCAAGCGTAGAAAGCTCCGGCGCAACACCGTTCCCAAGACGAAAAAAATCCCCGTATCAGCTAATGATTACGGGGATTTTTTTGTCTGTCGGGAGCCGAGGGATCGGTTACACGTTAAAGCGGAAGTGCATCACGTCGCCATCCTTGACGATGTATTCCTTGCCTTCCAGGCGCCATTTACCGGCTTCCTTGGCGCCAGCTTCACCCTTGTACTGGATGAAGTCTGCGTAGGCGATGACTTCGGCGCGGATGAAGCCTTTTTCGAAGTCGGTGTGGATCACGCCAGCGGCTTGCGGGGCCGTGGCGCCGACGCGTACGGTCCAGGCGCGGACCTCTTCGACACCGGCAGTGAAGTAAGTCTGCAGGTGGAGCATTTCGTAACCGGCGCGGATCACGCGGTTCAGGCCTGGCTCTTCCAGGCCCAGGGCCTCGAGGAACATGTCTTTTTCCTCACCATCGTCCAGCTCGGCGATTTCCGCTTCGATCTTGTTGCAGACCGGAACGACCATGGCGCCTTCTTCTTCGGCAATGGCCCTGACGACGTCCAGGTGCGGGTTGTTCTCGAAACCGTCTTCAGCGACGTTGGCGATGTACATGACCGGCTTGGTTGTCAGCAGGTGGAAGCCCTTGATCACCAGCTTCTCATCGGTGCTCATATTCTTCATCAGGCTGCGCGCTGGCTTGCCTTCGGTGAAGTGGGCGATCAACTGCTCCAGCAGGCCTTTCTGAACGACGGCGTCCTTGTCGCCCCCCTTGGCGTTGCGAGCGACTTTCTGCAGTTGCTTCTCGCAGCTGTCGAGGTCGGCAAAGATCAGCTCCAGGTCGATGATCTCGATATCACGCTTGGGATCGACGCTGTTGGAGACGTGAATCACGTTTTCGTCTTCGAAGCAGCGCACCACGTGGGCGATTGCATCGGTTTCGCGAATGTTGGCCAGGAACTTGTTACCCAGACCCTCACCTTTCGAGGCACCGGCGACGAGACCGGCGATGTCGACGAATTCCATGGTGGTCGGCAGGATGCGCTTGGGGTTGACGATAGCCGCCAGCGCTTCCAGGCGTGGATCGGGCATCGGCACGATGCCGCTGTTGGGCTCGATGGTGCAGAAGGGGAAGTTTTCCGCCGCGATACCGGACTTGGTCAGGGCGTTGAACAGGGTGGACTTGCCGACGTTAGGCAGGCCGACGATGCCGCAATTGAATCCCATGGTGTTTCCCCTCGGAGTAGTGTCAGGCCTTCTGGCTGTGCAGGTTTTTCATCGCGCGGTTCCATTCACCGGCGAGGATATCCGGCAGCACGCCGAGGGCAAAGTCGATGCTGGCATCGAGTTTTTCCTGCTCGGCGCGAGGCGCACGACCCAGGACAAAATTTGAAACCATACTGGCAACGCCCGGGTGGCCAATGCCAAGCCGCAGGCGGTGAAACGTATTCTGATTACCCAGTTGCGCGATGATGTCGCGCAACCCGTTGTGACCGCCATGGCCGCCGCCCTGCTTGAGTTTGGCGACGCCCGGAGGCAGGTCGAGTTCGTCGTGGGCCACCAGGATTTCTTCAGGTTTGATGCGAAAGAAACCGGCCAATGCCGCCACGGCCTGGCCGCTGCGGTTCATGTAGGTGGTGGGAATCAACAGACGAACATCCTGACCCTGATGTGAAAAACGCCCGGTCAGGCCGAAATATTTGCGATCAACCGCCAGGTTGACGCCTTGTGCGTGCGCGATGCGCTCAACAAAAAGGGCCCCTGCGTTATGCCGGGTCTGTTCGTATTCGGCGCCTGGATTTCCCAGGCCAACGATCAGTTTAATGGCAGTCACGATAGGGGCCCTTCCTGGAGTGTGGAAAACAACGTCGCGCTCAAACGGTGTGGCGACAGTGGACGAAAATGGCGGATCTACCGTTAAGTAAACTTCGCGTTCTCGCCCGCTGTCTCGCTACGTTCCAGTCCGCGATGTTTCCGGTCACTCCGGCGACAGAGTGAAATTACTCTGCAGCTTCTTCTTCAGTCGCTTCTGGAGCAACACGTGGAGCGTGGACGTTGGCAACAGCCTTGTCATCGCCGTGCGCCAGGGCAACAAACTCAACGCCTTTAGGAGCCTTGAGGTCGGACAGGTGAATGATCGTGCCGATTTCGGCGTCAGCCAGGTCGACTTCGATGAATTCAGGCAGGTCTTTCGGCAGGCAGGAAACTTCCAGCTCGGAAGTTACGTGCGAGATTTCGCCGCCTTTCTTGACCGGAGCAGCTTCGTTGATGAAGTGCACTGGAACAACAGCAGTCAGCTTCTGACCGGCAATAACGCGTACGAAGTCAGCGTGCATCACGTGGCCTTTGGCCGGGTGACGCTGCAGGGCTTTGATGACGACGTTTTGCTTGGTGCCGCCAACGTTCAGCTCGATGATGTGGCTGTAGGCCGCTTCGTTTTCGAGCAGTTTGGCAACTTCTTTGGCCAGCATGCTGATGGACTCAGGGGCTTTGTCGCCACCGTAGACTACAGCTGGAACCAGGCTTGCGAGACGACGCAGGCGGCGGCTCGCACCTTTCCCCAGGTCGGAACGCACTTCAGCATTCAGAGTAAAATCGTTCATGTTGTATCTCCAAAATAACCACATTCGCCCCAGCGTTTGCGACCAGCGCTAAAGGCGATATGGGCAAAAAAGCCCCGCCCCGGCAGGTAATGTCGGGGCGGGGCGCTTTTCGTCAACGAGATGTAATGGAAAGGGCAGGGCCCTTAACGGAACATCGCACTGATCGATTCTTCATTGCTGATGCGGCGAACCGCCTCGGCAACAACCGGTGCGATATCCAGTTGGCGGATACGCGCACAGGCTTGTGCTGCAGCGGACAGCGGGATGGTGTTAGTGACCACCAGCTCGTCCAGCACGGAATTTTCAATGTTTTCGATCGCTCGGCCCGACAGCACAGGGTGTGTGCAGTAGGCAAAGACCTTGGCAGCGCCATGCTCTTTCAGGGCCTTGGCCGCGTGGCACAGGGTGCCGGCGGTATCGACCATGTCGTCGACCAGAATACAGGTACGCCCTTCGACGTCGCCGATGATATGCATCACTTCGGAGTGATTGGCTTTCTCACGGCGTTTGTCGATGATACCCAGATCAACGCCCAGGGATTTGGCAACGGCCCGTGCACGCACGACGCCGCCAATGTCCGGGGACACGATCATCAGGTTTTCGAAGCGCTGATCTTCAATGTCATCCACCAGAACCGGGGAGCCGTAGATGTTATCCACGGGAATATCGAAGAAGCCCTGAATCTGGTCAGCATGCAGATCGACCGTGAGCACACGATCGATGCCGACTACGGTAAGCATGTCAGCCACGACTTTCGCGCTGATTGCCACACGTGCGGAACGCGGACGGCGATCCTGACGGGCATAACCAAAGTAAGGAATAACAGCAGTAATACGAGTAGCCGAGGAGCGACGGAAGGCATCAGCCATCACGACGAGTTCCATCAGGTTATCGTTGGTCGGAGCGCAAGTCGGCTGAATAATGAAGACGTCTTTACCGCGAACGTTTTCATTGATCTCGGCAGTGATTTCGCCGTCGGAAAACTTACCGACAGAGATGTCACCGAGAGGGATATGCAGCTGACGTACAACACGCCGAGCCAGATCGGGGTTAGCGTTCCCCGTAAAGACCATCATCTTGGACACGCGCAGTACCTGAAGGCTGAGGGTATACCTGGATGAGTATAGGAAAATGGCAGGGGCGGCTGGATTCGAACCAACGCATGGCAGGATCAAAACCTGCTGCCTTACCGCTTGGCGACGCCCCTGTATCTGTTGCTGCGAGTGCCCAGCACTCGATTCCTTTTAGAGCAGACTTTGCAGCTTGCGATGCAACATCGAAACGTTGCTTCCTTTCGCTACAAACCCTGTAAGGGTCTCTGTCAGAAGGGCCGAGACTTTATCAGCTTCAGCTTTGCTTGGGAAGCCCCCAAACACACAACTTCCAGTGCCGGTGAGTTTTGCTTCGGTAAATTTACCTAACAAATTCAAAGCGTTACGAACATCTGGATAACGCCTTGCTACCACCGGTAAGCAGTCATTTCGACTGTTTCCCTTGGGAACGGGGCGCACTTTAATGGGAGGAGAGTTACGTGTCAACAGTGGATCTGAAAAAATTTCTGCTGTACTTACAGATACTTGCGGCACCAGCACCAAGTACCAGGGTTCCTCGGGGTCTACCGGTGTGAGTTTTTCCCCGACGCCTTCGGCAAAAGCCGCGTGGCCCCGTACGAAAACCGGCACGTCGGCGCCCAGCGTCAGGCCCAATGCAGCCAGACGATCGGCGTCCCAATTCAGTTGCCACAGGTGGTTGAGCCCCAGCAAAGTCGTCGCCGCATTTGAGCTGCCGCCGCCGATGCCGCCGCCCATGGGCAGGATTTTCTCGATCCAGATATCAATGCCCAGCGAACAACCGGATTGCTCCTGAAGTTTTTTCGCGGCTTTGACGATCAGGTTGCTGTCGTGAGGAACGCCTTGGAATTCGGTGTGCAACTGAATCACGCCGTCGTCACGCACGGCAAAAGTGATTTCATCGCCGTAGTCGAGAAACTGAAAAATTGTCTGCAACTCGTGATAGCCGTCCGGACGACGGCCCAGGATATGCAACATCAGGTTGAGCTTGGCCGGGGAGGGCAGGGTCAGGCGTGCAGCGGTCATGTCATTGCCCCAGCTTGCGCGGCTGCCATTGCTTGATCACCAGCGTGACGTCCAGGTTGCTGCCATGCAGTTTGATGCGCTCGGGCAGCCAGTAACCGTTTTGCTGGGCATAACTTAAGTATTCGATCTGCCAGTTGTCCTGCTCCAGATTGGACAGGCGACTGTCGGCATCGAGGGTCAGGCGGCTTTTGCTGTCCGGTGCCGGCAGGCCGCGAACCCACCAGGTCAGGTGGGATACGGGCAGCTTCCAGCCCAGTTGCTCTTCCAGCAAGGCTTCCGGGGAGGGGGACTCGTAGCGACCCTGATTGGCCACTTCCAGTGAAACCTGGCCTGGCCGACCGGTCAGGCGCGCCGCGCCGCGACCCAGTGGGCCGGACAGGCGAATGTCGTAGTAGTCCTGGCGTTGCAGCCAGAACAGTGTGCCACTGCCCGAGTCTTTCGGTGCGCGTATGCCGATCTTGCCGTCGATCTGCCAGCCGTCGAGACCGCTCAGTTGTTCCTTGTGCTCGCGCCATTGGGCCGGGTTGCCGTGGCCCTGGACGGATTCTCGGGCGCCGAAGCCGGCACAACCGGCGAGCAGGGCGATAAAGCTGAAAACGATGAAGTGGCGCAAAAACATAATTTTAAAGGGTCTCTGATCCGGTCAGGCGTTTGATGGTACCGCGCAAGATGGGGCTGTCGGGCTGTTCCTTGAGGAACTTGCTCCAGATCTGCCGGGCTTCGCGCTGTTTGCCGTTGGCCCACAGGACTTCGCCCAGGTGCGCGGCGACTTCCTGGTCGGGGAAACGCTCCAGGGCCTGGCGCAGCAGGCGTTCGGCCTCGTCGAGGTTGCCCAGGCGGAAATGCACCCAGCCAAGACTGTCGAGCACCGCCGGGTCTTCCGGGTTGAGCTGGTGGGCCTGTTCGATCAGCACCTTGGCTTCGGCGTATCGGGTGGTGCGATCGGACAAGGTGTAGCCCAGGGCATTGAGGGCCATGGCATTGTTGGGGTCGCGCTGGATGATCAGGCGCAGGTCTTTCTCCATCTGGGCCAGGTCGTTGCGTTTTTCCGCCAGCATGGCACGGGTATACAACAGGTTCAGGTCGTCCGGGTATTGCTTCAACGCCTGATCAAGCACAGTCCAGGCTTTGCCACCCTGATTATTGGCCGAGAGGGTTTCTGCCTCGATCAGATACAACTGGATGCCGTAGTCCGGCTGCGTGTCCCGCTGCACGGCGAGGCGACTCTGGGCCTCGGCCGTTTTGCCGTTGCTCATCAGAATATCGGCCTGGCGCAACTGGGCCGGCAGATAATCGTTGCCTGGGCCGACCTGAGCGTACTCGAGCAGCGCACTCTCAGGGTCGTTGCGTTCTTCGGCGATGCGGCCCAGGTTCAAGTGGGCGGAGTCCACATGCGTTCCCCGGGCAATCAGGTCTTCCAGGTGGCCCTTGGCTTCTTCCCACGCTTTGGCTTCCAGGCATACCAATGCCAGGGAATAGCGCAATTCATCGTCTTCAGGGTACTGCTGGACCAGGCTGGAAAACTCCACCTTGGCGTCGTCCATGCGGTCGTTTTCCACCAGCATGCGCGCGTAGGTGAGGCGCAGGCGTTTGTCGTCCGGGTATTGCCTGATGCTTTTTTCCAGCAGCGGCAGGGCTTCGTCGCCGCGGTTCGAGCCTTGCAGCAAGCGTGCACGCAGCAGAATCGGCGCCACTTCGCCCGCTTGCGGCGGGTTGTTTTCCAGCAGGGTAAGGGCGCCTTGGGTGTCGCCATCCTGTTGCAGCAGCAGGGCCTTGCCAAAAATCAGTTGGCCGTTATCGGGATGACGCAGCAGCAGGCGATCAAAGCTTTTAGTCAGGCCGTCGCGGGTTTCCTGGTCGGTGTCGGCCGCTGACAGCGCAAGGAAATCGAAATGGGTGTCGCCCTTGCCCAGCAGGACTTTCTCCATGTACACCATGGAGTCGTCGTAGCGTCCGGCCCGCGCCAGTTGCACGGCGGCGGCGCGTTGCGCTTCGAGGTCCTGGGGGGCGTTTTTGGCCCAGATCAGTGCGGTATCCAGGGCGGGCTGGTCGGCACCCAGGTATTCGGCAATGCGAAACGCCCGCTCGGAAATGCCCGGGTCCTGCGTATTGATGGCCTGGGTGACATAGTTGTCCAGCGCAATGTCGAAGCGATTGCGCTGGCCTGCCAGTTCGGCGCTCAACAGGCTGAAAATGGTTTCTTCGCTGAATGAGCTGTAGACCTTGGGCTTTTCTGGGGCCTGGGTGCTGTCTTCGACCGGCGGCGTACCGTCTGTCGACACGGGGGCCATGGACTGACAGCCGCCGAGCAAGGCAAAAGCGAGGAGCAACGCGGAAGATCTATTCATATAGGAAAAGGACGACTAACCTGCGGTCGGATCATCATGACACAAGCCTTGGGTCAAACATAACCGGCCCGTCGATTTACGCCGTGTGCCACGACGATAGAGATCGAGTGGTTGTTCTGAATCTGGCGAAGTAGGACAATTGCCGGCTTCACGTCACTATCAGCGACCTTGAATGGCCTTCCTTGCACTTGGTATTAACCACAAGACTGCTTCCGTAGACGTCCGCGAGCGCGTGGCCTTTACGCCTGAGCAACTGGTTGAGGCCCTGCAGCAGCTTTGCCGACTCACCGAGAGCCGCGAGGCTGCCATCCTCTCCACCTGCAATCGCAGCGAGCTATATATAGAGCAGGATCACATTTCGGCCGATACCGTGCTGCGCTGGCTGGCCGAATATCACGATCTGAGCCTTGAAGAGCTGCGCGCCAGTGCCTATGTGCATGAAGATGATGCGGCCGTTCGTCACATGATGCGTGTTGCCTCCGGGCTCGATTCGCTGGTGCTGGGCGAACCGCAGATTCTCGGTCAGATGAAGTCGGCCTACGCCGTGGCCCGCGAGGCCGGCACGGTCGGGCCTCTGCTGGGGCGCCTGTTCCAGGCCACGTTCAATGCCGCCAAACAGGTGCGCACCGACACGGCCATTGGCGAAAACCCGGTGTCCGTGGCATTTGCCGCGGTCAGCCTGGCGAAACAGATTTTCAGCGATTTGCAACGCAGCCAGGCGCTGTTGATCGGCGCGGGAGAGACCATCACCCTGGTTGCCCGCCACCTGCACGACCTGGGGGTCAAGCGTATCGTCGTCGCCAACCGTACCCTGGAGCGCGCCAGTACCCTGGCCGAGCAGTTCGGCGCCCATGCCGTGTTGCTGTCGGACATCCCGGCCGAGTTGGTGCACAGTGACATCGTCATCAGCTCCACCGCCAGCCAGTTGCCGATCCTGGGCAAAGGCGCGGTGGAAAGCGCCCTGAAACTGCGCAAGCACAAGCCGATTTTCATGGTGGACATTGCCGTTCCCCGGGACATCGAGCCGGAAGTGGGCGAGCTGGACGATGTTTATCTCTACAGCGTCGACGACTTGCACGAAGTGGTCGCCGAGAACCTCAAGAGCCGGCAAGGCGCGGCCCAGGCAGCTGAAGAGATGATCACCGTCGGCGCCGAGGATTTCATGGTGCGCCTGCGCGAGCTGGCGGCGGTGGACGTGCTCAAGGCTTATCGTCAGCAGAGTGAACGCCTGCGCGACGAAGAGCTGCAGAAGGCCCGGCGCCTGCTGGCAAATGGTGGCAGTGCCGATGAGGTGCTGGTGCAACTGGCTCGCGGCCTGACCAATAAATTGCTTCATGCTCCCAGTGTCCAGCTCAAGAAGCTGACCGCCGAAGGCCGCCTCGATGCGTTGGCCATGGCCCAGGAACTCTTTGCCCTCGGTGAGGGTTCACCGGATAGCTTTTCGGATAAAAAATCGCAATGAAAGCGTCACTGCTCAATAAACTGGACATTCTCCAGGACCGTTTCGAGGAACTGACCGCCTTGCTGGGCGATGGTGAGGTCATTTCCGACCAGAATAAGTTCCGCACGTATTCCAAGGAATACGCCGAAGTCGAGCCGATTGTCGCCACCTATAAACAGTTGCTCAAAGTGCAGGGCGACCTTGAAGGCGCTCAGGCGTTGCTCAAGGACAGCGACCCGGACCTGCGCGAAATGGCGGTCGAGGAAGTCCGTGAAGCCAAGGAGCAGTTGCTTGAACTTGAAAGCAACCTGCAACGCATGCTGTTGCCCAAGGACCCTAATGACGGTCGCAATGTGTTTCTCGAGATCCGTGCCGGGACCGGCGGCGACGAGGCGGCGATATTCTCCGGTGACCTGTTCCGCATGTATTCGCGTTACGCCGAGCGTCGCGGCTGGCGGGTGGAAATCCTCTCGGAGAACGAAGGCGAACACGGCGGCTATAAAGAAGTCATCGCCCGGGTAGAGGGTGACAACGTCTACGGCAAGCTGAAATTCGAATCTGGCGCCCACCGTGTACAGCGTGTACCGGCCACTGAATCTCAGGGACGCATTCACACTTCGGCCTGCACCGTGGCGGTTTTGCCCGAGCCGGACGAGCAGGAGGCCATCGAGATCAACCCGGCGGACCTGCGGGTCGACACCTATCGCTCCTCGGGTGCGGGCGGTCAACACGTCAACAAGACCGATTCGGCGATCCGCATCACTCACCTGCCTTCGGGCATTGTGGTCGAGTGCCAGGAAGAACGTTCCCAGCACAAGAACCGTGCGCGTGCCATGTCCTGGTTGTCGGCCAAGCTCAACGATCAGCAGACCAGCGCCGCAGCCAATGCCATTGCCAGCGAACGCAAGCTGCTGGTGGGCTCGGGGGATCGCTCGGAGCGGATCCGTACCTACAATTTTGCCCAGGGCCGGGTCACCGACCATCGCGTCAACCTGACGTTGTATTCGCTCGACGAAATTCTCGCGGGCGGCGTCGATGCGGTGATCGAACCGTTGCTGGCTGAATACCAGGCCGACCAGTTGGCTGCAATTGGCGAGTAAGCACAGGTGAATATATGACCATCATCGCCAGTTTGTTACGCGCCGCCGAGTTGCCTGATTCGCCCACACCTCGACTGGATGCCGAATTGTTGCTCGCTGCAGCACTGGGCAAGTCCCGCAGCTTCCTGCACACCTGGCCCGAGCGAATCGTGCCAAGCGAAGCGGCGTTGTTGTTCTCTGAGTACCTGCGCCGCCGTCGTTCTGGCGAGCCAGTGGCTTATATCCTCGGGCAGCAAGGCTTCTGGAAGCTCGACCTGGAAGTGGCGCCCCACACCTTGATTCCGCGCCCCGACACCGAACTGCTGGTGGAAACCGCGCTGGCCTTGCTGCCTGCCGCGCCGGCCAGGGTTCTGGATTTGGGCACCGGCAGCGGCGCAATTGCCCTGGCATTGGCCAGCGAGCGTCCGGCCTGGGCAGTCACCGCAGTCGATCGTGTGTTGGAGGCGGTGGCCCTGGCCGAACGCAATCGCCAGCGCCTGGACCTGCGCAACGTCACGGTGCTGAGCAGCCACTGGTTCAGCGCTTTGGACGGCGAGCGTTTTGAGCTGATCATCAGCAACCCCCCCTATATAGCCGCCACCGATCCTCACCTGGCCGAGGGCGACGTGCGGTTCGAGCCGGCCAGCGCCCTGGTGGCAGGACACGACGGGCTTGATGATTTGCGCACCATCATCGCCCAGGCCCCCGATCATCTAAAAGCGGGTGGCTGGTTGATGCTCGAGCACGGTTATGATCAGGCCGACGCGGTGCGTGATCTGCTGCAAACCCAAGGGTTTGCTGAAGTCCACAGCCGCAGGGACCTGGGCGGGCATGAGCGTATCAGCCTGGGGCGCCTGCCGTGCTGAACGATCAGGAGCTGTTGCGCTATAGCCGGCAGATTCTGTTGCAGCACGTCGACATCGACGGGCAACTGCGACTCAAGCACAGCCGTGCATTGATCGTCGGCCTCGGCGGCCTTGGCGCTCCGGTGGCGTTGTACCTGGCCGCTGCAGGCGTCGGTGAATTGCATCTGGCGGATTTTGATACAGTCGACCTGACCAACCTGCAACGCCAGATCATCCACGACACCGACAGTGTGGGCCTGAGCAAGGTCGATTCGGCGATGCGTCGCCTGACGGCACTCAACCCCGATATCACGCTGGTGCCTCACCCACAGGCCATGGACGAAGACACCCTGTCTGCTGCCGTCGCGGCGGTGGATGTGGTGCTCGACTGTTCCGACAATTTCTCCACCCGCGAAGCGGTGAACGCGGCGTGTGTCGCCGCGGGCAAACCGCTGGTCAGCGGTGCGGCAATTCGCCTGGAAGGGCAGTTATCCGTGTTTGATCCGCGCCGTTCGGAAAGCCCCTGCTATCACTGCCTTTACGGCCACGGCAGTGAAGCCGAATTGACCTGCAGCGAAGCCGGGGTGCTCGGGCCGCTGGTGGGGTTGGTAGGCAGTCTGCAAGCCCTTGAAGCCTTGAAACTGTTGGCCGGCTTCGGCGAGCCACTGGTGGGGCGTCTGCTGTTGATCGACGCCTTGGGCAGCCGTTTTCGTGAGCTGAGGGTCAAGCGTGATCCGGGGTGCGCCGTCTGTGGTAGTCAGCATGAGTGAAGCGCCGGTCGGTGTGTTCGATTCGGGTGTCGGCGGGTTGTCGGTGCTGGGCGAGATCCGTCGCCTGCTACCCAATGAGTCACTGCTCTACGTTGCAGACTGTGGGCATATTCCCTACGGCGAGAAAACCCCGGAGTTCATCCGGCAGCGGTGTGCAATCATCGCCGACTTTCTCCATCATCAGGGTGCCAAGGCGCTGGTGGTGGCTTGCAATACCGCGACGGTCGCAGGGGTCGCCGATTTGCGTCGCGATTATCCCCACTGGCCCATTGTCGGCATGGAGCCGGCGGTCAAACCGGCGGCCGCTGCCACCCGTAGCGGCATTGTCGGTGTGCTGGCAACCACCGGCACACTCCAAAGCGCCAAATTCGCCGCATTACTTGATCGGTTCGCCACCGATGTACAGGTGATCACCCAACCATGTCCCGGGCTGGTAGAGCTGATTGAAGCCGGTGATCTCGATAGCCCGGCCCTGCGTCAATTGCTGCGGGGCTATGTCGAACCGTTACTGGCCGCCGGCTGCGACACGTTGATCCTGGGCTGCACGCATTATCCGTTCCTCAAGCCATTGCTCAAGCAGATGGTCCCCGAGCACATCAGCCTGATCGACACCGGTGCCGCCGTTGCCCGACAACTTCAACGCCTGCTTGATGAGCGCAGGCTCCTGGCGGCCGGGCCCGCCAGCGAAACGCGGTTCTGGAGCAGCGCTGATCCGATACATTTAAGAAATATCCTACCCGCGCTATGGAATTCGTCTGGCATTGTGCGAAGCTTCAGTCTGTAAAAAAAAACATGAAAAATGCCTAAGTCGGCTGAACTTCTGTTTTAACGCGGATTTCTATAGCTTTGTCTGTTTGTAAGAAAACTAACTAAGTCTGTTCGGAAAAGGATGTTTCTAATGAAGCGTTTATTCTGCTTGGCTGCACTTGCGGCTGCATTGTTGGGGCACACTTACACCGCACAAGCGGCAGGTGTGGAGTTTGGGGTAGGGCAGACCGGCGAGTCGACCATGACCTATCGCTTGGGCATGCAGTTCGACTGGGACAAGAGCTGGTGGCAGAGTGACGTCGGTCGCCTGACCGGCTACTGGAGTGGTGCCTATACGTACTGGGAAGGGGATGAGGCTTCCAGCAACCACAGCCTCTCATTCTCGCCCGTGTTTGTGTATGAATTTGCCGGCCAGAACGTAAAACCCTACATCGAAGCGGGTATCGGTGTGGCGTTATTCGAGAACACCCAAGTGGAAAACAACCAACTGGGGACTGCTTTCCAGTTCGAGGACCGCATTGGTCTGGGGCTGCGCTTCAATGGCGGACATGAAGTGGGTATTCGCGCCACTCATTACTCCAACGCAGGCATCAAGTCGACCAACGACGGTATTGAAAGTTACGCGCTGCACTACACGATGCCGCTGTAACACCCAAGTCCTGTGGGAGCGGGCTTGCTCGCGAAAGCGGTGGGTCAGTCAATAGGAACGTGCCTGACCCAACGCTTTCGCGAGCAAGCCCGCTCCCACAGTCAGTGCCTTGATTGGCTACTGATACGCCGTCGCAATCCCTTTGCGTTCCTCGATACATTCCGGTGCGCCCATCTCGAACTCGCGGCAGATCAACGGGCGTTTTTCGTAGATCGTGCACATCATGCTGTCGCGATCCAGCGCCGCGCACCAGCCATCATCGAGCCGCAACATCACTTCCCCACCCCATTCGTCCGTGTCGATAAAGCGTTCAGGCACGCCAGTGTCAGTGATCAACATCACTTCCAACTGGCAACAGCACGCCGCACACGTCGAACAAGTGACGGCAGGCAGGGGGATTTGTTGGACAGGGATAGTTTTCATGACGCGCAGTGTAAGGCAACCCGACCTCTCAGGGTTGGCCCTTGATCGGGCGCCCGTTACCCGCTTTATTTGAGTCGACATCAGCCAACATGGACTCGGTCGAGGAGGGCAAAGGCCAGAGTGTGGTCATGGACGAAACGGGAAGCTCCACTTCATGGGGGCGTGCGGCCAGTTGTGTCAGCACGTGATTCGCTGCCGTTTCGGCCGTCCACAGCACGGGGGCCGGAAAACAGTCGTCGAGGCTGCGCGAAGGGCTGTCAAAGCCCGGGTGAACCAGCGTCACGTCGATGCTCTCGGCCGCCAGCTTGACGCGAGCCGACTCGAACAGAAAACGCGTCCCCTTGCCATCGGCTTCGGTATACGACGGCGGCAGGTAAGTCGCCGGGCTGGTGATACCCACCAGATGGGATCGGTTGCCTGCGCGCAGCAGTGGCAGGGCCGTGTGAATGCAGAAGCTGGCCGCTATCAGATTGGTGCGCACAATGTGTTCGATGATCGATGGGTCGGTGAGTTGGCTGTCAATATATTCGGCTGTTCCGGCGTTGAGAATCACGGTGTCCAGAGAGCCCCACTGTCGGGCAATCTGTTCGCCGATCTCACGTACGGTCTGGCTGTCGGTCAGGTTGCCGGGTACCGCCAGTACTTGACCCGGATAACGTGCCGAAAGGTCTTCGCACGAGCGCGAAGAGCGCGAGCTAACGGCCAGATAAGCACCAGTTTTGAGTATCGCTTCGGCCAACGAAACACCGATGCCGTTGCCGGCACCTGTCAGCCAGTATCGCTTTCGAATTTCCAGACCCATTCCATACTTCCTTTCGACCGAGCTGCGTGGGCGAGCTTGATGTAAGACTGTATGGCCGCAGCATTGAAATTGCATCTTGCGATCGGGAATTTTTTCTGTTCGCTGATCGCCCGGTTTCTACTGAATGCTTATCGCGTGGGCAGGTTTCTGAACGCCTGCAGTGCACGCGACCGGGACTGACTCAGGTCGACAATCGCTGGAGGGTAATCCGCCACGTCAAACAATCCGCCCTGCATCTTTGGGTTATGGACCTGTTGCTTGTCAAGATCGTTCAGTTCAGGTAACCAGCGTTTTATGAACAATCCTTCCCGGTCGAATTTTTCCGATTGACTCAAAGGGTTGAAGATCCGGAACCAAGGCGCCGCATCCGTCCCGGTAGAGGCGCTCCATTGCCATCCGCCGTTGTTGGCGGCCAGGTCGCCGTCGATCAGGTGTTGCATGAAAAAGCGCTCACCCTCGCGCCAGTCGATCAGCAGGTTCTTGGTCAGAAACATCGCGACCACCATCCGCAAACGGTTGTGCATCCAACCGGTTTCCAGCAGTTGACGCATGGCCGCGTCGATAATCGGCAGGCCAGTGCGTGCCTGTTTCCAGGCCGCCAGCTCTTCGGGGGCGTTGCGCCAGGCCAGCGCTTCGGTTTCCGGGCGGAACGCACGGTGGCGGGATACACGCGGATAGCCCACCAAAATGTGTTTATAGAATTCACGCCAGAGCAATTCATTGATCCATGTCACAACTCCGACGCTTCCGCTCTCGAATTCACCCTGGTTGGCCTGCAGTGCCGCGTGCAGGCATTGACGGGGCGAGATCACACCGGCCACCAGGTACGCCGAGAGCTGGCTGGTGCCAGGCCTGGCGGGAAAATCCCGTTCGCTCTGGTAATCCTCCAGGTGTTGCTCCGTGAAAGTGTCCAGGCGTCGCCGGGCTTCGTTTTCACCGGCTGGCCAGAGGGCGCGCAGCTTTTCACTCGCAGGCGGGAAGCCTTCGACTTGGGTGGGTACCGAATCGCTGACAATACCGGTGGGTGCCTGCCGGGTAGGCGTGGCGACCAGGCTTGGCAGCGAAATGTGCAGGCGGCTGTAACAGACCTTGCGAAACTGGCTGAACACCTGGAAATAGGTACCGGTTTTGGTCAGCACACTGCCGGGTTTGAACAGCAATTGGTCGAGGTGGCTGTGAAATTCGATGCCCTGGCTCTGCAACGTTCGGGCAACGTCGGCATCGCGGCGAGTTTCGTTCAAGCCGTATTCTTCATTGACATGGACGGCGTCAATTTTTAGCTCCTGGCACAACGAGAGCAGAATCTGCGGTGCCTGATCCCAGCGCGGCGCGTGGCGGATCAGCAGCGGGATGTTCAACTCCTCCAGGGCAGTGCTCAACGAGGTGAGGTTACGCAGCCAAAAGTCGATCTTGCACGGCGCGTCGTCATGAGCGCGCCATTGTTCCGGGCTCGGCAAGTACACCGCCACACACGGCCCCCGGGTTGCTGCGGTGGCCAGGGCGGTGTTGTCGTGCAGGCGCAGGTCGCTGCGCAGCCAGATCAGTTGCAGGCGGTTTTTCATTTAAATAAGTTCTCTGCGGCTCAGTTCGCGGTAAGCCGATAACGGATCTTCGGCCCACGTCAGATTGTCGGTCGAGACGCCTGTGGATAACCGCGCATGATGAATCGACGCAGCCGGGCCGGCGATGATGATCGGGCAATCAACCCCACTGAGCAGTTTGGGCAGTTGGGACAGGTTCAGCGCGTTACTGGAATACAGCAGCACTGCGCGGGCCTTGAGGCGTTCGATGGCCAAGGCCAGTTCGCCCGCGGGTATCGGCCCATCGAACACTTCCACGGGGCAATCGGCGCTGCTGGCCAGCCAGGCGCTAAGCCACAATTGGGGTTCCAGGGGCAGGTCCGAATGGTTGACCAGCAGCAATGGTGCGCCGCGCAATTGACGATTGTTGTGGTAAATCCGGCTGCCGAATTTGCTGCGCAGCCAGGAATACAGAAACACCCGTTCCAACTGCGCACCAAACTGGCCTTGCCAGCGCAATTGCAGCTCGGCCAGCAACGGCAACAACAACTGTTCGCACACCGTCCAAGGCGGATAAAGCGCCATGGCCTGGTTGACCAAGTCATCGACCTGACGCTCGGCCAGTTGCGTGACTGCCTGGACCAGGGCGTGGCGCTGACGCTGCCAATCGTTTTCCAACGGTTCATTGGGCGGCTGCGGCGTGTCGAGCAGCGGTTTTATCTTGCTCACCGCCACCCCGCGATCAATCCAGGTGAGGATGCTCAAAATGCGCTGCACATGTTCGGCATTGAACAGTCGGTGGCCCTTGGGTGTGCGGTGCGGCACGATCAGGCCGTAACGGCGCTCCCAGGCTCTTAGCGTGACAGCATTCACGCCCGTTTGGCGGGCGACTTCGCGTATGGGCAGCCAGCCCTGCGCCAGGGCTTCGGCGAAGTCGGCCCCCAGGTCTTCGCTGGCGCTGGAATCAGGTTCGCTTTTCATCAAATGGCATTTCGCAGGCTGAGGTTTTCCGGGTGCGGCTGCAGGTAGACCTGCTGCGCCAAATAGGGATCGGGATGCAGGCGCAAGTGATGCTTGAGCAAGGTCAGCGGCACCACCAACGGCACGATGCCGAGGCGGTATTGCCCGATGAGGTGTTGCACTTCCTGTTTGTCCTCGGCGTTGATGGCGCGTTTGAGGTAACCGCTCAGGTGCTGCAGCACATTGGTGTGAGTGCGGCGGGTGGCGCATTTCTTCAAGGCAGCCATCAGGGCGCTGAAGTAGCGCGCGCCCAGTTCGTCAGGGTCGGCCTTGCCCATATTGCCCAACATATTGCCCAAGGCCTTGTATTGCACCGGGTTATGGGCCATCAACAGATATTTGTAGCGCGAGTGGAAGTGGATCAGGGCACGGCGTGTCAGGCCTTGGCGGCGCAGCGGTTGCCAGGCTGCGTAGGCAAATACCCGGGTCAGGAAATTTTCCCGCAGCACCGGGTCGTTCAGGCGCCCGTCTTCCTCCACCGGCAAATCGGGGTGGTGCTCACAAAACGCCTGGGCGTAGATGCCGCGTCCGCCGCCATCCTGTGGCACGCTGTTATGATCGTAGACCTTGACCCGCTCCAGTCCGCAGGAAGGCGACTTCTGCATGAAGATGTAGCCGCAGATGTCATCCAGTTCCTCGGCCATCCGGTGTCCGTAATCGGCCAATGGCCGGGTTACATTAAGCTCGTGCCGGACCGTGCCAACCGCTTCAGGCCGTTCGGGATTGCCCACCAGCCGGATCGGCTCGCGAGGGATGCCCAGGCCGATGGCGACTTCAGGGCAGACCGGCACGAAGTCGAAGTACTCAACCAAGGTGCGGCTGCATAGCTGCGATTGCTTGTGTCCGCCGTTGAAGCGAACTTCAGCGCCCATCAGGCAGGCGCTGATAGCGATTTTCGGTTTGGCGACGGCATCCTGGGGCATGGGCGACCTCTGATTTCAAAATCTTGTACAAAATAACATTCGTGTACAATATTTTCATCATAGATCCGAACGGACACAAGTCAACCGCTTTTATGTGTGAGAGGGGCGATGTGGTTTTCGCAGACAGGCTGCTGCCTGGTTCGACAGCAGCGGGTGACGCGCGATCGCAGGTTTTATTGCAGGCTGGCGTGCAGGCGGCGGGCGGCCTCCTGACCGCTTAGCCAAGCGCCTTCGACGCGGCCGGACAGGCACCAGTCGCCACAGACATACAGGCCCAGGTCGGCATCGGCCAAGGCGCCCCACTCGTGGGTGCCTGAGGGGCGCGCGTAAAGCCAGCGGTGGGCCACGCTGAAGCTGGGCGCAGGCATCGCACTGTGCAGCAACTCGGCGAAGGCACCATGCAGGTGTTCGATCACTGCCTCCTTGGCCATGTCAATGTGTTGGCGGCTCCAGTCGCTGGTGGCGTGCAGCACCCAGGTGTCGAGCTTGCTGTCACGTCCCGGTTTGCTGCGGTTGCGAGCCAGCCAGTCGAGGGGGCTGTCTTGGACGAAGCAGCCTTCCATGGACGTATCCAGCGCTGTTTCGAAGCCCAGGGCCACAGCCCAGGTGGGGTCCATCTTCACGCCAGCGGCCACTGCGGCCAACTTCGGCACGGCCGCCAGCAGTGCTGTGGCCTGGGGCGCGGGCGTGGCGATCACCACCTGGCCGAAAGGGCCATGGGTGAAGCCTTCGGCGTCCTGCAAGTGCCAATGTTCCTGACCGCGGTAGACCTCGGTGATGCGGCAGGAGAACTGCACCTGTAACTCGCCAAGCAGGGCACGGGTGATGGCGCTCATGCGCGGAGTGCCGACCCAGCGGGTCTGCTCATCCGGCGACGGGCTCAGTTGCCCATTCTTGAAATGATAAAGCTGCGGTGTCCATTCCGCCGCCCAGCCTTGGGCTTGCCAACGCTGGACCTCCATCACGAAGCGGCGGTCGCGAGCGGTGAAATACTGCGCGCCCATGTCCAGTGCGCCGGCATCACTGCGCTTGCTGGACATGCGTCCGCCACTGCCATGGCTTTTATCGAAGAGTTGAACAATATGCCCGGCCTCCGTCAGGGCCTGGGCGGCTGAAAGTCCGGCGATGCCGGTGCCGATGATTGCGATAGGTACAGTCATGAGGGCCTCGTTTACCTTTCTGTACAGACTACGCCGTCGTTTAAACCTGTACAATTAGGGTTTTTGGTATAAGTTTTACCGTTCGCGTTTTGACAGGGTGTCCTATTGTTAAACACAGACCCTGCCTGATACGAAAAATCCCTGCTTATAAAAATAGACTAATGGGCCGGGTAAAACGCGATGCGAGGAACACTTCATGCACATATTGCTGACCGGCGGTACTGGTTTGATCGGACGTCAACTCTGCAGCCTTTGGTTGAAGCAGGGCCATCGCTTGACGGTGTGGAGTCGTCGACCCGAAGTAGTGGCAAAACTCTGCGGCGCGCAGGTGCGGGGCGTCGCCAAGCTCGACGAAATTACCGAGCCGGTGGAGGCGGTGGTCAACCTCGCAGGGGCGCCGATTGCGGATAGACCCTGGAGCCACAAACGCAAGATGTTGTTGTGGAGCAGTCGCATTACCCTGACAGAAGTATTGCTGGCATGGCTGGAGCGTTGCGAACAAAAACCTGGGCTGTTGATTTCCGGTTCCGCGGTGGGGTGGTACGGCGACGGTGGTGAACGTGAGCTGACCGAAGACTCGGGACCGGTGAGCGAGGACTTTGCCAGCCAATTGTGCATCGCCTGGGAGGAAACCGCGCAGCGGGCCGAGGCCATGGGTATACGCGTGGTACTGGTTCGCACTGGCCTGGTCCTGTCGGCCGAAGGCGGCTTTTTGTCGCGCCTGCTGCCGCCGTTCAAACTGGCGCTGGGCGGGCGTATTGGCAATGGTCGGCAGTGGATGCCGTGGATTCACATCGCCGATCAAATCGCTCTGATTGATTTTCTTCTGCACCGCGATGAGGCCAGTGGTCCTTATAATGCCTGCGCACCGAACCCGGTGCGCAACCGCGATTTTGCCAAGGCCCTGGGGCGCGTTTTGCATCGGCCGGCCGTGGTGCCGATGCCTGAGCTGGTGCTGAAGGTTGCACTCGGCGAATTGTCACTGCTGTTGCTGGGCGGCCAGCGCGCGACGCCGGCCCGATTACAGGCGGCGGGTTTCACTTTCCGGTTCACTGATTTGCATGCGGCTCTCGACGACTTGTCGGGCCGCCTTTGAAATAGGACGTTGCATGACCGATCACGCGTTGCTTTTGGTGAATCTGGGTTCGCCTGCTTCCACTTCGGTGGCCGATGTGCGCCGCTACCTCAATCAGTTTCTGATGGACCCCTACGTCATCGACCTGCCATGGCCGGTGCGGCGCTTGCTGGTGTCGCTGATCCTGATCAAGCGCCCAGAGCAATCGGCCCATGCCTATGCATCGATCTGGTGGGACGAAGGCTCGCCGCTGGTGGTGCTCAGCCGTCGTTTGCAGCAAGCCATGACTGCGCAATGGACCCAGGGGCCGGTTGAGTTGGCGATGCGTTATGGCGAACCGTCCATAGAGTCGACCCTGGTGCGCCTGGCAAGCCAGGGCCACAAGAAGATCACGTTGGCGCCTCTGTATCCGCAATTTGCTGACAGCACGGTCACCACGGTGATCGAAGAAGCCAAGCGGGTGGTGCGCGAGAAGAAGCTCGATGTGCAGTTCTCGATTCTTCAGCCGTTCTACGATCAGCCGGAGTACCTCGACGCCCTGGTGGCCAGCGCCAAGCCGCATCTGATGCAGGATTACGATCATCTCCTGCTGAGCTTCCACGGCTTGCCGGAGCGGCACCTGACCAAGCTCGACCCCACCGGTTTTCATTGCTTCAAGGACGCCGATTGCTGCAAAAATGCACCGCCTGAGGTCATGGCGACGTGTTACCGCGCGCAATGCATTCGCACTGCCGACCTGTTCGCCCAGCGCATGGGGCTCAAGGATGGGCAGTGGTCGGTGTCGTTCCAGTCGCGCCTGGGGCGCGCCAAGTGGATCGAACCCTACACCGAAGCGCGCCTGGATGAACTGGCTAAAAGTGGCGTGAAAAAAGTGCTGGTGATGTGCCCGGCGTTCGTGGCCGACTGCATTGAAACCCTGGAAGAAATCGGTGATCGCGGGCGTGAGCAGTTTCGTGAGGCGGGCGGGGAGGAGTTAGTGTTGGTGCCGTGTCTCAATGATGATGCGCAGTGGGCGCAGGCGTTGAGCACTTTGTGTGAGCGGGCACCGATCGCCTTGTAATACAAGCCTGTGGCGAGGGAGCTTGCTCCCGCTGGGTTGCGCAGCGACCCCAAACTTAGCGAGCGCTTCGCACTCGAGCGGGAGAAAGCTCCCTCGCCACATTATGTACAGGCTGATTTATAGCAGCGGCTCATCCGCCTTCTTGTGCTTCCAGCCGTCATTGCCCGGCAGGATCAGGTTCAGGGCGATCGCCACCACCGCGCACAGCGCGATGCCTTTGAGGCCGAAGTCGTCCGGGCCGGTGCCGGTGCCTACCAGCACACCGCCGATACCAAACACCAGCGTCACCGAAACGATCACCAGGTTACGCGCTTCGCTCAGGTCGATCTTGTGGCGAATCAGCGTGTTCATGCCCACCGCCGCGATCGAACCGAACAACAGGCACAGGATCCCGCCCATCACGGGCACCGGGATGCTTTGCAGCAGTGCGCCGAACTTGCCGATGAACGCCAGGCTGATGGCGAAGATCGCCGCCCAGGTCATGATTTTCGGATTGTAGTTTTTGGTCAGCATCACCGCGCCAGTGACTTCGGCGTAAGTGGTGTTGGGCGGGCCGCCGAACAGGCCAGCTGCCGTGGTGGCGACGCCATCGCCGAGCAGGGTGCGGTGCAGGCCGGGTTTTTTCAGGTAGTCGCGACCGGTCACGCTGCCCACGGCGATGACCCCGCCGATGTGCTCGATGGCCGGCGCCAGGGCCACCGGTACGATGAACAGGATCGCTTGCCAGTTGAACTCCGGCGCGGTGAAGGCCGGCAGGGCGAACCACGGCGCGGCGGCGATCTTGGCGGTGTCCACCACCCCAAAATAAAACGCCATGGCAAAGCCCACCAGCACGCCGGAAATGATCGGCACCAGGCGGAAAATGCCTTTGCCGAACACCGCAACGATCAGGGTGGTGAGCAGTGCCGGCATCGAGATCAGCATGGCCGTCTGGTAGGCAATCAGTTCGCTGCCGTCACCGGCCTTGCCCATGGCCATGTTGGCGGCAATCGGTGCCATGGCCAGGCCGATGGAAATGATCACCGGCCCAATCACCACCGGTGGCAGCAAGCGGTCGATGAACCCGGTGCCCTTGACCTTCACCGCCAGGCCCAGGAAGGTGTAGACGAAACCGGCCGCCATCACGCCACCCATGGTCGCGGCCAGGCCGAACTGGCCCTTGGCGAGAATGATCGGGGTGATGAAGGCAAAGCTCGAGGCCAGAAATACCGGCACCTGACGCCCGGTGACGATCTGGAACAGGATTGTCCCCAGGCCCGCGGTGAACAGCGCTACGTTCGGGTCCAGCCCGGTGATCAGCGGCATCAGTACCAGCGCGCCGAAGGCGACGAACAGCATCTGCGCGCCGGACAAAACCTGGCGCCAGAGCGGATCGTTGAACTCATCCTGCATGCTCAAGCGTCCTTCTGCTTGGTGCCGAAGATCTTGTCGCCAGCATCGCCCAGGCCGGGGATGATGTAGCCATGTTCGTTGAGTTTCTGGTCGATCGAAGCGGTGTAAATGGTGACGTCGGGGTGAGCGTCTTCCACTGCCTTGATGCCTTCGGGGGCCGCCACCAGCACCATGGCGCGGATGTCACGGCAACCGGCTTTTTTCAGCAGGTCGATGGTGGCGACCATGGAGCTGCCGGTGGCGAGCATCGGGTCGATGATCATGGCCAGGCGCTCGTCGATTTCCGGCACCAGTTTTTCCAGGTAGGTGTGAGCCTGCAGGGTCTGCTCGTTGCGGGCCACGCCCACGGCGCTGACCTTGGCGCCCGGGATCAGGCTCAGCACGCCTTCGAGCATGCCGATGCCGGCACGCAGGATCGGCACCACGGTGATCTTCTTGCCGGCGATTTTTTCCACCTGGACCGTGCCGGCCCAACCGTCGATTTCATAGGACTCCAGCGGCAGGTCCTTGGTGGCTTCATAGGTGAGCAGTGCACCGACTTCCTGGGCAAGTTCGCGGAAGTTCTTCGTGCTAATGTCGGCGCGGCGCATCAGGCCGAGTTTATGTCTGATCAGCGGGTGGCGGATCTCGAGGATGGGCATGGGGAAAGCTCCGGCGGCGGGCAAAAAAACCGGCCTAGATTAATCTATCCGAGGGTGTTGTCCTATAGACAATACAGAACGTTAGTCCACAAACGCTTGATCTGGCCGGGCGGGATGCGTACCTTTGCCCGCTTTTCCGAACCCGTCCCTCCCCCAACCTCCCCTGGAGAGCGCCATGTCCGCTGATCTCGAGCATATCCGTCAAATCATGCGAGAGGCTGACTGCCTGTACACCGAAGCCGAAGTCGAAGCGGCCATCGCCCGTGTCGGTGCGCAAATCAACGACCAGTTGGCCGATTCCAACCCGGTGGTGTTCTGCGTCATGAACGGTGGGCTGATTTTCTCCGGCAAGCTGCTGACCTACCTGAACTTCCCGCTGGAGGCGTCCTACCTGCACGCCACCCGTTACCGTAACGAAACCAGCGGTGGCGACCTGTTCTGGAAAGCCAAGCCGGAAGTTTCGTTCATCGACCGCGACGTGCTGATCATCGACGACATCCTCGACGAAGGTCACACCCTGGGCGCCATCATCGACTTCTGCAAACACGCCGGTGCCCGCGCCGTGCACACCGCCGTGCTGATCGACAAGGACCACGACCGCAAGGCCCGTCCGGACCTGAAAGCCGATTTCGTCGGCCTGCCGTGTATCGACCGCTACATCTTCGGCTACGGCATGGACTACAAAGGTTACTGGCGCAACGCCAACGGTATTTTCGCCGTCAAAGGAATGTAATTGATGAACCGACCGGGCTTTCTGGATCAAGCGCTGTTCAACGAACTGGCCGAGAAAGCCACGGCCAGTCCTCGCGGGCGGCAACACCATAACTTTCATGAGATGGACGAGCCCTGCCACCGCATGGTGGTTGGCTTGCAGCCCTGCACCTATATTCCACCTCATCGCCACCTCAGTGCCGACAAGGCTGAAACCTTACTGGTACTCAAGGGCCGGCTCGGTGTGCTGATCTTTGATGAAGCCGGAACGGTGGTGGACAAGCGTATCTTGCAGGCCGGTGGCGATTGCCTCGGTGTCGATCTGCCGGCGGGCGTGTACCACGGTTTAGTGGTGCTGGAAGCCGACAGCATGATGTTCGAGTGCAAGGCCGGGCCTTACCGCCCGGTAGGCGACGGTGAACTGGCCCATTGGGCGCCCCGCGAAGGCGCGGTGGGGGTGGCTGAATATCAAGCCTGGATGCGCGCGCAGTTCGACTGAGCGGTGCGGTAGCGAGGCTTCTGTGGCGAGGGAGCTTTCTCCCGCTGGGCTGCGCAGCAGCCCCAGTTGCAGGTGGGTGCTACGCACCCAAGCGGGAGCAAGCTCCCTCGCCACAAAAAGCTCCATGGCCACAGATCAATCAGGCCGGCCTCGAGTGAGCTGGGCTACCGGCCAGCCATTTTTCGCTTTTGACCCGTGCCTGCTCCAGAGTCTGCACATACGCCAATTGGCGCTGCTCGCGATGGATGCCGGCGCGGCGCAACTTCAGGCGTACCCGTGGCGCGGTCGCCACCAGAATCAAGCCGATGCGCTGCTTGCGGTAGTCCTTGAGAATACTTTCAAAAGCCGCCAGTGCAGTCATGTCCAGCATCGGCACGGCGCTCATTTCCACCACCACCACCCGAACCCCCGGATCGAATTTGCGCAGCACATCCAGGGCCTTTTCTGCCGCGCCGAAGAACAGCGGTCCACGGATGGCGTAGCAGCGAACGTGCTCGGGCATGTCCAGTAAGGCCTGATGAAACTGGCGCGGCAGTTCGGCGGTGTCCGTCAGCTCGCTCATGCGTTTGATGAACAGCCCGGCGGCCAGCAGCAGGCCGACGGCGACCGCCATGACCATGTCGAACAGTACGGTCAGGGTCAGGCAGGTCAGTAGCACCAGCACGTCACTGCGTGGGGCGATGCGCAAGGTGTGCAGCACGTGTCCGGCTTCGCTCATGTTCCAGGCCACCATCACCAGCAGCGCCGCCAGCGCTGCCATGGGCAGATAGCTGAACAACGGCGCCAGCAGCACAATTGCCCCCAGCACCACGAGGCTGTGAATGATCGCGGCCAATGGCGAAGACGCGCCGCTGCGCACATTGGTGGCGCTGCGGGCAATCGCCGCCGTGGCAGTGATGCCGCCGAACAGTGGCGCCACCAGATTGCCCAGGCCCTGGCCGATCAGTTCGGCGTTGGGGTCGTGTTTACTGCCAGTCATGCCGTCGGCCACCACCGCGCACAACAGCGACTCAATGGCACCGAGCATGGCGATGGCGAAGGCGGGTGCCAGCAATTGGCGAATCAGATCGTAGGACAGTCCCAAGGGGTGACCCTGACTGTCCGCCAGGTTCCATGGCCAGTCGAAACTCGGCAAGAAGGGTGGGATGCCGGGGTAACTGATGCCGTCGACCACGTAGCTGAAACGTTCGCCCAGTGTCGCGATCTGCCATCCGGCGCTTTCCAGTGCCAGCCCCAACAGCGCACCCACCAGCAGGGCCACCAGATGACCAGGAATGCGGGGAACGAAGCGCGGCCAGATAATCAATACCGCCAGGCAGATGACGCCGATAAGGCCGTCGCCGAGCCGGGCGCTGGGCAGCGCCGTGATCAAGGCGCCCAGTTGCTCGATGTAATGTTCGGCGTTGCCGACCGTGGTCAGGCCCAGCAGGTCTTTGAGCTGCAGGGTGGCAATGACCACGCCGATGCCCGCGGTAAAACCGAGAACGACCGGATAAGGAATGTACTGGATCAGCCGCCCGGCCCGCATCAGGCCGAGCGCGATCAGAATCATCCCCGCCAGCATCGTGCACAGCAGCAGGCCGCCCAGGCCGTACTGCTGGGTGATGGGCAGCAGGATCACCACGAACGCCGCTGTCGGCCCGCTCACGTTGAAACGCGAGCCGCCGGTGAGGGCGATCAGGGGGGCGGCCACCAGCACCGTGTACAAGCCATGCTGCGGCGGGACACCAACGGCAATGGCCAGGGCCATGGCCAAGGGGATGGCAATAATGCCGACGGTCAGCCCGGCCACCAGATCGCCGCGCAGGCGTTCAAGGGTATAGCCGGCGCGCCAGGCTTGGCGCCAGGCTGCGAATAAGGGTGGGGCGGAGAAAGACATGGGCACTCCATGCACGAAAGAAAGGGATTCATCCTGAGCTTTGCCAAACCCAGAAACCGTGGCGAGGGAGCTCGCTCCCGCTCGGTTGCGCAGCGACCGCAAGATCTTGGGTCTGCTGCGCAGCCCAGCGGGAGCGAGCTCCCTCGCCACAAGGGCCGACACCGGTAGGCCAGGGCTGATGGCTCCTTGAGTATGCCGTGCTCGTGGCGCGGATGTATTGACCTGGATCGTTATTTTTAGCGCCTGGGCCCGTGCTAGAGTGCCAGGCCAAGATCAGGAGCCTGTCATGAGTGTATTGAACCGCCGCTGCGCCGCTCTGCTGCTGATGTCCAGCCTGTCGTGGGCGGCCGTTGGCGCGCCGATGCACAGTCAATTCCTGCCCCCGGATGAGCTGGCGGTGCGCCAGGAACAACCTGAACACCAGCAATTGCTTCAAGTCACCGAGTATTCGGTGGTGCTGGGCAATCAGCGTCAGTCCAACCAGCAACCGATACCGGTTACATCGCCGTTGCTGGTGCGCCTTAAAGGCAAGCCCTTGAATAAAGGCGCCACCCTCAACCAGGTAATCCTGAACTTTGATGGCGAAAGCAAAAGCCTGAAAAAACCTGCCTTCGACGAGGCGAGCAAGACCCTGACGCTGTCTTATCCACAGGCCCAGTATCAAGTGGTGATCGATCTGCTGCGCAACGACACGGTGTACGTGCAGTTCCTCAGCTACGCCAACGGCCATATCTGGGCCGACCTGCACACCGGCGCTGTACGCCCGCGTTGAGCCCCGAGGCCTGCCGGGGGTAAACTGCCCGCCCCCGTGAACTGTGCGAGCTGGAGCCCGGCAATGCGTAAAGACAAGAAACAAGTGATTGGTGACGAGATTGGCGATGAACAGATCAAGCTGTTCCTCAATTTCGACCCGGTCGATGCCACTTCGCCGTCGCTGCACAAACTGATCAAGGCGTACCGTGGCCTGCGGGTCGACGACTTCGAGCGGTTCCTGGTTTTTTTCGTCGAGGCCGGTTACGACCTCAATGGCAAGGATGAGCACGGCAACGATTTCGTCGCGCTGATTCAGGACCAGCGCAATGCCGAGGAATACATCGAGTTGATCAACAAGGCTCGTGGCTGAATATTTTGGGGCCTGCTTCGCAGGCCAGCGGGAGCAAGCTCCCTCGCCACAAAAGCTTCTCCCATAAAAAACGCCCCGCTCTCAGAAAGAACGGGGCGTTTTTTATGCGGTTGAATCAAGCGAAGCTGGGTGTCTCGCTGCTTTGTTCAACCAGTTCCAGGGCGATGTTGTTCTGCGTACTGACCTTGCGATACAGCGCCGCGTCGGTTTCCAGCACTTTTTCCCGCGCCGGGAAGATCTCTGCGAGTTTGCTCGCCCATTCTCCCTTGGCTTTGTCCGGGAAGCAGCGCTCGATCAGGTCCAGCATGATCGAGACGGTCACCGAAGCACCGGGCGATGCGCCGAGCAAGGCGGCGAGGGTGCCGTCCTTGGCCGCCACCAGTTCGGTGCCGAACTGCAGGACGCCGCCTTTCTTCGGGTCTTTCTTGATGATCTGAACCCGTTGGCCGGCCACTTCCAGGCGCCAGTCCTCGGCTTTCGCCTCGGGATAGAAACGACGCAAGGATTCCAGACGCTGTTCCATGGACTGCATCACTTCGCTGATCAGGTACTTGGTCAGGTCCATGTTGTCCCGGGCCACGGCCAGCATCGGGCCGATGTTGCCGGCACGTACCGACAGCGGCAGATCCATGAGCGAACCGTGCTTGAGGAACTTGGTGGTGAAACCGGCGTATGGCCCGAACAGCAGGGATTTCTTGCCGTCGACCACGCGGGTGTCCAGGTGCGGCACGGACATCGGTGGCGAGCCCACGGCGGCCTGGCTGTAAACCTTGGCCTGGTGGTGCTTGACCACTTCCGGGTTGTCGCAACGCAGCCACTGGCCGCTGACCGGGAAGCCGCCGAAGCCCTTGCTTTCTTCGATGCCCGACGCTTGCAGCAACGGCAATGCCGCACCACCGGCGCCCAGGAAGACGAACTTGGCATCGACTTCGCGGCTGCTGCCGGAATTGACGTCCTTGATGCTGACGGTCCAGCCAGTGCCATTGCGCTTGAGGCCGGTGACGCGCTTGCAATACTTGACCTGGGTGTCCGGGGCGCTGGTCAGGTGCTTGAGCAACTGATTGGTCAGGGCGCCGAAGTTGACGTCGGTGCCATTCATGACGCGGGTGGCGGCGATGACTTCATCAGCTGGCCGGCCCGGCATCATCAGCGGCATCCATTCGGCCATCAGGGCCTTGTCCTCGGTGTATTCCATGTCCGCGAAGGCGTGATGCTGGCGCATCAGCTCAAAGCGCTTTTTCAGGAACGACACGCCTTTTTCACCTTGCACGAAGCTCAGGTGCGGCACGGGGGCAATGAAGGATTTGGATGAGCCGAACGTGCCTTTTTTGGTCAGGTACGTCCAGAACTGCTTCGACACCTCGAACTGGGTGTTGATGTGCACGGCTTTCTTGATGTCGACACTGCCATCGGCCGCCTGGGGCGTGTAGTTCAGCTCGCACAGCCCGGCGTGGCCGGTGCCGGCGTTGTTCCACGGATTGGAACTCTCCGCGGCACCGGAATCCATCAACTCGACGACTTCCAGCGAGATCGCGGGGTCGAGTTCCTTGAGCAGCACGGCCAGGGTGGCACTCATGATGCCGGCCCCTACCAGAACTACATCGACTGCTTCGTTATGCGCCATTTAACGCGTCTCCAAAATCTGCAGCACCAAATTGTCGGCATGGCGGCCAGGGAGTGGCGGGGCAGGTCAGTTGCGCCCCAGGTATCCATGGCCAGGATCGCCATGTCCGAATCTTCGCAATTTATCGCAACTACTGCGGATGCATGCAGCCTGGCCTCAGAGTCCCATGAACTCATTTAAGCGCCGGGCAGGCAATTCGACTTATGGCCGAGACATCCGTTCGTGCAACCAAATCCGTAGCGGACAGGCTTCAGGCGCCGGTTCTTGAGCGATACGCGGTCCTGTGTCGTTGGGCTGTTTCAGACGCTAATGGTGCTTGTTCAGACGCAAAACTATTCATTTGCTCGCCACACTCTCGTGAAGTTGTGAAAACCCGTTTTTTCACGCTCTTTTGAAGACGTGAACCTCAAAAAAGGGCTGTCCCAGCCTGGCACTGCGCCCGGATTGGTTTGCCCCCATGTAATACATGACAGGCAAAACGGGCAGACAGCTCAGTGACCGAGCGTAATGACAGCTCTGCAGATTCGCGAAAAGTGGTGATTTGCTTTGAAAAACAGCAAGCACGCCAGCTTCACTCGATCTGTGTGGGCGGCTCTCTGTGGGCGGTGCGGGGTGCCAATACCAGCGCATTAGCGGTGTTGCGAGGCCCGATCAGGAGACGTCCTTATAATCGGGGGCAGATTGTATCGAAGAAACGCAGGGAAATGGTCGTGTTTAATGACTTTTATTAGCCTTCCGGTCAGACGGCCAACAGTTGACGGTTGCGTGGACGAGTGCCGAGGGTTTGCACGCGGGCGCTGGCGGGCAATGGCTGGTGCAGCCAGTTCAGGCGAATCTCTTCGATTTCCACCCAACCTTCGCCCATGGGCTGCAGGCTGCATTGCTTGAATGCCTGACAACGGCCGTTGCGGTCCAGCAGGGCGAAGCAGCGGTGCTGGGGGCGCGGGGTGAACAGGGAAATGAGAAAGCGCATGGTCGGATACCGTGTCGGAGAGCGTGTGACAAGGCTGACAGGAGGCCATGACATGCCGGTGTAAGGATCATGACAATGGCATGACGCGAAGCGCTTTTCCCACGCTGTGTCAGTCATTTGAGTATTCATCGTGCAGCGCTAGTTCACCGCCATGGCGCACCGCTATACTGCGGGCCTGTTTGTGCCCGATTCTGGAGAGAAGAGCATGTTGCAACGCCTGTTGTTCGGTTTGATCGCTGTGACCAGTCTGGCCCTCGTCGGCTGCGCCCACAGCCCGCAACAACTTAACCCGGAGCCCAAGCTCAACGCCCAGCTGGCGCCTGTAGGGCGCGGTCAGCCGGTGGTGGTGCGGGTGGTGGACGGTCGTCCGTCGCCGACCCTCGGCACCCGCGGCGGGCTGTACCCGGAAACCAGTGTGATCACGGTGCAGGGCGCGCAGATCCTGCCCAAGCTGCAGGCCCAGGCCGAAGCGGCGGTACGTTTGCTGGGCTTCACACCTACCGCCAACGCGATGAATGCACCGCAACTGACCGTCACCCTGGCCGAATTGAAGTACCAGTCGCCCAAGGAAGGCATGTATGTGACCGAAGCCACCATCGGCGCGACCTTCCGTTCCGAGGTGCAGAACGCCAATCGTCGCTACAGCGGTCGTTACGGTGCTTCGCTGGACCAGCGCTTCGGCATGGCGCCTAACCAGGACACCAACACCAAGCTGGTCAGCGACGTGTTGAGCGACGCCCTGACCCGCCTGTTCAAGGACCCGAGCATTGGTCAGGTGCTGGCTGAGTAAGGTATCGACCGCATGGCCCTGGGCTGCAATGGCCCAGTGGTTGCGATCAGATGTGTGAAAGCAAACCTGTGGGAGCAAGGCTCGCCCGCGATAGCGATCTGTCCTTCACCGCATTGTCGAAGGTGCCGTTCTCATCGCGGGTAAGTCTTGCTCCCACAGAGTGAAACCGTCATGCAGCCTGGGAATACAGCTCCAGCACGCTGATCCCCGTCAGCAGATCGGTCTCCGGAAGGTCGGCGTGTTGATGGCCACCAAGGGCGCAATACACCAGCCAATGCCGATCCTGCACGTTGAAGGACAGGCTGCCGACGAGGTTCTGTTGTTCGTCGCTCGGGCTGATGAGATAGAGACGATCCTGGTTTTCGGCGTGAAGCATGGCGGGTTCCGGGCAGGTTTGAAGGGCGACAGGGTGGCCTATTCAGATGACGAAACCGTGACGCCTGAAATTAGCCGGATTGAATCTGTGGCGAGGGGATTTATCCCCGTTGGGTCGCGAAGCGGCCCCTGGGACGTCTGCCTTGCTTAAGCGTTTGCGAGCGCTGCGCACTGGAGCGGGGATAAATCCCCTCGCCACAAAGTCTGCGCGCCATCCTCCCAACTGATCGTTATTGGTCGGAAAAAGTGCGGTAGGGGCGCAGGCTTTCGGTAGAATTCACGCCGTTCGTAGGTCCCGGACGCGTCCTGTCCGTTTATTGCTTGAGGTTCGTGATGTCGCTGCATTTGTTTTCGTTGTTCGCTGCTCACCCTGCCAAACTGATCAACCTGCTCGCATTGTTGTTTGCCTGCCCGGGCGGTTGGGTGCTGCATGCCACGCGCCGTCGTGAGCAACGGGCGCGGGCCTGCCTGGAAGCGCGTAATCGCGAAGGCGACGAGCGATTCGAAGCGCTGCTGGATCTGGCCACCCAGCGCATGAACCGGTTTTTCTATCGTTTTGGTTTTGCTTGCCTGGCGCTGGCGCTGCTGGTGTCTTGGATCAGCACGCAGTTCTGATGAAATAGCCCGTGGCGAGGGCGCTTGCTCCCGCTGGGCTGCGCCCTGTAGGCGCTGACGAGTGCAACGAGGCTGCGATCTTCCCCTGGCACCTGAACCCCAAGCGAACGATCAGAAGATCGTCCGAACGCGGCCCGAGCCTTCGGCAGCCCCTACACAAACCCAGCGAGAGCAAGCCCCCTCGTCATAGGGAACCGGTGTCCATCGCTTAAAGCGCCAACCCTGCCTTGACCCGATACTGATTACGCACCGGCGTCGCATATTGCAGCACCAGGAATGGCCGATGCTCCACCGGGCAAGCGTCCAGTCGGCGTTGCCATTCCTCCTGGGCCTTGGCCAGTTCGTCGGCGTCGAATACCTGGGCCGCTGTCGGCACCTGCAACTGCGGGTCGGCGTCGGCCCATTGGGCGTAAGCCAGGTAATGCACCGGGAACAGGCGGTAACCGCCGAGAATTTGCCGGTCCATTTCCTGGGCCAGTTGCTTGGTGTCCTCGAACAACTCAGTGATCGGCGCGGCAAAGTTCACGTGGACCCGACCCTTGTAGCCGGTAATGCCTTTGGCGATGCTCACGTCGTCCTCGCCCGGTGCCTTGGTGTAGGTGCCGGTGGTGGCGCGGATGTACAGTTCGCGAGCCTTGGCCTGGTCGCAGGGGTCGTATTCGTAGCTGATGGAGACCGGCGTGAGGTTCAGCGACTGGATGACCTCGCCGAACGGCTCGTCCTTGCGGCTCATGTGGAACATCTTGAGGATCGCCGATTCGGTGCGGTCGTCACCGTCCTTGGCCCGTCCTTCGGCCTGGGCAATCCAGATCGAGGCGCAGTCGTTGCGGATCGAGTGGTTGATGTAGGCCGACAGCAACTGGTAAGCGGCCATTTTTTCCCGTCGCCCGGTGATGGAGCGGTGCACGATGAAACTCTTGTTCAGGCGCATCAGGTCGCTGACAAAGGGCTTCTGCAACAGGTTGTCGCCAATGGCGATGCGTGGCGTTGGCAAGCCGGCGTGGTACACGGCGTAGTTGACGAAGGCCGGGTCCATCACGATGTCACGGTGATTGGCGATGAACAGGTACGCGCTACCGGATTTGAATTGCTCCACCCCGGTGTAGGTCACGCCATCGGTGGCACGCTCGATCGTGTGGTCGACATAGAACTCCACTTTGTCCTGCAAAGTGGCGACCGATGTCACACCGGCGAACTCACGACGCAGCCTTTGCGCTATAAGAGGCTTGAGCATCCAGCCCAAAGCCCCGGCCAGGCGTGGGAAGCGGAAGTGGGTGAGGATATCTAGAAACGCCTTGTCGCCGAGCAGCCGCGCCAGCACCGCTGGGACTTCGCTGTCGTCGTAAGGTCGGATGGCATCGAATTCGCCCATCATGCTCTCTTGTAGGAAACGGCTAGGGTAAGTAAAGGTTGGATCGAAAAACCGACAGGGCACGGCCTGAAAGATAAGCCAGACAAAAATAGCCCTGCAAACAGACCGGCGATTATACGCACAAGTCACCTGGGAGACCGCGATGCTGGAAACCGCTCCGTATGAATGTCCGTATTGTGGTGAGGAAGTGGAAACGTTGGTGGACCTGTCCGGCGGCGATCAGACCTATATCGAGGACTGTCAGGTCTGTTGCCGGCCGATAACCTTCGTCCTGCAGGTCCACGATGAAGAATGGCATCTGGAAGTCTTCAGTGAAAACGAATGATGGGGGCCGTCCATGCAGCGAATCTACGAGCTGGAAAACCTGATGGAAGGCGAACTGCTCCAGGGCATGCTCGCCAGTGAAGGCATCACCGCCCACCTGGTGGGTCGTGACCTGGTGGGCGGTGCGGGAGAGTTGCCGATGCATGGCCTGCTGGGGCTGGTGGTGGAGGACGACCAGGCGCAATACGCTCGGGACCTGATCGCCGCCTACAATGCCGCGTTGCCATTGCCCGGTGATGAGCTGGACAGTTACCCCGGCACACTGGTCTGTTAGGCTGGCGACCGATTGATCAAGAGTCGTGTTGCCCCATGTGTGGACGTTATGCCCTGTTTCGCTGGAACCCCGCCTTCGCGGCCTTGCCCGGCTTCCCCGCCGACCAAAAGGCCCAATGGAATATTTCGCCCAACGATTCGGTGCTGATGCTGCGCGCCGGCTCTGAAGGGCAGCGCGAACTGGCCCGGGCTCGTTGGGGCCTGACGCCGCCGTGGTTGACCGACCTGTCCCGTACCCCGGCGCACGCCCGGGCCGAAACCGTGGCCGAGCAACCCATGTTTCGTGAAGCTTTGCGCCTGCGCCGCTGCCTGCTGCCAGCCAACGGTTTCTATGAATGGCGCGGTGGCACGCGCAAGCGTCCGTACTGGCTAACGCCGGGGGAGGGCTCGTCGCTGTTTTTTGCCGCGATCTGGGAAGCTTATCCAGTGCAGGAGCAGGTGTGGCTGAGTACCGCTGTCATTACCCAGCCAGCGGCGGGGCAGCGTCGACCGTTGATTCTGGATGAAGAGGGGCAGCGCTTGTGGCTAGACCCCGAAACGCCACTGCATGCCTTGCAAGGGCTGCTGGCGAGCGAGCCGGGGCAATTGCGCGAGCGGGTGTTGGCCAACATGGTCAATGATCCGAAGCTCAATGGGCCGGAGTGCCTGACGCCGGCTTGAGTGTTGAGGCGTCTGTGCTGGCCTCATCGCGAGCAAGCTCGCTCCCACAGTGGGCTGCGGGTGTTCACAGCAATAGTGTTCACCGCCAATCCCTTGTGGGAGCGAGCTTGCTCGCGATGGGGGCCTAGGGTCAAACCTTGAACTGATTGATCAACCGCCGTTGTTGCTCCGCCAGTTTGGTCAGCCCCGCACTGGCCGCGCTGGATTCGTCCGCGCCGCCCGCCACTTCATTTGCCACCTGCCCGATGTTGATCACGTTACGGTTGATGTCGTCGGCCACCGCGCTTTGTTCCTCGGCGGCGCTGGCGATCTGGGTGTTCATGTCGTTGATCACCGATACCGCCTGAGTGATGGTCTCCAGAGCCTGGGCCGCTTTCGCCGCATGTTGCACGCTTTCGTCAGTGCGGTGCTGGCTGTCTTCCATCACCCGCACCACGTCCCGGGTGCCTTGCTGCAACTGTTGGATCATCGTCTGGATTTCTTCAGTGGCCTGCTGCGTTTTCTGCGCCAGGTTGCGCACCTCATCGGCCACCACCGCGAATCCACGCCCCTGTTCACCGGCGCGAGCCGCTTCGATGGCGGCGTTGAGGGCCAGCAGGTTGGTCTGTTCGGCGATCCCGCGGATGGCGGTGAGAATCGCGTTAATGTTCTCACTGTCCTTGGCCAGCGCTTGCACCACGCCCACGGCCTTACCGATTTCCAGGGCCAGGGCACCAATGGAGGTGGAAGTGTCCCGCACGATCTGCATGCCCTGGCTGGCGGCCTGGTCTGCGTGACCAGCAGCTTGCGCGGCCTGGGTCGCGTTGCGGGCCACGTCCTGGGCGGTGGCGGTCATCTCGTGCACGGCGGTGGCGACCTGATCGATCTCCACCATTTGCTTGTGCACGCCTTGGTTGGTGCGGATGGCGATGTCGGCCGTGTGCTCCGAGGAATCGCTGACGCTCTGCACCGAGGTGACGACTTGGGTGATCATCCCTTGCAACTTGCTCAGGAAGGTATTGAAGCCCTTGGCGATGGCACCCAGTTCATCGGCGCGGTCGCTCACCAGGCGCCGGGTCAAGTCGCCTTCGCCCTGGGCAATGTCATCAAGCATCGCCACCATTTGCTTGAGCGGTCGGGCAATGCCGTGGCCCACCAGCCAGATCACCAGCAGGCCGATGCCGGCAATCACCAGGCCGACCATGGTCATGCCGAAGATGTCGGTCTGGCGCTGCGCGTCCAAGTCTTTCTGCAACGCTTGCAGTTCAGCCATCACCGCGTTGAGCGGCAGTTGCAGCATCAGCGTCCAGCGGGCCTGGGTTTCACCGATGCCGAACGGCATGTACACCTCGATATGCCCATGGGCTTCATCGACGTCGTAACGCACCTGGCCGACGCTGAGTTTGGACAGGTTGTCCAGCTCATTGGCGTCCAGCAGGTCACTGGCCTTCTCTCCCAGTTTGGACGGGTCCTTTGTGAAGGCCACCAACCGGTTATTGCTGGAGAGCAACGCCATTTCCCCGGCACCCTCATACAGCTGGCGGTCGGCAGCGACGAGCATGTCCTGGATGAAGTTCACCGACAGGTCGGCGCCGACGATGCCTTGGAACTGGCCATCGACCATGATTGGCTCGATGAACGAGGCGAGCATGGTCATGGTGTCGCCGACGCGATACGGCGCCGGGTCGATCACGCAGGCTTTTTTGCTGTCTTGCGAGCACAGGTAATATTCACTGGCGCGAATGCCGGTGGACAGCAGTTTCTGGTCCGTGACGTCGGCGAGTTTCTCCAGGCCCAGGGTGCCGTCCTGGTTACGAAACCACCAGGGCAGGAAGCGCCCGTCGGTTTCCATGCCCAGCACCGGGCTGTTCGCGTAATTGGCGTCGTCGTGGTCGATGGCGTTTGGTTCCCAGGCGATATAGGCGCCGAGAATCTTCGGGTTGCGCACCACGGTCTCGCGCAGCAGGCTGATCATCTGCTCGCGGGGCACCTTCAGTTGTGCGTTGCCGTCCGTGCCATTCATGCCCATCAAGGCGTTGGTGGTCGCAAGGCCCCGGGCCAGCAACAGCGGAGCCTCCAGCTCCCGCTGAATCAGACTGGCCTGGGTGCGGGCCAGCGCGTCGAGGCGTTGTTCGATGAGATGCTCGAACTGCACCTTGGTCCGCTGTTGCACCATCTCCTGGGTGCGGGCACCGGCAAACAGTGCGTACAGCACCAGAGCAGCGACCACACTGAGGATGATGGCGCCGGCCAGAGCGGCCACGGAAAACTGGATCGATTTGAATTTCATAAAGGCTCCGGACGCGGGAATGACGTCTGAAGCCTGTATCGGCGTTTCTCAGGCCCGGCATGAGGCGCTGTTCGTCGGATGACTGTTTTGGCTTTATGGGTGTCGTAAATGGACTGGAGTAGGGTCTGTCTGAAAAAACTGTAATCCCTCGCTATGTATCTGGCGCCGATACAAATCAGCGCCTAGGATACGCCCACGTTTCCAGGGAGCTTCTTACATGAACAAGATATTGATGGTGAGTGCACTGAGTGTGGGCTTGCTGCTTGCCGGTTGCCAGTCGGTCAACACCACCAGCGGCGGAGCCGTGGGCGTGGAGCGCAAGCAATACATGTTCAGCATGCTGTCCACCGACCAGGTCAATCAGATGTATGCCCAGTCCTACCAAAAGACCATGGGCGAAGCGAGCGCCAAGGGTGTATTGGACAAGACCAGCAGCGACGCCAAACGCGTCCAGGCCATTTCCAGTCGGCTGATCGCTCAGGCACCTGTGTTCCGCCCGGATTCGGCGCAATGGAACTGGGAAGTGAACCTGATCAAAAGCGATGAGCTCAACGCCAGTTGCGGCCCCGGCGGCAAAATCATTTTCTATACCGGGCTGATCAACAAGCTCAAGCTCACTGACGATGAAATCGCCGCGATCATCGGCCATGAAATCGCCCACGCCTTGCGCGAGCACGGCCGCGAAGCGATGTCCAAGGCCTATGGCATCGAAATGGCCAAGCAGGGCGCCGGTGCATTGTTCGGTCTGGGCCAGGACAGCCTGGCGCTGGCCGATACTGTGGCCAACTACGGCATGACCCTGCCCAACAGCCGTGGGAACGAAAACGAAGCTGACCTGATTGGCCTGGAACTGGCCGCTCGCGCCGGTTATGACCCGAATGCCGCAATCACGTTGTGGAACAAGATGGCCAAGGCTTCGGAAGGCGCGCCGCCGGAGTTCATGAGCACCCACCCGTCGTCCAGCAGCCGGATTGCGGCGCTGCAGGCGGCGATTCCGAAGGTGATGCCGCTTTATCAGCAAGCCCGGAAATAAGTATTAAGGCTGTTTCTTTGTGGCGAGGGAGCTTGCTCCCGCTCGGTCGCGTAGCGGCCGCAAAAGCTTAGGGCTGCTTCGCAACCCAGCGGGAGCAAGCTCCCTCGCCACAAGAGCCTGTATCAACCTGATCAAACCCACCCACTGCTCTGCATCGCCTTGTAGACCGCCACGACTGCCAGGACAAAAAATGCCGAGGCCGCCAGGCGGCGGATCAGCGTCAGGGGGAGCTTTTCAGCGGCGAAGTTACCGGCCAGTACCACCGGCACGTTGGCAATCAGCATGCCCACGGTGGTGCCGATGATCACCAGCCACAGTTCCGGGTACTGCGCGGCGAGCATCACTGTGGCGATCTGGGTCTTGTCGCCGATTTCCGCCAGGAAGAACGCGATCAGCGTGGTCAGGAAAGGCCCGAATTTGCGGGTCGTGCTGGCTTCATCATCGTCCAGTTTGTCCGGCACCAGCGTCCACAGCGCCGTGGCGGCAAAACTCACCGCCAGAATCCAGTGCAGGACCGCATTGGAGAAGATGCCACTGACCCAGGCACCCACCGCCCCGGCCGCCGCATGGTTGGCCAGTGTCGCGGCCACGATGCCGGCAATGATGGGCCAGGGTTTGCGAAAGCGAGCCGCGAGAATAAGCGCAAGCAATTGCGTCTTGTCGCCGATTTCGGCCAGCGCAACGATAGCGGTAGGTACGAGGAAAGAGTCCAGCATCAGGTGATTCCTAGAGGGGCGGGTCGACACGGCTATGACACGTACAGCCTTCCCGCCCCGGGTAAGGTGTGCGTGTCATAGGTCTTGTCAAACCCAGCGACCATCTGCGTGGACGCTTGGGCCGCATACGCCATGGTCTGCTGACCAAGTATGTTGACGTATGCCGGGCGAGCAGGTTGCTCGCGGGAGACTACTCCCCTAGGACGGAGCGGATTCTGCCTAGGCAAATCCGATTGGGCAAGTGCTGTTTCTTAAATTTGCTTCAGCCGCGCTTGGCCCGGTAGATGCGGAAACCCTGGCCTTCGGCCTTGATTGCGCACACGCCCAGATGCTCTTCGATCAGTGGTTGATATTTGAGGAAGCTGTTCGCCACCAAGCGCAGTTCGCCGCCGTTTTTCAGATGTTTGGCTGCTTTTCGCAGCAGGTTTTCCGTGGCGTGGTAGTCGGTGTGCACGCCGACATGGAACGGCGGGTTGCTCAGAATCGCGCTTAATCCCATGGGCGCGGCGTCGATACCGTCGCCGGTCAACACCTCGGCTTCCAGGCCATTGGCGGCCAGGGTCAGGCGGCTGCTGGCGGCGGCGAAGGCATCCACGTCCAGCAGCGTGACGGTGTTGTGCGGATAGCGGCGCTTGACCACCGCCCCCAGCACGCCGGCACCACAGCCAAAATCCAGCAAGTGGCCGCTGGGCAGTTTGTCCAGGTGTTCCAGCAACAGCGCACTGCCGCGATCCAGGCGACCATGGCTGAACACCCCCGGTAGGCTGATGACCTTCAGCGCGCCTTCGGCCAGGGGCAGTTCGTAGGTCTGGGCCAGACTTTCCAAAGGCTTGGCCTCGGGGGCATCGGCCACGGTGACCTGCCACAACTGGCAATGACGCGCGCTGTCGAGCTTGCGCGGTTTGCCGAAGGCGTTGAGCTGCTTGGACGCGCCTTCGATGCCGCTGCGCTTTTCCCCCACCAGATACACCTCGCGACCGGCCAGGCGCGACGCCACGGCATTGAGGATGTAATCGGTCAGGTCCTTGGCCTTGGGCAGGAACACCACGGCGGTGTCGAACTCAAGGGCCGGCACGTTCACGCCGAAGTGGCTGCGTTCGGGGAAACGGGCATCCAGCGCGGCCTGATCACCGGCGTGCCAGCACCAGCCATGGGCTAGGGGCAAGCGACCGAGCAGATCGTCGGCGGGCAGGCCGGCCAGCAACACCGAACCCTGAAATAACTCGGCCTGACGAAGCAGTACTTCACTGCGCGGATCCATGGTCTGCTCCTTGAAAAAAAGTGCGGCAGTTTATCAACTGACGACTCGCTGCGCTGTACCGCTGAAAAAGCCCAGGGCGTTTTCCGTCAGTTGGCCGACGATCCGTTGCCGCGCCTCGCGGCTGCCCCAGGCGTTGTGGGGCGTGACGATCAACCGCGGAATGTCGGCGGCCAGCAGCGGGTTGCCCTGGGTGGGTGGCTCCACGCTCAGCACATCGGTGGCCGCGCCGCCCAAATGGCCGCTGCGCAGGGCATCGGCCAGGGCCTGTTCGTCAATCAGGCCGCCGCGGGCGGTGTTGAGCACAAAGGCGCCAGGTTTGAGCAGCGCCAGTTGCCGGGCACCGATGAAATTCCGGGTGTGCTCGTTGAGCGGACAGTGCAAGGTCAGGGCATCGACTTGCGGCAACAGTTGATCCAGCGGCAAGCGGTCGGGGCGAGCAGGGCGGCCGGGGATCTGCCCCAGCAGCACACGCATGCCGAAGGCTTCGGCCAGTCGCCCGACGGCGCTGCCCAGCTCACCATGACCCAGCAACCCGAGGGTTTTGCCTTCCAGTTCGACGATGGGGTAGTCCAGCAGACAGAACTGCGAAGCCTGTTGCCAACGGCCTTCGGCCACCGCCTTTTGGTAGTCACCCAGGCGCGTCGCTAGATTCAGCAACAGCATGATCGTGTGCTGGGCCACCGACGGCGTGCCGTAGCCCTGACAGTTGCACACGGTGATGCCGTGTTGGCGGGCGGCGTCCAGGTCGACGTTATTGGTGCCGGTGGCGCTGATCAGGATCAGCTTCAGTTCGGGGTTGGCAGCCATGGCAGTCGCATCGATCACGACCTTGTTGGTGATCGCCACCGTGGCGCCCTTGAGCCGTTCGGTCACTTCATCGCCGGTCGTGCGGGCGAACAGTTGCAGTTCGCTGAAGCACTTGCGCAGTGGTCCCAGGTTCAGATCGCCGAGGTCCAGGGAAGGGTGATCGAGGAAAACTGCGCGGCCGGTGTTTGTCATCAGCTGTACCTTTTATCTGAGGAATCGAAGGCGTAATGTGGCGAGCCTATCAGATGAATGGCGGCCCAGGCGCCGACCACCCGTGGCGAGGGAGCTTGCTCCCGCTGGACCTGTAGGAGCTGGCGAAGCCTGCGATCTCTTGATCTTTCGCTCAAGACTCAATGGACCATAAGAAGATCGCAGCTTCGCTTCGCTCGTCAGCTCCTACAGCGTCAGCGGGAGCAAGCACCCTTGCCACGGTATTCATTTTAAAAGGCCTACTCTCCAGGAGCCCCCATGTACCTCACCGAATTCCTCACCGTCGCCCTGATCCACCTGCTGGCCGTGGCCAGCCCGGGGCCGGACTTTGCCGTCGTGGTGCGTGAGAGCGTGACCCATGGCCGCCGCGCCGGAACCTGGACGGCGCTGGGTGTGGGCACGGCGATTTTCCTGCATGTGGGGTATTCGCTGCTGGGCATTGGCCTGATCGTGTCGCAATCGATCGTGCTGTTCAACGCGCTGAAATGGGCTGCCGCCGCCTACCTGCTGTACATCGGCTTCAAGGCGCTGCGAGCTCAACCGGTCAAGCCGACGGCGGACAACCTGCATAAAGAGGTTGGCGAACGTACCGCTCGTGGCGCGTTCACCTCGGGTTTCGTCACCAATGGCCTGAACCCCAAGGCGACGCTGTTTTTCCTGTCGCTGTTCACCGTGGTGATCAATCCTCATACGCCCCTGGCAATCCAGGCCGGCTACGGCGTGTACCTGGCGGTGGCGACGGCGGTGTGGTTCTGCCTGGTGGCCATGCTGTTCAGCCAACAGCGAGTGCGCGCCGGGTTTGCCCGCATGGGCCACTGGTTCGACCGGACCATGGGCGCGGTCCTCATTGCCATTGGCATAAAGCTGGCGTTTACCGAGTCTCACTGATCGGTTTTGATCCTTCCTGTGATCGTCTCCACACCCGCCAGGGGACGGTCAGTGGCGTTGACGAACGTACTCCAGAAAGGCGTCGATGTTGTCACTGCACAGCAGTGGCGACACCGCTTTGACCTCCTCCATCGGCCAGTCCCACCAGGCTGATTCAAGCAAGGCCTGACGTACCGGTTCCTCAAAGCGCCAGCGAATGAACCGGCACGGGTTGCCGCCGACGATGGCGTATGGCGCGACATCGCGCGTCACCACGGCGCCGGCCGCGACCACGGCGCCATGACCAATGGTCACCCCGGACAGAATCATCGCTTCGGCGCAGATCCAGCAGTCGCTGCCAATCACCACGTCGCCCTTGGTTGGGTTGCAGCCCGGAATACCCTGGGCCTGTTCGATCATCAGCGGGAACGGAAAGGTGCTGACCCAGTCGGTGCGATGCCCGCCACCCAGCAGGATTTTCACGCCTTGAGCGATCGAGGTATAAGACCCGACCTTGAGGATCGTGTCGTCGCCGAACTCCATGACTTCGGGAATGCCATACGTGCCCACACCAATCTGGTATTTCGGATAGCGCAAACGGATTTTTTCCGGCGCTCTCTCGAGTTTCTCCAGGCGCTTGAGATGTTTGCGTACTTTGCGCTCTTTGAGCTTTTTCAGAAAATTCAAGGACGAGGCCTCGCTGTCGGGCGTCGCAAGACCAGTCGCTTGAAGCGCTTCAGGCTGGTTGCGTTCAGGTGGCGCCACGGGATGCTGCGCAGCAGCCGCCAGGCTTCTTTGCGGTCTTCGACCACCGCGTACTTCAGCGCTTTGTGAACCAGCACCGTGCGGGCCGCCCCATAGGCGGGGTGGGCTCGATAGGGCTCGATAGCCTGCAGGTCGGCCTTGAGCATCAACCGGTATTTTCTCGACAGGTTATTGGGGTGGCGTCGATAGCGCGTCACACAAACCGGTAGTTCATGAATTTCATAACCCTTGTGGGCGATCCGCAAGGTGATCTGGAAATCCTGGACCCGCAGCAATGGATCATAAAAACCGGCGTCCCGCAGTGCGCTCATACGATACAGCGCTGTTGGCGCGCCGATTACCGCAGCGTTGCGTAGAAGGTCGTCGAAGGTATGCACCTGGATATGGTCGCGCTGTTGCTCCTTGATGGTGTGGCCTTCACTGTCCATGTAGATGATCAAGGCGCCGACACAACCGACTTGCGGATGCTCGTTCAGATACTGGGCGCGGACCCGGACCGAGTGGGGCAACATGATGTCGTCAAGGTCCGGGGTCGAGATGTAATCGCCCTTGGCGTACTTCAACCCGTGGTTGAGCGCCGCGCTGACACCCTGATTTTCCTGGGAGTACAGCTGAAAGTCGTAGGTCTGTTGCAACTGCCGGAGCATGGCGAGGCTGTTGTCGGTGGAGCCGTCATCGACCACGATGACCTCAACGTTCGGATAATCCTGGGCAAAGATGCTGTGGATCGCTTCTTCCAGGTATTTCTCGGCGTTGTAGCAAGGGGCCACGATCGACACGAGCGGCTCACTCTGTGGCGCGATGGCCGGGGAAGAAGTCAGGTCGGTGTTCATGATTCTCTGCAAAAAGCGGGTGGTATCGGGTGAGCCTGTGAGAGCACTTACCCACGGGCTTTTGTAACGACGTTGACACCTATGCTCGCTGCTGGATCCAACTCTGACAAGGTTTAACCCACATAAACCGTGCAAAACCTGCGGTTAGGTGGCTCAAGGCTAGTATTTGCGGGCGGATCAAATCATTCCTTTGGCTGATTTGATCCGCGTAGCCGCGCTCTAAAGTGCTTACCTCCAGCCACGACCGTGCAGTCAGAAAAGGGACTCTTATGTTGCAGACTCGCGTTATTCCTCCAGCCGAAGGCGCTTATCAATACCCGCTGCTGATCAAGCGGCTGCTGATGTCCGGTGCGCGTTACGAGAAAACCCGCGAGATCATTTACCGCGACCAGTTGCGCTACAGCTATCCGACCCTGATCGAACGCGTCGCGCGGTTGGCCAATGTGCTGACCGAGGCCGGGGTCAAGGCCGGTGATACCGTGGCGGTGATGGACTGGGACAGCCATCGTTACCTGGAATGCATGTTTGCGATCCCGATGATCGGCGCGGTGATCCACACCATCAACGTGCGCCTGTCACCGGAACAGATCCTCTACACCATGAACCACGCTGAAGACCGCTTCGTGCTGGTCAACAGCGAGTTCGTCGGTTTGTACCAGGCGATTGCCGGGCACCTGACGACCGTGGAAAAAAACCTCCTGCTGACTGACTTGCCTGAAAAGACCGCCGACCTGCCGAACATGGTGGGCGAATACGAACAGTTGCTCGCCGCCGCCAGCCCCGCCTACGACTTCGAGGATTTCGACGAAAACTCGGTCGCCACCACGTTCTATACCACCGGCACCACCGGCAACCCCAAGGGCGTGTACTTCACTCATCGGCAACTGGTGCTGCACACCATGGGCGTGGCGACCATCATGGGCGCCATCGACAGTGTGCGGTTGCTGGGTACCAACGACGTGTACATGCCGATCACGCCGATGTTTCATGTCCACGCCTGGGGCCTGCCGTACGTGGCGACCATGCTCGGGCTCAAACAGGTCTACCCCGGCCGTTATGACCCCGAGTTCCTGGTGCAGTTGTGGCGCAAGGAGAACGTGACCTTTTCCCACTGCGTGCCGACCATCCTGCAAATGGTCCTCAATGCCAAGGGCGCCCAGGAGACTGATTTTGGAGGCTGGAAAATCGTCATTGGCGGCAGCGCCCTGAACCGTAGCCTGTACGAAGCGGCCAAGGCCAGGGGCATCCAGCTCACCGCCGCCTACGGCATGTCGGAAACCGGCCCGCTGGTGTCTTGCGCCCACCTCAACGACGAATTGATGGCCGGCAGCGAAGACGAACGCATCACCTATCGGATCAAGGCTGGCGTACCAGGGCCGCTCGTGGAAGCGGCGATTGTCGACGCCGAGGGGCGTTTCCTGCCGGCTGACGGCGAGACCCAGGGCGAGCTGGTGCTGCGTGCACCGTGGCTCACCGAGGGTTATTTCAACGAACCGCAGAAGGGTGCCGAGCTCTGGGCCGGCGGCTGGCTGCACACCGGCGACGTTGCCACGCTGGACAGCATGGGCGTGATCGATATTCGTGATCGCATCAAGGACGTGATCAAGACCGGCGGTGAATGGATCTCGTCCCTGGACCTGGAAGACCTCATCAGCCGTCATGTGGCGGTACGCGAAGTAGCAGTGGTGGGTATTCCCGATCCGCAGTGGGGCGAGCGCCCATTTGCCTTGCTGGTCATCCGCGAAGGGCATCAGATCGGGGCTCGCGAGCTCAAGGAACATCTCAAGCCGTTCGTCGAATTGGGGCACCTGAGCAAGTGGGCGATCCCGAGCCAGATCGCCCTTGTTACGGAAATTCCCAAGACCAGCGTCGGCAAGCTCGACAAGAAGCGTATCCGCATCGACATCACCGAATGGCAGAGCAACAACAGCACTTTTCTGTCCACGCTTTAAACGTTTTTGCCGTGCCCAAAAGGGCACGGCAGCCCCACCAAGCAAGCGCTTGCCTTGTCAAACCGAAAATTTCAGCCATCCTTGCCGTGCCGACATCTGTCGGCCTGGCGAAAGGACTGTTCCAGAGTGGTCGCGGGCTGCAAATCACACTTTAGAGGGATCAAGCCGTACTACCTGCTGGCTATAGTCCGTTTAAGGATTTTCAAGAACGGGGCGCACGCACTAAACGGGCGATGCGACTTTGAACGGGGGTGGAACGTTGCCATTCCCAGCCGTTGAAAGTGTTCTTGGACAATACTGACTGCCATAAAAATAAAAGCACATGGAGTAGCGTCGATGACCTCAGCAAACACGTTCTGGCGCCGGGCAAAACTGCCTCTGGCGGTCAGTCTCGCCTCTTCGCTCGCCGGGCCAGCATTCGGCGTCAGTTTCAACATCGGTGAAATCGAGGGCCAGTTCGACTCGTCCCTGTCGGTAGGCGCAAGCTGGTCCACGGCCAAGGCCAACCGGGACCTGATCGGCGTCAACAACGGCGGCAAGGGCCTGTCCCAGACCTCCGACGACGGTCACCTGAACTTCAAGCGCGGGGAAACCTTTTCGAAGATCTTCAAGGGCATCCACGACCTGGAACTGAAGTACGGCGATACCGGCGTGTTTGTGCGCGGCAAGTACTGGTACGACTTCGAACTCAAGGACGAACATCGCCTGTACAAGGACATCAGTGACAGCAACCGCAAGGAAGGCGCCAAGTCTTCCGGCGGGCAGATTCTCGATGCGTTCATCTACCACAACTACGCCATTGCCGATCAGCCCGGTTCGGTTCGCCTGGGCAAACAGGTGGTCAGCTGGGGTGAAAGCACCTTCATCCAGGGCGGGATCAACTCGATCAACCCGGTCGACGTGTCGGCGTTCCGTCGTCCTGGTGCCGAGATCAAGGAAGGCCTGATTCCGGTCAACATGTTCTATGTGTCCCAGAGCCTGACCGACAACCTGTCGGCCGAGGCGTTCTACCAACTGGAGTGGGACCAGACCGTTGTGGATAACTGCGGTACGTTCTTCTCCCAGCCGGACGTGGTTGCCGATGGTTGCAGCGATAACCTGCGGGTATTGAACAAGCGCTCTACGCTGCCGACGGCCGCATTGGGCCCAGCGGAGGCGCTCGGCGTCGACGTCAACGAAGAAGGCGTGCTGGTGCGTCGCGGTCCGGATCGTGATGCCCGCGACAGCGGCCAGTGGGGCGTGTCGTTCAAGTACATGTTCGAGCCGCTGGACACCGAGTTCGGTGCCTACTTCATGAACTACCACAGCCGTGCACCGATTTTCAGTGCCACTGGTGCTCCGCAGTCCATCTTTGACCTGGCAGCCAGCTTGCCGCCTGCGTTCGCTGCGTTGTCGCCTTTGCTGGTGGCGGGTAACTCGAACTACTTCATCGAATACCCTGAAGACATCCGTCTCTACGGTTTGAGTTTCTCCACCACCTTGCCTACCGGTACGGCGTGGAGCGGTGAACTGAGCTATCGCCCGAACGCCCCGGTACAACTGAGCACCACCGACATTCTTTTCGCCGGTGTAACGCCACTTCCAGGGCTTGGCAATGCTTCGGTACTCCCTGGCTCCCCGGGTCAGGACCTGCATGGCTATAACCGCAAGGAGATCACTCAGTTCCAGACCACGTTCACCCACTTCCTGGATCAGGTCATGGGCGCCAGCCGTCTGACCCTGGTGGGCGAAGTCGGCGTGACCTACGTGGGCGGCCTGGAAAGCAAATCCGACGCTCGCTACGGCCGTGACCCGGTGTTCGGCCCAGGCGAACTGCCTAACAATTTCTGTAACGTGCTCAATGGCTCGACCGCGGCAGGTGGCGGCCAGACCAGTGCCGATGTGAACAGCAATTGCAACAACGATGGCTTCACCACCTCCACCTCCTGGGGCTATCGCGCTCGCGCCATCTGGGAATACCCGGACGTGTTCGCCGGCGTGAACCTCAAGCCCAACGTGGCCTGGTCCCACGACGTCAAAGGCTACTCGCCAGGCCCAGGCGGTAACTTCGAAGAAGGCCGCAAAGCTGTCAGCCTCGGCCTGGATGCCGAGTATCAGAACACCTACAACGCGAGCCTGGCCTACACCAACTTCTTTGGTGGCGACTTCAGCACCGTGGACGATCGCGACTTCCTGGCGCTCAGCGTCGGCGTGACCTTCTAAGCACAGTATTTCAGGACGACACACTATGAAAATAACAAAGAGTCTGTTGCAGGTCGGTGTTTTGGGGCTATCCCTGCTGGCCGCCAGCGTCATGGCAGCCGTACCTGCCGCCGACGCCGATAAACTGGGCAAAAGCCTGACGCCGATGGGCGCCGAAATGGCCGGCAATGCCGACGGTTCGATCCCTGCCTGGAAGCCCATGGCCAAGAACTCCGGCAGCGTGGACAGCAAGGGCTTCCTGTCCGACCCGTTTGCCAGTGAAAAACCGCTGTTCACCATCACCGCGCAGAACGTCGATCAGTACAAAGACAAACTTGCACCGGGCCAGTACGCGATGTTCAAGCGCTACCCGGAAAGCTTCAAGATGCCGGTCTACCCATCCCATCGCGGTGCCACGGTGCCGGATGAGGTGTTCGCCTCCATCAAGAAAAACGCGGTGAACACCAAGCTGGTGTCCGGCGGTAACGGTCTGGAGAACTTCGAGACGGCTGTGCCGTTCCCGATTCCCCAGAGCGGAGTGGAAGTGATCTGGAACCACATCACCCGCTATCGCGGCGGCAGTGTGACTCGCCTGGTGACCCAGGCCACGCCGCAGCCCAACGGTTCCTACAGCCTGGTGTACTTCAGGGACCAGTTCGTGTTCCGCGACAAGATGAAGGATTTCGATCCGGCCAACCCTGGCAACATCCTGTTCTACTTCAAGCAGCAAGTGACCGCGCCGGCGCGTCTGGCCGGTGGCGTACTGCTGGTGCACGAAACCCTCGACCAGGTCAAGGAACCGCGCTCTGCGTGGGTCTACAACGCCGGCCAGCGTCGTGTACGTCGTGCGCCGCAGGTCTCCTATGACGGCCCGGGTACCGCCGCCGACGGCCTGCGTACCTCCGACAACCTGGACATGTACAACGGTGCGCCGGATCGCTACGACTGGAAACTGGTGGGCAAGAAAGAACTGTACATTGCCTCCAACAGCTACAAGATCGATTCGCCTCAGCTCAAGTACGCCGACATCATCAAGGCCGGCCATATCAATCAGGACCTGGCTCGCTACGAGCTGCGTCGTGTCTGGCATGTGACCGCGACCCTGAAGGAAGGCCAACGCCATATCTACGCCAAGCGTGACTTCTACATCGACGAAGACACCTGGCAAGCCGCAGTGATCGACCATTACGATGGTCGTGGCCAACTGTGGCGCGTTGCCGAGGCCCATGCCGAGAACTACTACGACAAGCAAGTGCCGTGGTATGCCCTGGAGACCCTCTACGACCTGCAGTCCGGCCGCTATCTGGCGCTGGGCATGAAGAACGAAGAGAAATCGGCCTACGACTTCGGCTTCACCGCCACCACCGCCGAATTCACGCCTAACGCCCTGCGCCAGGAGGGTATCCGCTAAACAGCTTCACCCGAGGCCGCATCCTCAAAAAACGCCCCGACTGGTTCGGGGCGTTTTTTTGCCTGACACAAAACCCCTGTGGCGAGGGGATTTATCCCCGCTGGGCTGCGAAGCAGCCCCAAAAAGCTCGATCATTCCCTTGCTCCTGCGTGGGAATGATCAAAGCGCCACAAGAGCGGTGGCTATCTGAGTTTTTCGAGTCGGTCGGCTTGTAGCCTTTTTGTAGCCATTTGTAGCAGCTCCCTTCAATACCTCTGCGTTTACCGCTAGTCTGCGGACATCGGCAACGCCGCCACCCGCACTCCAACAAGAGCCGGCCATGACTGATCTGTCTTCACTTCCGGGTTCTGCCCGCACTGCCGTCGCGGTTCAGGACGGGCGTTTCTACCGCCCGCCCTTGCCCGATGGTCACGTCGTGCGGCCGCGGTTGTGCGAGCGTTTGAGGGCGGGGTTGGGAGGCCGATTGCTGTTGGTGAGCGCCCCGGCCGGGTTCGGCAAAAGTTCACTGGCGGTGGAGTTCTGCCAGAGTCTGCCGGCTCATTGGCAAAGCCTCTGGCTGGGGCTCAGTGCCCGGGACAACGATCCGGGGCGCTTTCTGGAACGGCTGCTCGAAGGGCTCCAGGCGTTCTTCCCGCAGTTGGGAGGGCGGGCGTTGGGGCTGCTGAAAATGCGCCAGCGCCACCAACCTTTCGCCTTCGAAGAGTGGCTCGACGGCCTGCTGGATGAACTGTCCGCGCATCTGTCGCCGGATACACCCTTGCTGCTGGTGCTCGACGACTACCACTTGGCCCAAAGCCCGGTGCTGGACCGTTGCCTGCAATTTTTCCTTAATCATCTGCCCGAAGGTTTGCTGGTGCTGGTCACCAGTCGACAGCGCCCGGACTGGCATCTGGCGCGCCTGCGTCTGTCGCGCCAACTGCTCGAACTGAACGAGCAGGACCTGCGCCTGACCCATGAAGAAGCCCAGACCCTGCTGCAGCACCACAGCAGCTCGTTACGCGGGGAAGCTTTGGAGAGCCTGATCCAGCGCAGTGAAGGCTGGGTGGCCGGGCTGCGCTTTTGGTTGCTGGCCGCTTCCGAGGCCGGGACTGAGGGCCGCATGCCCCAGGCGCTGCATGGCGGCGAAGGGCTGATCCGCGATTACCTGCTTGAGGAAGTCATCGACTGTTTGCCCGCCGAGGTGCAGGCGTTTCTCTACGACACCGCGTCCCAGGAGCGTTTTTGCAGCGAACTGTGCGATGCCGTACGCGAAGCCCATGACAGCGCCCAAATCCTGGAGTATCTGGCGGCCCACCAGGTGTTTCTGGTGCCGCTGGACGAGCATGGCCACTGGTACCGTTACCACCACCTGTTCTCCGACTTGCTGCGCAGCCGGCCCAGTGCGCCGGCCATGGTGCCGGCCGCGACCCTGCACCTGCGGGCCTGCCGCTGGTTCAACGCCCAGGGCCTGATCGACGAGGCCGTGGAGCAGGCGCTGCGGGCCGGGCACCTGGATGTGGCGGCGAACCTGGTGCAGAACCTCTCGGAGGAGCAATTGCTGGCCGAGCAGAACGTCGGCATGTTGCTGCGCTGGAAAATGGACTTGCCCGACAGCCTGCTTATCAGCACGCCGCGCTTGATCGTGCTGTACAGCTGGGCGCTGGGGCTGGCCTGCCAGTTGGACGCCGCCGAAGAACTGGCCGCCCATCTGAGTCGGTTCTTACCCGCGCCTTCGGCCACGGCGCAAAAATCCATGCTTGCCCAATGGCTGGCCCTGAGCGGAATCATTGCCCGTGGCCGTGGCGATCGCCAGGCGACTGTGCGTTATTGCACCGAAGCCTTGGAGAGCCTGCCGCAAAAGCGTTATGGCCAACGGCTGATGTGCCTGTCCACGCTGTCGAACCTGGCGATTGCCGACGGTGACCTGTGGCGCGCCCGGGCCTTGAACCGCGATTCCCTGGAGCTGGCGCAGCGCGTCGGTAACCCGTTGTTCGAGGCCCTGGCCCATTATGATCGCGCCCGGGTTTTGCAGGCGCGAGGGGAGATCCTGCGGGCGCTCGATGAAGTGCATCAGGGCCTGCAACGTTTGCACGCACTCTCACCCCAACGGCTGTATGCCGTGCGGGCGCGGTTGATTCTGTACGAAGGTTTTTTGCTGACCCTGCGCATGCAGCCCCAGGCCGGATTGGCGCGCTTACAGGCCGGCCTCAACGAAGCGCGGGCGTGCCGCGATATCAGCGTGTTGATCGGCCACTGCGTGATCGCGCGGGTTGAAGGCCATGCTCGCGAATTCGCCCGGGCTTTTGCCGAACTGGCCGAAGCCGAGCGCCTGATGCATATCTGGGACGTTCCGCCGATCTACTACCTGGCGATGATCACCCTGGTCAAATGCGAACTCTGGCTGGCCCAGGGCCGTACGGACCTGGCCGAAGCCTGGCTGGCGCGGCTGGGGCAGACCTACACCGGTGAACGGGCCGCCGCGCCGCCGGAGTTCCACCCGCAACTGCCGCTGCATGTCGAGCTGCAACAGGCGGTGCTGGAGTCCATCCGGGGTCAGCCCATGTTGGCCGAAGGACGGCTCAATGCGTTGCTTGAACACGGCCAGCAAACCGGCCGGCAGATGCTCAGTGTGATGGCGCTTAACCAGAAGGTCGCCTTGCTGCTGAGCGTCGGTCGCGAACCCGAAGCCCGCAGTACCCTGGCCCAAGCCCTCGAAGCCGCCGCTGGCGGTGTGTTGCAGCCGTTCGAATGGTTGCTGGGCGAACATCGGGAGTGGCTGCGCGAGCAATTGTTGCGCGCGCCACCCAGTCCCTTGCGCCAGAACCTGCTCGAGTGCCTGCCGTCGACGGTGGCTGCCGATTCATCGGCCCCCGTCGAAACCCTCAGCAGCCGCGAGCGGGCGGTACTGCAATTGATTGCCCAAGGCTGCTCGAACCAGGAAATCAGCGAGCAGTTGTTCATCTCGCTGCACACGGTCAAGACCCACGCCAGCCATATCAACAGCAAGCTCGGCGTGGAGCGCCGCACCCAGGCCGTTGCGCGAGCCAAGGTGTTGGGGTTGTTGGGCTAGAGGTAAGGTGGCATGACATGAGGTCCCTGTGGCGAGGGGATTTATCCCCGCTGGGCTGCGCAGCAGCCCTAAAACCTGAGATATCGGTGTGTCAGGCAAAAATCATGTCTTAATTTCCAGGGGCTGCTTCGCAGCCCAGCGGGGATAAATCCCCTCACCACAAAAAGCCAGTCAGAGGTCAGTAAAGGAATTGCCTGATGTTACCCCTGTACAAAACCATCCCATCCCCCGTGGGCGAGTTGATCCTCGTCGCCCGGGGCAGCAAGCTGGCGGCCATCCTCTGGGAAAACGAACGTCTCAACCGCGTGCGCCTGGGCCCTTTGGAAGAGGACAGTCAGCACCCGATCCTCAAGCAAACCGAACGCCAGCTCATGGAGTATTTCGCCGGCCAGCGCAGGCACTTCGATCTGGAACTGGACTTTGCCGGCACCGAATTCCAGGTCCGGGTCTGGCAGGCGCTGCTGACGATTCCCTTCGGTGAAACCCGCAGTTACCGCGACATCGCCATCCAGCTCGGCCAACCCACGGCGGTACGGGCGGTAGGTGCCGCCAACGGCCGCAACCCCATTTCCATCATCGCCCCCTGTCACCGCGTCATCGGCACCTCCGGCAGCCTCACCGGCTTTGCGGGCGGCCTTGCGGCCAAACAGTTCCTCCTGAGCCTGGAAGGTCAGCAGACGCTGCAGTTGGTGTTTTGAATGCTTAATTGTGGAGCGCCACTAAACCCTGTGGGAGCGAGCCTGCTCGCGATAGCGGAGTGTCAGCTTGCAAAAATGCTGGCTGTACCAGAGCCATCGCGAGCAGGCTCGCTCCCACAAATTGTGTGCAGTGCCCACTCGGTTCAGGCCGCAGGCTCTTGCGGCGCCCGCATGCGCGTCGGCGGTTTACCGTTGGCGTTGTGCTGGAATATCTGCGTCGGCTGCCCCTGCTCATTGAAGAACACCTGCCCGATCCCCGCCGAGTTCCACAACCGCTCGCCGGCCTCGGCGTGTTCCGGGGTGTGAGGAATGATGCGCATGCTGCGGCGCTTGGTGAACCAGTTCAGGGGCGAGCGGGGAGAGTAGAGCCAACGGTTGAGGCGATCGAACCATTCCAGCAGCGCCGGCGGGAACTCGTTCTTGATGCCGCTGCTGGTGATCTGCCAGATGCGCGGGCCGCCCCTGCGGTGGGGGATCAGCACTTCATAGACGAAGGAATAATGCACATCCCCGGACAGCACCACGTAATTACCCGGTGTGCGCGAGTGCCGGAAAATGTTCAGGATCACCTGCGCCGCGCCGCGATGGGCCATCCAGTTTTCCGCATCCACCAGCAACGGATAGCCGCACCAACTGAATACCCGTTGCACGGTTTCGATCAGCTTCACACCGAAGATCGGCGCTGGTGAAACGATGATCGCCGAGGGGTGATCCAGCAGCTCCTGCTGAAGTTCGCTCAGGGCTTCCCAGTCGAGCAATCCCGAAGGCTGCTTGAGATTGCGCTCGCTGCGCCAGCGACGGGTGCGGGTGTCGAGCACCACCAGGGCCGGGGTGGTCGGCAGCACGTAGTGCCATTGCTGGAAACCCAGCAACGTGTCGATCAGTTTGTCCTGTGGGCCGCTGTCCAGGTAGCGGTCCTGGGCAGTGTCGCTCAGGGCCAGAGTTTGCTGGACCACCTCATCGAACGCGTCGGGGTTGTTGCCCCAGCCCTGGCAGAGCATGTAGGCGATCAGTGCATTGCCGATGATGCGCTTGGAGAACGGGTGGCCGTAGGCCGTTTCTTCCCACTGCGCGGATAAGTTCCAGTCATCGGTGATGTCGTGGTCGTCGAAAATCATCAGGCATGACAGGTGCGCAAACACCCGCGCCACGCCCCCAAGACTCGCCTTGAAGCCATCGATGCGCTGCTGTTCCAGGTCGTAACGCTGGCGCCGCTCGGCGGTCAGTTGCGGTGGTTGCGGATCGATCAGCGTCCACGGCACAGGTGACCACACCAACAGGTACATCGCCATGACTTCAGCGAAGGTCACCAGATGATTGTCGGCGCTGCTGCTGGTGAAAATCGGCTTGCGGGCCCCGCCGAAAAACCGTTCGCGCAGGGTTTCGTTGCTTTCCAGCGCCGGTAAAAGATCGGCGCGGTGGTAGTAACTGGCCGGGTGTTCATAGAGCTTGGCGCTGTCTTCTACCACCGCGCCGTCCAGGCATTCCTCGAACAGCCCCAGCCGTTCGATCAATGCATGAATCGCCCGCAGTGTCGGCCCGGCGACGTCGTCGGCGTAGACCTGATCACCGCTCATCATTAACAGCGCCGGCCGCTGCTGCGGGGCTTGTGCCAACAGCCGGTCGACGCAGAGCAAGCCGTCGTTGGTCGGGTAGTGGGGTTTGCGGCAGGAGCCATGGACCAATTGATCGATACGCGAGTGCAGGACGAAGTTCGGACGCTGCGCCTGGCCATACAGCAGATGGGGCGCCCATTCGGCAATGGGGGCGCCGTCCACCAGCAGGTCGTAGTCAATCGCCACGTCCTGGGGCAGGGCGGTGTCGAGTCGCACATCGATCAGGTGCACAAAAGCCTGCTGCCCCACCGGCACGACGGTGCAACGCGGGGCATCCAGGGTGACATCACCCACACCGTCCACATGTAGCGTCAACCTGAGCGGGCGGGTACCCACCAACCACATCACCAGCCGCGTGGGCTCCAGCCGCCGCAACAGCGGGCCGACCAGGACTGGGGGCAAGGCAGGGGAGATGTCAGGTGGGGACGGCAACATTCGCGGGTAAAGCTCTGGTTCCGATAGAGGCGGGGATCATAACGCAATGCGCCACGTAGCTGGGATTCGCTGAAAAGGCGATGTGCTCCGGCCTTTGTGGAGAGGGAGCAAGCTCCCTCTCCAGGGGGGGCACTGGACTTTGCTGCATCACTGCGCCTGGTTGGACGCTTCTGCGGCTTTGATCAGGTCGGGGCCGATTTCCTTTTCGAACTTGGCCCACACCGGTTTCATCTTGTCGCGCCAGGCGTTGCGCTGCTGGGGCGTGAGGCTGATGATTTCGGTGGTCCCGGCGTCGAGAATGAACTGCTTGTCCTGCTGGTTCAGTCGGTCCGCCTCACTGTTTGCATAGGCGGTGGCCTCGGCCACGATCTTGTCCAGTTCGGTACGGATATCCGGCGGCAGGCCATTCCAGAAGTCGGACGAGGCAATCAGCATGTAGTCGAGGATGCCGTGGTTGGATTCGGTGATGTACTTCTGCACCTGATGCTGTTTCTGGTTGTAGAAATTTGAGTAAGTGTTTTCCGTGCCGTTGACCAACCCGGTGCGCAGGCCTTGGTACACCACAGAGAAAATCATCGGTTGGGGCCGGGCGTCCACCGCCTTGAATTGCTCTTCCAGCACGGCCGAACTCTGCACCCGGAATTTCAAGCCACGGGCGTCCTCGGGTACACGCAGGGGTTTGTTGGCCGACAACTGCTTCATGCCGTTGTGCCAATAGGCCAGACCCGTGATGTTCTTGCTTTCCATGGATTTGAGCAGTTTCTGGCCTTCCGGGCTCTGCTGGAAGCGGTCCACCGCAGCAATGTCGTTGAACAGAAACGGCAAGTCGAACAGCTGCACGGATCGGGTGTACTGATCGAACTTGGCCAGCGAGCGCGCAATGATCTGCACGTCACCCAGCAGCAGCGCTTCCATCTCCTTGTCATCGCCAAACAACGTGGAGTTGGGATACACCTCGACCTGCACCCGGCCCGGCAATCGTTCATCCACCAGTTTCTTGAACATCAACGCGCCCTGGCCCTTGGGCGTTTGCTCGGCGACCACATGGGAAAATTTGATCACGATGGGGTCAGCCGCCATGGCGGTGCCCAACACGCTGAAACTGAGGGAATAAACAAGCGCTTTCCATAGAGGTTTGAGCATTGCAAGGCTTCCCTTTTATTGTCGATGATGGGGCACGGACACTTGGCCCGACACCGCCGTGACGAGGGAACAAACTCCCTCGCCACAGCGCTTTGTGCAGTCGGGCTTAGCTCATCCCCAACCAGTTCGGCAATGCCAGTGAGATCCATGGCACATAGGTAATCAGTATCAGGAACGCGAGCAGGATCATCAGCCATGGCATGGCCGCGCGGATGGTGGCGGGCAGTGACATGCCGGTCACCGCTGAGGTGACGAACAGGTTGAGCCCCACCGGCGGCGTGATCAGGCCGATCTCCAGGTTCACCACCATGATGATGCCCAGGTGGATCGGGTCGATGCCCAGTTGCATGGCGATAGGGAACAGGATCGGCGCCAGGATCAGGATGATCGCCGACGGCTCCATGAACGCACCGGCAACCAGCAGCACGATGTTCACCACCAGCAGGAAGGTCACCGGTGTCAGCCCGGCCTCGATCACCCATGCGGTGATTTGCTGCGGCAGTTGCTCGGTGGTCAGCACATGGGCAAACAGCATGGCGTTGGCGATGATGAACATCAGCATGATGCTCAGCTTGGCCGATTCGAGCAGCACCTTGGGCGTCTCACGGAACGTCAGGTCCTTGTAGACGAACAGTGCGATGAATGCCGAATACACCGCCGCAACGGCAGCCGCTTCAGTGGGGGTGAACATCCCGGAGTAAATTCCGCCGAGGATGATCACCATCAGCAGCAGTCCCCAGAGCGCCTTGCGGGCCGTGGACAGCCATTCACGGAACGTCGCCCGAGGCAGGGCCGGCAGGTTTTTCTTCACGGCAACGATGTAGATCGCCACCATCAACGATAAGCCCAACAGCAGGCCCGGGATCACCCCGGCCATGAATAGCTTGCCCACCGAGGTTTCGGTCGCGGCGGCGTATACCACCATCACGATCGACGGCGGAATCAGGATGCCCAGGGTACCGGCGTTGCAGACGATGCCGGCGCCGAACGACTGTGGATAACCCGAGCGCACCATACCGGCAATGGCAATGGAGCCGACGGCCGCTACCGTCGCAGGACTTGAGCCCGACAACGCTGCAAACAGCATGCACGCCAGCACCGCGGCAATCGCCAGGCCGCCACGGATGTGGCCGACACAAGCGTTGGCAAAGTCGATCAACCGTCGCGCTACGCCGCCGGTGGTCATGAACGCACCGGCCAGCAGGAAGAACGGAATCGCCAGCAGCGTGTAGTGTTCAGAGGTTTCGAACAGCTTGATTGCCAGTGAGCGCACCGAGTCCGGGCTGAAGTAAATGATCGTCAGCGAACCGGCCAGTCCCAACGAAATGGCGATGGGCACGCCGATAAACATCAGCACGAACAGCGCGATGAACAGGAAGGCAATGGTCATGGCTTGTCTTCCTCGTGGTCGGTCAGTTTGATGGCTTCGGCTGCTTCATCGGCCAGGCCCAGGCCGGTTTGACGATTCATCAGGATGCGCACGAGAATTTCCGCGAAACGGATAAACACCAACGCAAAACCCACCGGCACGATCAGGCCGATGTGCCATTGCATGATGCCAAAGTGGCCCAGGTCCTCTGCGCCGATCTGCGCGATCATCAGGGTGTTGATCCATTCAAAACTGGCAACGGCCAGCAGCCCGGCGTAGGTCAGGCAGCACAGGCAAGCGATGACGCCGATAAAGCGTTGTACCGGCTTGCTTGCCAGTTTCACCAGCGCATCCACGCCGATGTGCCCGGCCGTGCGCACGCCGTACGACAAACCAAAAAAGATCAGCCAGCCAAACAGCGCCTTGGTCAGCGAGCTGCTCCAGGTCATGGCCTGGGCCATGCCCATGATGCTGTCGCCAATGGCGAACGCCGGTGTGCTAGCGGCAGGCCAGTTGTCGCCGAGGCTATAGAAAACGGTGTAGAGGTTGTTGAGTACCACATAGACGAAAGTAACCAGCGTCATGGCGGCCAGAAGAAAGGCAATGAAACCTTCCTCGAAGTGTTCCCAGATGCGCCGAAGGGCGTTCATGGATGACATCTCCTGCAGGGGGGACGACAGGCCGGCGCTGCCAGAGCGGCAGCACCGGCCAACCCATTACTGAGCCTTGTTGGAGGCTTCGGCGGCTTTGATCAGATCAGCACCGATGTCACCTTCAAACTTCTTCCACACCGGCTTCATCTTGTCGCGCCACTCGCCGCGCTCTTCAGGCGTGAGGGTGATGATCTCGGTGGTCTTGGCATCGACGATCTTCTGCTTGGCGTCCTGGTTCAGTTGCTCGGCTTCCTTGTTCACCTGAGCCGTGACTTCCTTGATGATCTTGTCCAGTTCAGTACGAACCTCTGGTTCCAGGCCGTTCCAGAACTTGGTGTTGGTGATCAGCATGTAGTCGAGTACACCGTGGTTGGACTCGGTGATGTACTTCTGCACTTCATGCATTTTCTGGCTGTAGATGTTCGAGTACGGGTTTTCCGCACCGTTGACCACGCCAGTCTGCAGGCCTTGGTACACCTCGGCGAAACTCATTTTGCGCGGGTTGGCGTTCACTGCCTTGAACTGCTCTTCCAGCACGGCCGAGGCCTGCACGCGGAACTTCAGACCACGGGCATCCTTGGGTTCACGCAAGGGCTTGTTGGCCGACAATTGCTTCATGCCGTTGTGCCAGTAGGCCAGGCCGGTGATGTTCTTGCTTTCCATGGACTTGAGCAACTTCTGGCCTTCAGGGCTCAACTGGAAGCGGTCCACGGCAGAGATGTCATCGAACAGAAACGGCAGGTCGAACAGTTGCACAGACTTGGTGTAGTGCTCGAACTTGGCCAGCGACGGCGCAATCATCTGCACGTCACCCAGCAGCAGCGCTTCCATTTCCTTGCCATCGCCGAACAGCGAGGAGTTGGGGTACACATCGACTTTCACTTTGCCTGGCAGACGCTCTTCCACGAGCTTCTTGAACAGCAGTGCGCCCTGGCCCTTGGGCGTTTGCTCGGCGACTACGTGGGAGAACTTGATGACGACAGGATCCGCCGCCATGGCCGTGCTCAACGCACTGAGTGCCAGCGTACAGGCGAGCGCTTTCCAGATAGGTTTGAACATTGTGGGGTTTCCTCTTTGTTTTTGTATTTATCGTGCGGGCTCATTCAAAACACAGCGCACGGCGGACAGTTGCAAGTCTAGGCAGAAAAACAGTTTGCCGGGGGATTGTGACGGTCAGTACGGGAAAAATCGCGAGTATGGGCTAACGCCTCAAAAGGGTGCGTTAGAGCCTTCCAGGGCCGGGGCGATAACCTATGGGACCGAAACAGGGCGAAAGGTTTCAGCCTGCAACTGTAACGGGGGTCAGGAAACCATAAAAGAGAAATAATGGCTACTGGCCTGTCGGTCCGCATCAAACGCCAGTGGCGAGGGATTTAACCCCGGTGAGGACGCGATAGGGTCCGTAATGGCCTTGTGATGCTGTTCATGATTGAGCCAAAATCCCCCTGCCAGACTCTACTGGCCCCAGGAAGCCTGGAACGCTGTTCAACCCCACAAGGATTTACGGATGATCGATTTCAACAACAAAGGCTTCTTCAAGCTCAAGCAAAACGACGAGTACGCAGAACGCGTAACAGCCCTGCTGCTGGACGGCGAACAGGTCATCGACGCCTATAAGTCCATGCGCGACGGCGTAGTCTTCACCAACAAACGCATCATCGCGGTGAACGTGCAGGGCATCACCGGCAGCAAAAAAGACTTCACCTCCCTGCCTTATAAAAACATCGTGGCTTACTCGGTGGAAACCTCCGGCACCTTCGATCTGGATTCGGAGCTGGAGATCTACTTTTCATCCCTGGGCAAAGTGAAATTCGAATTCACCGGCAAGACGGGCATCGTCGAAATATCGAGGCTGATCTCCAGGCATCTTTTGGCCTGATGTCAGCGGCCCCAGGATGAATGCGAAGACTCGAGGGGTGAAGTGGCGCCTGTTACGTTGAGCATTCAAATGCAAGGTGACAGCCACATGCCACTTCAATGAGGGGCATGTGGCGAGTCCTTCGGGGGAGTTCATCTGCAGTACATGTCGGTCACTATTTTGCTGTCGGAGCTGTCGGTAACCACAGTGAGACGATCATCGTTCAAGTCCTTGGTCATGACCACTCCGGTGACTCTGACAGTTTCCAGATTCAACTGTTTTTTATACTCCGCTTCGGACAGTGAAGGTTCGCCCACTCCACCCGGTTTCAACTCCTTGGCTTGCGCGACTTTGTCCGCGTTGCAAGGCTCGCCCTGCGCTGCGAAAGCTTGAAAAGTCATGCCGCTCAATAATAGGGAAAGAACCAGCAGGGTCGGTTGGGTGCGGCTGTATTTAGTGCTCATCATGAACTCCTTGCGGGTCATCGAAGATTGGCTTCGCGTACTTGCGAGGCTGGATCAGGTTAGAAGTGAGCCGCAGTGAGGACCACTGTCATATCTGACAGTCGCCAAGACCTGATTGAAGTAAGTGAATACGGATCTTGTATCGGAACGCTATAAACGAAAGCCCACCACACATCCCCTGTGGGAGCGAGCTTGCTCGCGATGACGGCGGCACATTCAGCATCCGTGAAGCTCAGGGCTCCAGCGCCGGGCCCTTCAGCTCGATCTGATTGCCATCCGGATCGAAGCAATAGATCGACCAACCCTTTCCCTCCGCTCCATAGCGCATCTGCGCTTTCTCAACGGTCAAGCCGGCCGAGGCCAAATGAGCGAGGAGGGCTGGTTCATCAAACGGCTCGATACGCAGGCAGAAGTGATCGACGTTGTGCCCTTGCTTGCCAGCTGCCGGCCCACCCTCGCGACCCAGCGGTCCGTCGACAGCAACCAGGTCGATCATCGAGACACCGGTGCTGAGGTGGAGCATCCCCAAGTCGTCCCGGCGCTTCTTGAGCTCGCAGCCGAGCACCGACGTATAGAAAGCGAGACTGCGCTCGAGGTCTTTTACCCGCAGGACGATGTGGTCGATGTGTTGGATTGTGAAGTTCCGCATACAAGCCTCATAGCTTCAGTGATGGGCACTAACGGGGTTACTTCACTTTAGCTAACCACGCTGGAATGTCGTCGCAGAACTCAACTTTGCTGTCCCTGATCAACATCCTCTTACGCGCTGGATGACGCCAGGGGCCGATGACTTGAGAAAATTGTATTTGCCCTTTGGGACCAACTTAGGAAAACCTCCTCGATACGATTGCACTCCGGCTCATCCAGGTACATGTGAAAAATCCCATGGGCCAGATACTCGGTGACGCCAATCAGTTTTTCGGTTTCCGTGTAGGTGGCGTTTTTTACGCAAGGAGGGTACTTGATTGTCGATTTTGCGCTGGAGCCGGGCGCCGTTCGTTGACTGTCGATATTCCAGCCAGTCTTCAAATCAGCCAATAACACTTTGATCGAAGCGCAGAATTCGGATGTCAGCAGGGCGAGAACTGCATCCCTATGCTCAAAGGGTGAAATTTTTTCCAGCTGCTCTACAAATGCCTCCAGTTGCCGAAGCTGTACGCGAATGTCGGCAGCCTTGAAACCCAGTGACCTCCATTGTTTGCCGCCTTTTATTTTCAGATCGGGCTCGCCCTTGCGTGGGCCGAAATCCTTGGCTGACAGACTCTTGTTATAGGCATTCTCACGCACGTAGCTGAAGCTCATGAACGCGCGAAGCACGATCTGGTAGATAGCCCTGGTGGTTTGTATTTTCTCTTCGTTGACTCTTTGGGCTTCACGCCTGTGATCTTCTGCGCGTTCCCGTCTGCTTCTTTCCTGGGCATTTCGGCCTTCGTGCCGGGAAACGAGTATCGCCACGATGATTGCGTAGATGCTGCCGATGCCTTGAAGCCATGCGGGAAGATCCTGGCTGCCCCAAATCAGTACCGCAGACATGATTATGATGAAGGACGTGGCAATGGCGCCGTACATGAACACCTGAGAGTCTTGATTCGATTTCTGATTGGCTTTGCTCAAGGTCTTCGTGATGCCCAGGACAAGCAAGCAGGATAAAACGATGATAAAAAACGTAGCACGTTGCCCGATGGCGTCGGCGGTGAGGAGGGTCATGAGCTGATCTTCATTGTGAAGCTCAGTGGGGTTGGCGTTCCAGGCATCTTCGGGCTTCCTTGAGGGTTGATGGCTCAATGCTATCTTCTGGGTGTTAATTCGGACAAGGCTCGCGAACACACCGCTCATGATGAAATGGTTCAAGACCCTCACCCGCACAGATGGAATTGGTATGAAATACAAGCTGCTGGATTCGACGGGCACACCCATGACCTTGCCTTTCCTGATCGCCGCGAAAGAAAGCAAGGTGGTCTTCCAGGCGTGGGCAATGGTGGAGCAACGCGTGAGCCTTGATCTGACTTCGATGTTCGTCACCAACCGTTTGAGCCTTTGGTGACCATAAGTTCTGGATGACGCTCAAGGACATGCCCTACGTCGCAACAATTTTCTCGCACGCTATCAATTCCTCTGATAGCGTGCAGAAAACATGATTCAAGTGAGGTGGAAGGCTTCTTCAATCGTCTTGATCAAACGGTCGCCATCTACACCTTTGTAGGCTTGAGGATTTGACGCCAGCTCAGCAGGCACTTGGTCAAGAAAGCTCTTCAAATCGCGCGCCAGCCGTTCCGGTAGTGGGGCCATTCCTTCGGTGAGACCGACAGTCAGTACTATCACATCCCTAAAGTGTTTTTTGATATCGCGACTGTCTACTGGAATACCTTGCTCAAGCTGCGCCTTCTTGTTAAGCCACGCATGGGCTTTGAGGGGAACGAGCCGGTCGGCACCAATGTGGCTGATCTCCTGGGTGTGATCAACGCCGTCCAGAAGAAAGGCGTAGTACTCGTCATCAAGAATGATCGCAGATAGGCTGGCGGCTTGCTCCTCCACGGGGACCTTGGTCATTCTGGCCGCTTCTTCGTGCTCCAGGCCATCCGGGAGACGGGAAAACAGCTCGACCTGAACGGGAAAGGATTTGTCCTCCGGATTCTGAAAACGATAAAAAACCGGGGAGTCTCCATCGCTGTCACCATTCTGGCGAATGGCATAGCCGCCGTCCTTGATGAACTTCCAGAACTGCCCGACGAACGCACGATCAAGTGCCTCGACGACCAGGACGATATCCAGGTCCTTGGTCAGTCGAAACTCTTCACCCAGTTCCTCCATAGCAATCGAGGCTGCCACCCCGCCGATCAGAACGTAGCTGCCCTGGAAGTCCCTGAAATACTCTCGAAACCGGTCGACACCCACTACCATTTCACGTTCTCCATCATTTCATCCAGACACATTTGCACGCGTTCATCATGGTTATCCTTGAGGCTCAGATAGAGAGAGAAGGGGTCTACCGTCCTCGTGGCGAAGTTGCTGCGTGGTGGCTCATAACTCCAAAACTGAATGCAACACGCTGCATGGTTTTGCGGCACTTCAAGGTAGGGCGCCGTGGTCTCGAGTTTCGATTTGGCCGTTTTCGAAGTTGAGCTCCAAGCGCCGAACTCTTCCCCATAGGCCGCAGCCGTTTCAGCCTGCGCGCGCGCACGAAGCTGATCGAACTGCGCCGTCGTCATTGCAACACAAGGGACTTTTGGGCTGGCAAGAAGGCTCATCTCCGCCAGGGCTGTTTCTCCCGCCAACAGCATTGGGGTATCAAACGCCTCAGGTATTACATTGAGCCAAAGGGTTTTCTTGACCGGCGTGCGCATGGACTCCTTCGCCATTTCCCAAGTCTCCCTGGGCGATAAAGGAAAAAGGATGGCTGCCTCACCCATTTCCTTTCCAGGCTTAACAATGTCCAAGTCGGTCAGTTCCTTGATCGCTCGGGTGACGGTCATTTTTGCGTAGGTAAAAGATTGCTCTAAGGCAGCGCGAGTGGTCAGAAACGGGTGATGCCATCCTTTGATCAGATATTGAATCAGTATGGCTTGGGTGGCGGGGCTCAGGACCTGAGGTTTCTCCAGGCGCTGGCGGTAATACTCACGCAAATCCATGCCAAAGGCCGGAAGGAAAAGCTGATTGCCCGGCACGATGAACTGGACGCCTTTCTCCACCAGTCGCTTGCGGTCATAGCTCGGAAGCGTGTCGGTGACGAAAATCATCAGGTCGCCGGTATCGGGCAACTTGTTGTATGCCTGCAAGTTGTGGATGGCCTGGATATGCTTGGCGACATCCGCAACGCTGGCTTCGCGCTGTGGACGTTCCTTGAGAATGAGGCAGCCGGCCCCGAAGATTTCCGTGACGAAAAATTCGTAGCGGTCACGCAATGCATATGGAAGGATCTTGACGTGCTCCCACGTTTTCAAGCGCAGCTTCAGGCCCAGCACGTTCTCTACGTAGACTTTAAGCTCAATCAGGTCACGCCTTTCGGAGAGGTCATGCTCTTGGCGGATCGCAGTCATGGTCATTCTTCCGTATCACGATTTCAACACGGTATCAGACGTTGTGATAGCGTGCAAAATTCTTGATGCGCTTCGATAAATGTTGGCGCCTAGAGTAACGAGAGGGGCAACCATTCAGCCGCATCCCAACCTCGTGGCGAGTTCAAGCTGTCTTGATTCACGTTAACTGGACACATGTGCAGGAGAAAATCGGGTTGAGCATCGCCACGTATCATGGTTTTTGACCTCACGCCTCAATGGGTTGCTACGCTCGTACTGGCGAGATTTGGAACCGATCACCCACGGACCCAAAACCATGAAAAAACAAGATCAGGAAAACCTCCTCAACACCCTGAAAACCCGCTTCGAGCAAAACCCCCACCGCCACCCAAACACCCCCTGGGCCGACGTCCAAACCCGGCTCGAAGCCAACCCCAACGTCCTGAAGTCCCTCAGGCCATGGAAGCCACCGGAGGCGAACCCGACGTCATAGACCAGAACAAAGAGACCGGCCTGATCACCTTCTGCGATTGCGCCAAAGAAAGCCCGACCGGCCGCCGAAGCCTCTGCTACGACCGCGCCGCCCTGGACGCACGCAAAGAGAACAAACCCAAAGGCAGCGTCCTGGAAATGGCCGAAGCGATGGGCATCGCCCTGCTGACGGAAGACCAGTACCGCGCCCTGCAACAGCTCGGTGAGTTTGATGCCAAAACATCCAGCTGGCTGGCCACACCTCCCGAACTTCGCGCACTCGGCGGGGCGTTGTTCGGTGATTACCGTTATGAGCGGGTGTTCGTCTACCACAATGGCGTGCAGTCGTATTACGCGGCGCGAGGGTTTCGGGGAGTGCTTTGGGTTTGATGGTTTATCTGGGAAGCCGCTCCCCACGCGCTGGGCCTAGACGCTCAAACCGAGATCATCGTAGCCGCAGGTTTTTCACTACTGCCTCCCCTTGCGAGCCGCCAGGCCAACACAAATCAACGGATGCTGAAGCACCGCCAGTTACATGGAAAATTGCAAAGTTTTTATCTTCCGAGTGACTGAATAGATGCTCAAAATAAATGGAAGTATGACCGCTAATCTTTCCAGAGTTGGCTATCCCTCCACTGGCGAGCTGGCCTGCCGGCATGCGAGAAATAGCGCTTGAGGTGACTTGGTAAACACTGGCTTTATGATATTTATTGTGGCTTAGTCGAAAGGCAGCGGCACAGTGTACATCACCACTGATGAATACAAGTGTCTTGCCGCTCTTGTCTAACGTTTGAAAAATGCATTCAAGCAAGAGATTGCGCTCCGCATGATTTTTACGATGGTCCCATTCATCCATGCAATCATCCTTTGCTGAGTCAATCCACGACCCGACCGTCAATACCACGGATTTCCAGTGAACGAAGGGCACCGGGCTTATTACAAATAAGAGAGGTGAGGGTAAGTTTTCATTGGCTTTCAGCCATGCTTCGAATCGTTCGATTTGTTTTGTACCAAGAAGAAAGTTTTTCTTTTCAGCATTTTCGACGTCATGATGTCCGCGCAGGTCAAGCATATAGAATGGAATGCCTCCATTCTCAAAGCTGTAATCCCAAATGCATGAGTCCGGTTCATTCAGTGAGTCCTTGGAAATGCCGGTGTTGGGGTTGTGGCTGTGAGCATACTCGAAGTAAGCCGTCCTCGCAGCCGTCCACATTGAGTTTACTAATTTTCTGTCTGTGGCTTTGTCATCACGCTTGAAAAATCTGGAAATGATTGCAATTCTTTCTGAGTATTTACGAGAGCCCCAGCCATCCATGATCTCATGATCATCCCAAATCATATACTGAGGGAATTTGGAAAACGCTTCCTGCAGGTGGGGGAATTTCCAGTACACACGATAGTACCAGCGATACAGATTCAGTAAGTACGCATCAAGTTTTTTGGTGTCAAGTTTTCCGTCTATGGAACTCTCGGTTATTAAATCGTCTTTGTTGTCTTTTAACCACTCCCAGATATCAGGAAAGTGCTTGCTGTTCTGGCAATCAACGTATACCTGATCCCCTCCGCCTATAGCGAAGCGGGCGGTTGAAATATTCATTTTTTCGAGGAAGAGAGGCCAGGCGCCATAACTTCCATTCGCATTGAATGGGTCATGGCAGCTATAGAATCCAAAGCTGAAGTCAGGCATTTTTTCAGCCATGGTCTTAAAGGTAAGCGACTTGTGACACCCGATTTCTGTTCTGCGAAATGTGTCCGTACCATCGGTCTCGTCGGTCATCAGATAGTAATAGTAAAAGGTATCCTGCTTTAGGCCCTCAAGATCAAAAGTATGAGTCAGATCGTCATCCCAACTGAAGTGATAGGGTTCATAGTTGCAGTCGAAAGGTTTTAGAAACATCGCCAAGGGTTTGCCGTCTAACTTGACCAAGTCTCCGTCAATGGGTTTCGTCGACCAGACCAAACTCCAGATGCCAGGTCGATACACACGAATCCAAATGCGCGCGGTGTGAGGTGTCACATGGCCAATAATGCTCGCGCTTTGAAGTTTGCAAACGTCATATTCGTTATTCCTGGGGTCTATCAGGGCCATGGGAGTTCCTTTGCCCGAGTTGTTTTTTCAGGGGCATGAGATGGTTTCGTTGTGTGGGGTGGTGCCCCTGCAATAGGATCTACAGAGGGACAATAGAGGTTACTCCTTGCTACTGGAATCCTCCGGGACCGGCGGGTGTCTGCTTGGGGCCTTTGGGATGTTCGGAGAACTTGGCAAGAGGAACCACTTGCGAGCTTGTACGTCTGAAGCGTAAGTTTCCCAGCCCAATACAGTTACCCGCGGATTGAAGCTGTTGTTTAATTCTTCCTCCAGATTTTTCAGATAATTCCCCAGGTGTTGCACCCAGTACATATTTAAAGTGGCTACCCAGCATAACGCTAGGGTGCCGATTATCGCCAAAAGTAATGCCCAGCCCTGATACGGTAGTGCCCGTTCGGCGCTGGGTATAGCAAATGCGATAATTGCCCCGGCGAACGCGACATGTGAAAACGCCGTGCGCAGGCGATTTTGTATTTCGTTTTTTAAATGGTCATACTCCTTGAGCTTAATGTCGAGTTGTACCTGAGAATAACTTTCGGTCGTCATAATATGCCCCTGATGTTGAGAGGAACGAAGCACAGTACAGGACAACTGGACACTGCAAATGGCTGCACGAGAAGGGTAGATCAAAAGTTAGAATAATCATGTGGCTGAAGTTAAAATATTAGGCGATAAAAATTACGTAAATTATCGCTAAATTCAAAGGCAGAGCCGTTGAAGATTGACTTCGCGTCTTTGGGGAAAGTGAAGTTTGAATCTTACCGGCAAGACAAGCATCGTCGAAGCCGGCAGACCGATCGTTCCCCATCCTCTCACCTGATCCGTCAGTCATCGAGCGACCTGTGAACCGAGTCTGCTCGCGATAACGGCAGCCATGTCCATCGTTGATGCCTTGGCCCTGTTGTTTTTTTCTACAAAGCGAAGCTCCTGCTTGGGTCTGCCCCCGTCGTGAGATGCGTGTGATAGCCTAAAATGCCATTAATTCTCAATTGAGTATCAATCCTATTTGGATTTCGGATGAGTTTACGTATGATAGGCATTCTCAATAACGCCCATCACATGTGAGCCACCATGTTCGCCTCCAACCTCTCCTGCGCACAAAACACCACTGCCCCACGCTCGCCTCTGACACTTCGGCCCTTGGCTCTTTCAGTGCACATGCTGGCAATCGGTATCGTCTTCTGCGCGCCTGCTGCACAGGCGGCGGAGCAGGTCGAGCAGGTTGAGACGGGAAACTCTCTGACCTTGGCCCCTATCGCGATCACGGAGACCGCTCCCCGCGAGCGCAGTGCCGTCACCGAAGACACCCACTCGTACACCACTGACGCGGCGCGCACGGCCACGCCGTTGAGCATGTCTTTGCGCGAAACGCCGCAATCGGTCAGTGTCGTTACCCAGCAGCGCATTCAAGACCAGGACCTGAAAACCATTCTCGATGTGGTTAATAACGCCACCGGGGTTTCGGTCAACCGCTACGAAACGAGCCGGGCGCAGTTCAACGCCCGGGGCTTTGAGCTCAACTCGTTGATGATCGATGGCGTACCCACCATTTACGAGCAGCCCTGGAGCTCAGGAGAAATTTTCAGCAGCCTGGCGATGTATGACCGCGTTGAAGTGGTGCGCGGTGCCAACGGTTTGATGACCGGCGCCGGCGACCCTTCCGCGTCCATCAATATGGTGCGCAAGCGCGCCAGCAGCACTGAACTCAAAGGCTCGGTCGAACTGAGCGCCGGCACATGGGACACCTATGGCGTTGAGGCCGATGTGGCGACCGCGTTGAACGAGGAGGGAACTATTCGCGCGCGTCTGGTCGGGGAGACCAACGAAGGCGATAGCTGGATGGACATGAATTCGACCCAGCGCCAAACCCTCTACGCCACCATGGACATCGACCTGACGCCCGACACCACGCTGTGGTTCGGTTTGAGCCGCCAGGAAACCAAGGAGAATTCGCCGATGTGGGGCGGCCTGCCGGTCTGGTACGCCGACGGCAGCCGTACTCGCTGGAGCCGTTCGAAGACCACTTCCGCCGATTGGAGCAAATGGGACACCACCTACGAAACCTACTTCGTCAACCTCGACCACACCTTTGCCAACGACTGGCAAGTCAACCTCAGTTACAACCGCGGCGAACGCACCGGCGACTCCTCCCTGCTTTACCTTTCTGGCAATCCCGGCAGGGATGGCAGCTCTGGAATGAGTTCGTTCCCGGCGACCTACAAGACCGAAACCACCCAGGATGATTACAGCATTCGTTTCAATGGCCCGTTCTCGCTACTGGGCCGTGAGCACGAGTTGGCCTTCGGTTACGTGGACAGCAAGCAGAAGTTCGACGCCGATGCACTCAACGCGCAAACAGGTTTTGGCGGGGTGGCCAATTTCGATGCTTATAACGGCAACTTTCCCGAGCCGGTATGGGGCCCAAGGTCCGACTACGGCTACAGCGAAACACGGCAGAAGGGCCTCTTCGCTGCCACCCGCTTGAACGTGACCGATGACTTGAAAGTGATCCTTGGCGCCCGTGAAAGCTGGTACGAAAAGACCAGTGATGACATCTATTCGGAAGTGAGCAAGATCGATGTTGATAACGAGCTGACGCCCTATGCCGGCATTGTTTATGACCTCACCGACACTATTTCGGCCTATGCCAGCTACACGGAAATTTTCCTGCCGCAGTCGGTGCGCGACCGCAGTGGTCAGACACTGGAGCCCATCGTGGGTGAGAGCAATGAAATGGGGCTCAAAGGAGAATTCTTCGAGGGCCGTTTGAACGCCTCCGCGGCGATTTTCCAGATCAAGCAGGACAACCTGGGCCAAAGCACCGGCCAGTTGATCGACCCTTCGAATCCCGTCGGCGGCTATGCGTACGAAGCCAGCGAGGGCGCCACCAGCAAGGGCTTCGAGCTGGAGGTCTCCGGCGAACTGGCCACCGACTGGAACGCCTCGGTGGGCTATACCCAATTCACCGCCGAAGACGCTGAGGGTAACGAGGTGAACACGCTGTACCCCACCAAGTTACTGCGTACCTTCACCACCTACCGCCTGCCAGGCGCCTTCAACAAACTGACCATTGGCGGTGGGGTTAACTGGCAAGACTCGATCTACACCTACGCCACCAACCCGGCCGGCAACCCCGAGAAGATCCAGCAAGATGCCTACGCCCTGGTCAACCTGATGGCGCGGTATGAAATCACCGGCAACCTCTCGGCGCAGGTGAATGCCAACAACGTCACCGACGAAAAGTACTTCGACATCTTCGATGCCTACGGCGCCCTGACCTACGGCGCACCTCGCAGCATCACCGCTTCGGCGAAGTACCGCTTCTAAGCAATCCTTGGGCGCCATTGCCCGCCGCTAAACCAAATGAACACGACACCGGCTTTTTGAGCCGGTGTTGTGCCTTTTCGCCGGCCCTACACCGAACCATCCTCGCTGTACGACCACGCAAGGACACCCGAACTTGTGGCGAGGGGATTTATCCCCGCCGGGCTGCGAAGCCGCCCCCAACCATCCAATACAATGCTCCCGGAACATGGCGCCCGGGTTGGCCCTCGTCTACCGTTGACAGGAACCGTCACCCCCCTGGAGAAAGCCCCCATGTTCACCTTCCCCCGAGCACACCAGAGCAGAAGATGGGAAGGGCAAGGAGCCCTATTCGGTGGGGGAATTCCTTGGTATGGAAGGGAGGGCCTGGGCGTGTGCTTCGGTTTCAGTACGCTCTGGGCCAAGATCGGTGCGCCCTTTGACTGTTTCGCCACGTTGCGGGCCAGGAAGGAGGACGTCTCCCGGACGCAGGAGATGCTGAGCGAGTCAATGACGTTGGGCGAACTCGTGGCGATGGGCAGCACCGCCGATGCGGTCATCGGACGCGACTCGATCAAAGAGACGGCTTACGCTGATGGCGTTGCCAGCCACATCGTCCTCGACGTCCTCCAGAGGACCGGGGCTCGCCACTTCATTATCTCGTTCTATTTCGTCGGTGGTCCGCAGGGCCGTGGTGCTCACGCCATCGCGGCGTCCTTCGATGAGGGCCAGACGGGCAGACTCTTTGACCCCAACTACGGTGTCGGTGCTTATCAATCGAGGACCCACCTGTGCAACGACCTGCATGCGCTACTGGCGAGCTACGTCCTTCCCGGTGGGCATGTGACCGAAAGCTACCTGTTGGAGTTTGATCACGAGGATGAATTCGGTGAGTTCCAAGGAGCCGCACTCCACTGATCGGAATCAAATTCACCTCACGTCAGTGGCCGGGGAGTTCGGATCGATAGCAAACCGGCGAACTCCCCTGCACCTGCTTCTCCACTTCATCCTCAAGCCATTCGGCCAACACCACCGCGAACTATCGATTAAACCGTTCAACCAACGAATATTGAGTCTTGGCCGTTTGGGTCAATTCCTTGCTGAGCTCTGCCGAATGCCTTGCTTGCTCCGACGTTTGATCCGCCAGGTTCGCGATGGTGTGGATGTTGCGGCTGATTTCCTCGGCAACCGCCGTTTGCTCTTCAGTCGCAGCGGCAATCTGGCTGGTCATGTCGGTAATGTGCGCCACGGCTTCACTGATGCCCACCAAGGCTTTGTCCGCTTCAAGCACCCACGTCACGCCTTCTTCGGCCTGGCGATGCCCGCTCTCCATGGTCTTCACGGCGTTGTTGGACGAGGCCTGCAGCTTTGAAATCAGGCTATGGATTTGTGCAGTCGACTCAGTCGTGCGCTGGGCCAACTGACGGACTTCATCGGCAACTACCGCAAAACCTCGACCCATGTCTCCTGCGCGAGCGGCTTCAATGGCCGCGTTCAGTGCCAGCAGGTTGGTCTGATCGGCAATGCCTTTGATCACGTCCACCACTGTGCCGATTTCGTTGCTGTCCTTAGCCAATTGCGCGACCGTGAGCCCGGTTTCACCCACCACCGCCGAGAGACGCTGAATAGCTTCGCGGGTGTCCCGAGCCACTTCGCGTCCACGCCCGGTGAGCACATTGGCTTGCTGGGTAGCATCAGCAGTGCGTTGAACGTGGCTGGCGACTTCTTGCGTGGTGGCTGCCATCTGATTGACGGCGGTCGATACTTGTTCGGTCTCCACGCGTTGGCGTTCAAGTCCGCGGGAGCTGTCGACCGCGAGACTATCGGATCTGCCGGCGAGTTGGTTCAATTGCTCTGCCGTATCCTGCAGTCGAGTGAGGCAGGTTTTGAGCCGGGATGCCTGGCTGACGAACGCCGTTTCAAGACGCGCCTGAGGGCCGCGCTCGTCGCTGTACATTTTCGCCAGCAACGAGTCGGAGGTTGAGGCTTCTGCCGTTTCCAGCAGGCGCAACGTTCCTCGGTTTTGCCAATGCGACACAAACAGCCCTATGGGAACCGATGCTGCGACAGCGAGAATAATGGCTTCAGGAATGCTCAGCAGCGCACCACCCAGCGTGCCCACTAAACCCATGACCAAAACCGGCAGCCAAGCGAGCAGCGCGGGTTGCCATTTATCACTGCCTGGGACGGCCGATTTTCCGAGACTGATGCGCTTGTAGAGCATTTCGGCGCGACGGATCTGTTCGGCGGTCGGCTTCACTCTGACCGATTCGTAGCCAACGACCTGACTGCCTTCGAAAATCGGCGTGACGTAGGCATTGACCCAATAGTGATCGCCGTTTTTCGAGCGGTTCTTGACGATGCCCATCCACGGTTTGCCCTGCTTCAGCGCCCCCCACATATGGGCGAATACGGCAGAAGGTACATCGGGGTGACGAACGATATTTTGCGGCGCGCCGATGAGGTCCACTTTGTTGAAACCGCTTATATCGACGAAAGCATCATTACAGTAGGTGATGACGCCGCGTGCATCGGTTGTCGAGATAAGTTTTTGTTGAGGTCCGAGGGTCACCTCGCGCTGCGTAACGGGTTGGTTGTTTCTCATCAATATCGCTCCTGTGCCCTAAGCTAGAGGCATCGGCCGCAATGAGAGAAAGCTGAGCGAGTAATGCTTATAGAACCTGTCGCGCGTCGGATAAGTGGCTTCCCGCCGCGATGTACAGCGGCGACATTGCGATCCCCCTTGAACAACCGCCCATCATTCACCCAGCACCGCTGACCTGAAGATACCGCTGAACCCGTGGCGAGGGAGCTTGCTCCCGCTGGGCTGCGCAGCAGCCCCAAACACCTCCGGCAGCCACTCGGCAATCGGGAGTTCGTCCTTGCGACAATTGCGCGTCCATAGACGGTCCACCAGAACCCGCACGCCATCTTCAGTGCCCGCTGATTCGTAGGCTCGTTTGCAGTGGATCATGAGGGCATGCCCCGAATCCCCCAGTCACCGACGAACCCACATCCCGTGCCCAGTCTGCCCGCAACAAAAAACTCGACGAAGCCGCCACTCGTGCCTTGGACTACTACCTGAAACCCAAGCCAGAGAAAGAAACGCCTGACAATCCCAGCACTATTTTCCGTATTGATCCTGATGTTGATTCGGAGTGTTTGCTCGCGAACCTCAGTGAGAACCTGGCTTCAGCGAATGCCATGATCAGCGATCTGGCGTTTGATCTGGATGGGGCACGACGGCATGTGGCGTTGGGGATTTTGCAGGTGATTGAGGTGAGTGAACTGTTGGCGAATCGGGCTTTGGGTATTGTTGAGGTGAGGTAGCGCTCAGCTGCCGTTGTAAAATAAAAAGGTCTTGTTTAACAAGACCTTTTTTTAAATAAATCCCTCTGTTTTACTTCTTTAAGAGGGATCGGTTGTTTCTAGCTGGAAGACCCAAAGCTGATCTGGAAAGCTACCAGAGTATAAGCCGAACACGCCATTGGTGTTGTAATAAAGGTTAGGCATGCCTTTTTGGATGCCCAGTTTGTTCTTTATATACACGCCCGCGAGTTCAGGGTCAGTGCTGAATTCCCATACCTGGTCGGGGCTATGCTCGTAAGCATTGTATTCCATTGAGCAGGTGGCCAATTCACTGCCGTTGTCGTTCCAATAAAAAGTGAGGTATGAGTTATACGCGACGCTGCATATTTTCAGATCGCCATCAAGGTTCTTTATATAAAATAATTGGTTGTTTTGGTCAGTGTCTGCGATATAGGCTTTTCCTGCGTCGCTGATGGTAATGTACTTTCCTGTTTGCGCATTCATAATCCTAAAGGTCACCCCTTCAGGAATGTTTTCCGCATTGACAGTAAAGGTCTGTATAGTGAAATGTTGGTCGGGGTAGTCCGGATTATAGACGCCGATACCAGCATTGTTGTTGGCAAAAAGGTTCAGGCCGGTGGCGCTGTTTTTTATCGTGACCACTTCCGGATTTTTACTTATTTCCGTAATGTCCCAATGTTGGTCCTCATAGTCCGCATACCCTAACGGATACAAACCGACTTTATTGTTGCTAGATGAGTAATCTGTCAGCCATTTTTGCGCATAGACATTAAGTATCTTTATTTCCCTAGTGTCGCTGCCGTGTTCTGGCTGAATAGACCAATAGGAAGGATATTCCAATGGGTTGTAGGGTTCGGAGTGATCCAAAATCTCAACGCCTTCTTTGTCTGGAGTCGCGGACAAGTACCCAGATGAATTGCAGGCGCGGACAAACATAGTGTCCGCATAGGCAGACAGATTCGGCTTGACATACAGCGGCTCAGAGTCGTAAGGAGGCGTGACCTGACCCGTGTCATGCTCAAGATGTAGATACCAGATTTTATGGCTGTGATCCAACTTGTATATTGGGTCGAGCGTCGCATAAACAACCAAGTCCGAGCTGCCGTAGACCCCTTCTTTTTTTGCACCAAAATAAGCGTCGGCGTCGGGGTTGGTGTTCTTTACCTTAAATATTCCCGATAGCTGTGATACGGCCCAGCCCAAAATTGAACCGGCAGCCGCCCCGCTTCCTCCTTCCTCCCAGTCAGCGGAATCGAATCCCAAATCATCAAGTTGTTGTACATAATCACCAGAGAACTGTTCCCACTGGCTAAGATTGATAGCATCTCCGGGTCCTTTAACCCTTGTAGAAAACCAAATTAAACAAGCGTGAGCCGTTTGTGTATCGTTGGCAGCCAATTCAAGCGTAGGGCCTGCAAGTGCGTAGAAGGTTACCGGAAACGGGCAGGCGTTACGTACTTTCATTCTTCCCCAGGTCATACTTAACTACTCCTTGTTGTGAACAATTCCATAAAATAAAGTTGTGCATGGCCCTGCCTTTGTAAATAAGGCTTTATCAATCCTGATGGGCAGTGCCAAGGAACCACTGATTCATAGCAACCGATCAAGGCGGGTTTCAGGTATGCGTTGTAACCTAGTGTTCGAAGCGATCGATTTCTCTCGATCTCAACCGTAGTTGAAGGTGTCTGTTTACGCAAATTGTTGAGGTGAGGTAGGTCACGCTGGAGAATATGTCCTTCAGCCGTAATAGGGGGCTCAGCAGCCCCTTTTTGAGGGGGCAATGAGACCTGGGGCGGCGATCTGGGCGGGCGGCTGTCATCTTGCGCCGGATGGCATAGGAGCAGGCCTGTGAGGTGGTGCCGACGTCCAGGTGCGAAAAGCCCTTCAGCTAGAACTGGGTGATGACCTAGAGAGTTACAGATGACGTTCAGAGCGCGGCTAGATCCTACGGGCAAAGCGCACGCGTACAGCCTCTCGCAACCTGCTGAGATAACCGTAATATCAATGCTCGGCTGGGTGCCTGGTCAGTGCTGATCCATGACATCGCGGCCGCAAATGGGTGGGGCTTGACAGGTCTGGGATACTGAAAGCAGTACCGCGGTTAACGCGATGCGTCTATCACGACTCAAGGTGCCCTATGCGCAATGAAGAACTCAAGACAGTGTTCGACCAGCAAGCTGTCAGCTACGACAAGCAATGGGAAAGGATGGCGCCGATTCGCGCCGCCCTCTATTTGCTGCTCGAATCTCAGTTCGCCGGCCTGACGGAAAATGCCCGGATACTCTGCGTCGGTGTTGGCACCGGGGCGGAACTTGCCCATCTGGCGGAGCGCTTTCCCGGCTGGCATTTCACTGCTGTCGACCCCTCGGGCGCGATGCTTGACGTCTGTCGTCAGAGAGCCGCTCAGAATGGCTTTCTCGCGCGCTGCCATTTTCACGAAGGCTACCTTGACACGCTCGTCGCCGAGGCCCGCTACGACGCGGCTACCTGCTTGCTGGTATCCCAATTCTTGTTAGAAGAAGGCGCCCGCACCTCGTTCTTTCGCGAGATTGCCCGCCGCCTTAAACCACACGGAATATTGGCGAACGCCGACCTCGCCTCTGATACCGAATCGCCGGCCTACGAGGTGCTGTTATGCAGTTGGCTGACATTGATGTCCTCCGATGGTCTTCAGCCAGAAGTGCTGGCGCGAGCGCGTACTGCCTACGCCAGGAATGTTGCGATCCTGCCTGCGCGACAGGTCGCGGGGCTTATTGAAGCCGCCGGGTTTGACGCCCCTGTGCAGTTCTTTCAGGCGGGATTGATGCACGGATGGTTCTGTATGCGGCAGACCGATCTAGAGTGAGTTAGGCGCACTGTCGCCGGAATACTTCTAAGCCTTATTCAAGACAGACGATTTGAATGATGCGGTTGTCGCCATGAATCGTTGTATGCGTCCACTCTTCTATCGTCTTTATCTGCTGTGGTGACAGGTCGTAGACGAAGCAGAAATCTTCAGGTTTTGTCCAACCCATCAGCGCGGCCAACGGGTCCATGTATGCGCTTGGGACTTCTACGGTCTGAATTAGCTCTTCAGTGGTCATGTCGAAAATTTCAACCGTGGGCGTCATTTTTCTACTTTCCTTGTTGGATCGGCAGGACGCTTTACGCCGCCGTCACGTACAAACGTTTTGGATGGGTGAGTGATTAGTTGTTTTTACCAATTGGTTCGGTACCGAAATGCGATTTGGTAGTCGAATTTTTCTGGTTCGATTGGATGGTCAAAGAAGGGCTGAATGATCGGTATCCACCCGGCGCGCACATCAAAGCCCCCGTCATATATTTCTGGTTCGCCTTCCAGAGCCAACGCAGTGATTACCGACAAGTCATCCCCTAGGTCGTTCGAGTATTCTTCGCCTTCACCCAGCTCGGTTTTCTTGTCATACCAATCCAGCCTTAGTTTTAAGCCCATCGAGTCCTCACAAATACCTTTTAATGTTGCGGTTTTTTCTAGCCTGACCTACTTGCGCGCCCGTCTCGTGATCGAACGCGCCTAAATGACTGCCATCGCTTGCGCGATATGCCTCTAGCTCACCATGTCTGGAGTCCCATTCGTAAATGGTCCTTCCTTTAGGATCAACCCACCGCTCTCTAAGTCCAGCCCCTGCTTGTTTTGGTGTTTTCTTTTTTGCCGATTTTAGATCCGGAAAACCGGTGATTTCTCCGGTTTCTGGTGCTGGATGGTAGTCATAGTCGGCATTGCCGCTTCGCCTGACAGAGACGACGACATAAACCGGCCGAACCCCCGAGTCCGCCGGAAACACCAGAATGAAATCCCTGTACTCCGGCGGATAGATCGGGTGGACGATGATGCTGTCGGCCATCGGCGTCGGTGGATAGATCCAGATGTGAGGTGCCTGGGGCGCCGCTTCCAGGGCGGGGATGCCGAGGGTGTCGGACGGGTTGGTGGCCGGCGTCCAGATCAGTTCAATGCCATCCCCCAGATCGGCGATGAACTGGTCGGCTCGCGGGGTGAACTGCACAACCTCGACCATTTCCCAATCGCGGTTCTGGCCGGTGTAGAAGCCGTAGCCCTTGAGACTGCCGTCGGCCTGCTGCTCGATGCTCAAGCGCATGCGGCTGCGGGCCTGTTTGAGGTTGCGTAACTGGTCTTCGCTGTAGAGCGCGCTGTCACCCAGATTGGACGGCCAGAGCAGGGCGACGACGCCTGTCAGCAAGGCTGCGCCGACGGTGCCGCCCGCAGCGGCAGCCGTGGAAGTTGCCGAACCGCCCAGCGCGAGCCGGCCCAAGGTAACCGGAACCGCGCCAGCGCCGAATGGCTTGAGGGGGAGCGTGCCGGATGGGTCGGCGCTCCGGCCGCCCAGCCACATGAGATCGCCGTACTGCTTGACCAGATCTGCCGGCACGTAGCCGTTGGGGTTGCTGTAATCGATGATGCCGTTGGGGAGCTTGCAGCTCTTGGCAAACACGCATCCGGGCACGGTGGGCAAAGGCTTGTTATCCACCGCGGCCCAGCGTTCTTGCTCATAAGCCGCCTGCCGAGCAAGCATGCCTTCGTACGCCTGCTGCCGGGTTTCGCGCTGGGCCAGTTCGCTGGCGGTCATGTCCCGATAAGTGACGTGATGCCCGTCACCGCTGGGCGGGTTGCGGACCTGGGGGATGTCCTTTTTGCGTGTCGCCACGTCGTGAGTCTCGTCCGGAAAAATGCAGGACAGACGCTAACGCGGGAAGGGAGGGACGCGATGTAGGAGCTTTCTTGAAGTGGTTGTTCTGGTTTCCTCAATACCGGTAGGGCTGGCTATTTGAAGCTCGGAAAAAGCTGAAGCGTCAGATCGGGCTGTCAGATATTGGGCGCCCGCAACTCGCCAGCCGACCTCGCCTTGCGCCTTTACCTACAACTACGCCAGAATCCGCCGGCTTGTTCGCCTTGGGTTGCGTCGGTAGTTTGAGTCCTGTCACTGCTCATCAGTGATCGGGTTTAGTCGCCCGTCGTTGCTAAGTCGCTCAAGCGTCCATCAGTCAGGTATCCCCATCCCTGCACTCGATGGTGGCTGTGCGCAGGGCGCCTCCGGGCGCGCCGATTTCTTAGCTCGTCGGTCGACTAACCTGCGTACAGCTGCCTCCCAATCGTTTAGTCGCGAACGGGAAGTAGCCTCAACCAAAGAGAGCTAAGGCCATGGTCAAAATTACACCGAATCCTCCAGTTACAGACGAACCCACATCACGGGCCCAATCTGCCCGCAACAAAAAGCTCGACGAAGCGGCCACTCGTGCCCTGGATTACTACCTGAAACCCAAGCCTAAGGGTGAAACGTCTGACAAGTCCGACTCTATTTTTCGGATTGATCCAGAGGTTGATTCTGAGTGTTTGCTTGCGAATCTGACTGAGAACCTGGCTTCGGCGAATGCCATGATCAGTGATCTGGCGTTTGATCTGGATGGTTCGCGGCGGCATGTTGCTTTGGGGATTTTGCAGGTGATTGAGGTGAGTGAGTTGTTGGCGAATCGGGCTTTGGATATTGTTGAAGTAAGATAGCCGAGCCGCTCGGCTGCACCAAAAAGGTCTAGCACAGCTAGACCTTTTTTGTTCAATGGGAAGTGTTTTCCGCCCTTCGACGAAACCTCAGAAAATGAGGGGGCGCATCGTGCAGGTTTAAGTTATTGGACCGGGCGCCGATAGGTGTGCGGAAGAAAATCACCCAAGGACTGGAAACATGTTTTACCCACGCGAAGCTGAAAAAGATCATCTGTACAACCGAATAGTCCTGCTGACCGTTGCATGCCTAGTCTTGCTGTTCCTCGCATCTCTGGCAAAGCATTCAGGGTCCATTTACGGAGCCATTCGATGGAGCGCCGTCGAGGTAAAAGGCACCGTAACGCAACTGGAAAGCATCCCGATGAATCCCAACGGCATAATTCTTCATTACCGCTATGTCGACAGCGATCAGCAAGCCCATGAGGACGAGTATGCGGACCAACGCTATAACGAACACGATCAGTACGAGGTAGGTGGCGACATTCCTCTGTTGTACTCACGCTGGTTCCCTCAAATCAGCAGTATCGCCACCGAGCTACATACGTATCGCACCGGCTTCATCATCATGGCTGGCGGAGTCGTGCTGACATTGGTATGCCTTGGAATCTCCTTCATGACCTTTGGACGAATTTATCGTATGAAGGAAGAGGATCGCTTCTATTGAAAGGCTGTGAGTCTAGGATCTCTGAGCGGTCGGCCTGCATCGTCTTGTAGAGAATATGGGGGGGCAGATTTCTCCCGAATAAGAAGTCTGGTTCCATCCCTTTTTTCCTCCTCATGGATTAGGAGCTATTGATGACCGTTGCCTCAACACTTAAACAGTACTCGATAAAAAGCTGGGCCGCTGTCGTAGCCATTGTTGGCTTGCTGGCATGTTTCCCCACCATTTCCTCTTGGTTGGCCGAGATGAGGGCCGACTACTACAAAAGCCATTTTATTGGCCGTTGGACCGAGGAGTTCAGTTATCCCAACGCCGGCGGCGTTCAGTTCGAATTCAAGGGCATGATCGAGTACTTCGCCAACGACCATTACAACGTTAGCGGCGTGGTCGCGTTGGTCGGTACAGAGCCTTCGAACCTCTTCCGGCTCGAATACAGCGTAAATGGCGCGGGTGGCTGGAGTGCTGATGGCGAGAACCTCTCGTTCACATTGCAGCAGATGAAGACGTTACCCAAGGCCTATATAGTTGACGGCAAGGCTGTTTCGCCGTTGTGGGTGGCGCAGTTTGTTGGCCCGAGCATGCCCAACCTCAGCGATATCTACCCGGCAGGAGCATCGGGGCAGGCGCGCATCAAGGAGCTGAAAAAGGACAAGATGGTCTTGGAGCAAATGGACCCCCAGGGCAGGCCCTACATCGTGACGGGCCATCGTCAGGTCGCTGAGCAGTCTGGGCAGCCTTGATTTGAGGCCTAGGTATCTGCAGGAAGTGGACAGCGTCAGATCGGGCTGTCAGACATTGTGCGCCCGCAACTCGCCAGCCGACCTCGCCTTGCGCCTTTGCCTACAACTACGCCAGAATCCGCCGGCTTGTCCGCCTTGGGTTGCGTCGGTAGTTTGGGACCTGTCACTGCTCATCAGTGATCGGGTTTAGTCGCCCAGGGTGAAACAGGTTGTGCAAGGCGTCATCCAGTCGGGATTCCCATCCTGCACTCGCTGGTGGCTGTGCGCAGGGCGTCCTCGGACGCGCCGGTTTCTTGTTTCCCCGGTCGACTAACCTGCGTACAGCTGCCTCCCATCGTTTAGTCGCGAGCGGGTGATGGCTCCAACTACAGGAAGCAAGACGATGGCAAAAGTTACTCCGAATCCCCCAGCGGCAGACGAACCCACCTCCCGCGCCCAGTCCGCCCGTAACAAGAAAATCGACGACGCCGCCACGCGAGCGTTGGATTTTTATCTGAAGCCCAAGCCTGAGAAAGAAACGTCTGACAAGTCCGACTCCATTTTGCGGATTGATCCGGGGGTGGATTCTGAGTGTTTGCTTGCGAATCTGAGTGAGAACCTGGCTTCGGCGAATGCCATGATCAGTGATTTGGCGTTTGATCTGGACGGGTCGAGGCGGCGGGTTGCGTTGGGGATTTTGCAGGTGATTGAGGTGAGTGAGCTGTTGGCGAATCGGGCGTTGGATATTGTTGAGGTGAGGTAGATAGCAATATCACGTGCTACCTAGGCTAGAAAAGGCCTTGTCCAGCAAGACCTTTTCTTGCCCGCTGGAGACTCGTGCGTTCCATAAACGGTATCTTGTAGCGAGTGGATTGCTGGGATTACATTTGAGGATACATGCTGCTCGATTTCGGAAGGGAGGCTAGATGTCGTAGCTAACGGTAAGCGACTCTCTAAATTCTATTTGAGACGCTGAACTTATGCTCGGTGAAAAAAGCTTGGCTTAGCTCATCCAATCACACGCTTGGGTTTGCAGCCAGCCGCCAATAGCTTGCCCAATTTCGGCAGATCCATGTGACGAGTAATCCCGTTTGTAGAAAGTGTAAAAGGACGGATTTATTTTTCTTTATTCGAAATATTTTTTATTCTGCCTTTCGTATTGATGTTACTTAACTGATCTTCGATCAGCACTAGTAAAAATCATCGTTTGCGATCGTCGATGAATTTTTCACTTGGCCATACAATGGAAAAGGTTCTACACATGAAGATTACGGATATTGTCCACAATTATCCAGATGGTTCCTGCTTAGCTCGTGGTTTGTGTCGAGTTAGATCATTCGTGAACGAGTCAGGGATAGTGGTTCTGCTTACTGATTTGGGTAATAAAAATGATGGCCAGTCAGTAACGAACGCTGTGGAGCATATTATCAAGTCGCTGCAGGTGTTGGGTGTCGTTATGGGCCCGGCAACATTTTTGGAGCACTACGAGCGAGAAGACCCTCGGGGCGATACTTTCGATGTTGTCACCGTTGGGTCTCCTGGTGGGACGCACTGGGAAACTATAAGTCGTGAAGAGGCATGTCGACTGATCGGATGTTCACTGAGCGAGTTGGATGAGCGGAGTTGGCAAAATGCTCGCATTGTTGCGGAAGCGGACCGGCTACGTTTTTCTAGAAACCGATTTGTTGATTCTCCCTATCGGGGGAGCAATGCCGTAATAAAACGTCGTTTGGAGATCGATGACGGAATGATTTCTAGGGCAGAAGTGAAGGCATTGATCGGCGCAGGTGCTCGCGAGCGAGATCTCCAATGCCTATTGAAAAGAGACCTTTCAATCTTTGCAGAGACCTACGCCCAGCCAGATGATGAGTACATTTGCTTTTCGGAGTTTCCTTTAGCAGACGGATACGTTGACTTCGTGGTACTCACTGGGCGCTCGCGCATGGACGTAATTTTGATCGAGATAAAGGGCGCCGATTTCAACTTGCTGAACGCAGACCATTACAAGGAGTTCAATCATAAGATCCACCAAGCGGCCGGCCAGCTCAGAAACCGTTTAGGACATATCTATCGTGAGCTTTCAACGTTCAGAGATCATGTCCATTCCGTCAGGGCCAGAGCTGAACGGGGAGAGTTGATTCATAACGCTTTTATGGGGCCTCACGATGGGCTTGAGGTTGACCCCCAAAAGGACATTAACATTCGAGCAGTTCTCATAGGGGGGCGGACGGTTGATGATCGTGCAGAAAGTACAAAGAGGCACGACTACGAACACCGTTTCACTCCTCCGATCAGGATTGAGTCTTGGGATACCTGGATACGTAGGCTTCAGCGATCTTGATCCTCTTTCTTAATCTGATGGCGCGTCCCCCCCTGCGGTGCTATGAGATAAGGGGGATTTATTTTTTATATGTGTCCGAGTAAATCCGTCACCATTTACATATAGTTGCACCGTTCGCCTTGAAATCGATAGGCGCCAAACTCATGAAACGTTAAGTCAGGCGCCTGTCCCGTCAGCTTTTTTTTGGCGGTGGTGGTGGCGGTGGAGACTTCGAAGGGTTTCCGTGATCTTTAACGAAGCGCATTGGAGGCGGTGGTGGCGGTGGAGGTTTTTGATTGCTCATGCTGGTATAGCTCCTGTTGGTGGGTATAGAAAGGAACGAACGATAATACTGAAAGGATCATGGTGAGCGTCACGTAGTTTGCTAACGATACGAGTTTCGAACCACGCTTATCGTTGTTTACTGTATTAAATGTTGCGCCTTCAATGTAGTAATTCAAAATAATAGATCTGAAATAGATTTCGGCATCGTCATCATTTTCACCGTGAACGGCGAAGTGAGCGGTCGCAGTGGCACGATACGCCTCTAGCTCGCTCAGCGTCGGAAGTCCTCTATCGAAATCGCGTAATTGCCAAGATGAACGAAAGTAATACGCCCCGCAAAGTAGGCAGAAGACAGCGCATAAATAAAGAGTCCAGAATGATACGCCCACAAAACCGTCATCTGTGTTGGGTGCCTTACTCAGCATGTACGATAAAAAAGATAAGAGTACGCCAAGAATGGCCAGAGGAAGGTTGAGCCTCGATATTAGCTTCTCCTTACGTTCCAGTTCGTAAAAATAAACTTTTTCATAAAATGCAAACCTTGCTGCGTCGTCCACGAGGGCATCCTTCAAACTTGGAGCTACCATGCCACACTAAAACCTGAGTCAAGGAGCTTAACACTGCATGGTTGGCTTCAGCTTTAATCTCTTCGACGGTCTAGCTGAACGTCAGCCAAATCGGTTCGAGGGTCATTATGAGAACTATATCAGTCTGTTTCAGGCTCCATTAGAAAATTGATCCAAAACCCTGGGGGTATTGGCAATTCATGATGGTGACAAGCGACCAAAATCACTGGCCAGAACCCTGACTTGATAGGCGATAGACTTTGCAAGTCGGTATTCAAGTCACATGCCTCTGCGATGGTTGCAATGAGCTGACGCCCGCCTGTGCTCAACGGGAGCCTGCAAAGGGCTCGCCCATGGGGATTGTTACCCACATAAAATTTTTCTTCTGACGTGGCATCAGGCAGCCAAAGCTGAAGGGTGCAGTGTTTTAATTCATTCTGAGCAAGGCGACTCAGAATCTCAACCGCCTCATGTTCACCAAATGCATGCAACCAAGCTGCGATCAAAGGGACTACTGTACTGCCCGCCGTCGCTTCCTTGAAGTACTCATCGGATTTATTGCGTGGGTGCTCGGCTAGGTCTCGGTAATCTGAAAGGGAACTCGTATAACGGCCATGTGTATGGATGGAGAAGTTGAGGCGATAAGCCATTTGCTGGAGCCAGGAAGCCACCTCCGTCGCATCAAGTCCGCTAACCATCCAAAGTTGAAGGAACAAGGCGATGCTAGTTCCTTGTCGATCTTTTATCGGTAGAAATAGTGCGGGATTGTTTCGGATTAGCGCCAGCCCTGCGTGCGTGAGCCGCACAACGCTTTTGCTGAATTGCTCTTTGTGTTCCTCGCTGCTCCGCTCTCCGATCCAATGGAGCCATAATCCGGCCAGACCAATGCGACCCAATATTTCAAATAGAGCAAGATTCACGTCCAATGGGCTGTGGGAACCTGTCGCCATTGATATCCCGTGGTGAATCTCCACGTATGGCAGCACTCGTTGCTCTAAGAACTCCAGGGAAATGGTAAAATGAAGTTGAATTATTTGATTGACAACGATGCTGAGGGCCTTCAGCTCACTGTTGTTACTGCCGAGAATGGGTCGAAGTAGTTCCCAAGCAGCCAGCATCGCCAGCTCACTTGCCCGATACGGAGACTCAAGATTGCCGGCACTACGGGCCCAAACAAATAAAATCCACAGACAGATGTTTAGTTGTCGGGAAGCGCGTACACGGGCTTTTTTCGATCCCGTGCCGAATTTACATAGCTCCCCTACCAAACGGTTAAAGTGTTCATATGAAACTTCTGGCTCGTCGACCATAGCAACAGCTTTCTGGAAGCTGCTGCGCAGCGGCTTTGGAAGAAGCTCCTCTCGCAATATTCCTTTTAGAATCATTTCGGCGATTTTGTCGCCATTCCACTCATCAAAGGAAACTTCCGTTGTGGTGTTCTTGTTGATAAAACCTGTTAATTTCTCTCGAACTTGCTCGTTAACATCTCCTCCAAAAGCTAGGCAGATAACAATCTTCAGGTGCTTGTATTTGGCTGGAACCCTGCTGGGAATATAGGCGTCTAGAATCTCATTCAACGATGATCGTAGAGCCTGTGGATTACCGTCCCAGTCTTGACGAGTAAGGTCACCTTTTTTGACGGAAAACAGAAAGAGCTTTTTCTCCCCATCGTCGTCCTTCCCAACAGCGGCAATATCTACGCCAAGCTGGCTTGTTCCTCTTTGAGGGCGCGAATAAACGTTGAAACCAATCTCGCTCAACAGGTCTGGGAGGATGGCATCTAATTCATCTCTCTCCTTGAGCGATGCCAAATAGTCACGAATCAATAGCTTCACTTTTCCATCCTTTCGTTGCGGAAAACGCGGAGGATGTAATCAAGACCGACGGGATCAATGGCCAACATGCGTGGCATCTCATAGGAAATGCCATGGGAGTGCAGGTCGAACTCCATGGGGCGCAGCCTTTCTTGGCCGTCATCTACGAAACTCAATGAACGATTGCCATAGAGCAGCACGGAGCGGCTTATCAGATTCAAAAAAACAGACTCGCTTTCCGCCTGTTTGTGGGCGTCTCGCATCTGATCCGAAATACGTAGGCGTTCTATGCGACGATGGTGTTCTGATGGTTGAAGCTCGACAATCAGTGGAACTGTTCGTTGAGCTTTGAGATTGGTCTCGTTATGAGCTAGGGCCCGGATAATAGTTTTACTCGCTGTATCATCCGGAGCAAGGCTTTCGAGATACTCTCGCACCCCGTTATAGTTTTGAAGCAAGGGGTCAATCAGTAGTTGTTGCACTTCTTGGGCAGTACTGGCGTCACAGACCCGTAGCACTGAGACCAATATAGACGCAGCCGTTATCGGCTTAAAGAAAAACCAACCAACAGCCTTTCGGCAAATGAACAGCTGTGCTGTGGGAGAGAGAGCTAGGTCTTCGGCCTTGAGGCTCAGTGGTACGCCATCTAGTCTCGGCCCTTGTATCGCATCGGCGAGCCCGTTACAAAGTCGGGGGGTCCCGAGTCCTAGCCATTGAACTACGACTCGGCTAAGAACGTCTGGGGGCCCAGAAAGCAAGGTCCGGCTGAAACTATCTAACGTTTCAAGTTCTAAATCATTATCTGGGCGTGAGAGAAGCACGGTAACGAAAGAAACAGCCGACTCGTCATAGCCAAGCTTTAACAATGTTTGCAGGCCAATATCTAGCTCCTCTACAGTTCCCTTGTTAGCTGAATCCATATAGCTCAATGCACCCAGCAGGAGGGTAACGATGTCTGACGTAAGGGCCTGCTGACGCGCCCAAAGGGCGTGTGCACACTGGTGTATAGTGAATTTGCTAGGGTTCATTAGCAGCCTACTTATTAGCAGGTTTGCATCTGCAGGCGATATATATGCACCACATGCCAAAATTCGCATGGAGGCATGCAGTAAACTGGCCCTTACAAAATCGTCAATATTGCCGTCTAGAAGTGCGTTGAAGACTGCAAAAGTCTCTGCACATGACGCTGAGTTTGGGTGCTGGATACGTCCCAGCGCAGCAATGGATGCCTGACGACAAGTCTCATATTCAAGCGTAATACGGCGCGCCTCGATCAGATCGTTAGTAGCCTCCAACGCGAATGCAAGATGGTGGCAAGCGAGTTCGTCGCCTTTAAGGGCAGCAGCGATTACCTCCTTAGCACGTTGGGGGACATGCTCGCACCATTCGCGAAATGCAGCATTGGGTTCATTCGCTGCTCCGTCGTTCCCCCCGTGGATTACCAACTCATTGACGCAGCGCATCATACGTTCAGGGGACGTATCTAATTCTGGTAAGAGACGGCAGAAAAAGTATGATGCGCTAAAAAAATCAGTTCCTTGGAGCTCCTGAATAGCGCCATTCTCAACAAGGACCAATAGGTCAATGGTTCCAGCGTTATGCAATGTAATGCAAAGCTTTTCGACCTCATGAGTGTTCACCCTGTCACTCATTCCAAACCCGCATGCCATTTGGTTAGCTAGCTCCCCGCCGTTGAACAAGTTGACTAGCTCTGCGGTTGTCGGTGCCACGTCCATGTACCTCACTTTAAATACATTGATCGGTCGGATGTCCGTCGCATTTCTATTGTAGAAATATTTTCAGCTATCTAGGTACGAGATGTCAGCTAGGATCGTTTCCCGATGTTGGCGACGGCAAGCATTTTCTGATGTTATGTCTTATATGATGGGCCGCTACGGGTCAATTGCAAGCGGCCATTGCTTGCACCTATTCAGCGCAGCAGAGTGCGTACCCGTATAGCTTTTTTATTTTCAGATGATTTCTTTCAAAACCGACATATGAATAGGCTTTCAGATAAGAATGGCTGGCTTGCAAAGGCTGTCTGCTTCTTCGAGCGAACTAGTCCCTCCCTACCCGCATGCAATGAAAGCACTGGAGCTTTTTTGGGGCTGCTGGGGCGTCGGTGTTGGGGGGGAAGGCGGTAGGTTAGGGCATTCGGTCCGGCATCAAGCTCCGACATCTCAAAGCTTGATTTGTCAGAAGCCTCTCGGCGTGCCAGAAGTGACATTTGCCTTTCGCAAAAGAAGGATGAGCCCGAGGCTGCGATGACTCCACAGGCTCTAACCGGTCACGCAGCCGAGAAAGGGCTGTTTGGCTCACATCAGATGTCGATCTCAGAGGAAGGCAGGTCTCCTGGCTGGCTTCACGATTCGTTTACTCATCGAATATCCCTCAGGTAGCACTCTGAGTGCGATGAGCGGTATATCAAGCTGCGTCATCATTTGCGCCGCGCTAAAATCCGCAGCCAAACGATGCAGCTCCCGCCCCAGCACCGTATCCACCCCACCAACCGCCCCCAACGCCAGATCCAAACACCGACCAATCTCACCCTGAATCCCAACCACATCCCGCCGCCGCACCAACAACCCAAAAACCTCCCGATCACAACCGCCCATCAACGGATCATCCCGCAGGATCGGTCTGTGACCCTCGGTCTCATAAGCCAGCTTCAGCGAGTAAAGAGCGACCGTTTCCAGCAGCAATTCCATGGGGTGAAGTCCTTTGTCAGCGGGTGAGGAAGGGCGGTGGGTCAACTGGGCGTTGCAAGGCGGAGCATCGGTGGGGGCAGTGGCATTTTTGTGAGCGCTTTGCGCTCAAGCGGGAGCAAGCTCCCTCGCCACGGGTTCTTCCTTGCTCCCAGGTTCTTCCTTACCACTGGCTCTTCCTCACCATAAGGTTGGGTATTCTGGGGCCGCTTCGCGGCCCAGCGGGGATAAATCCCCTCGCCACAAAGGGGAGCGGTGATTTATTCCTCCCACCACAAAAGCGGGTGGGGGATTGGTTGGGATCTGCGTTAGCCGCGAAAAACCACTTTCCTGCAGGCGAAAAAAAAGACCTTGAATTTCAAGGTCTTTTTTTAAGATGGTGCCCGAGGGAGACTCGAGTAATAGCATAGCTGTATGATTTAAATAGTTTTTTGTCTATGTACACTTCCACGTTGTGCTTCGAAGTGTACACCCTGCCTGCTGTCAATAAGGACTGGTGTGGATGAAAGTTTGATCGGATATCTCCATCCAATTTCCGACGAGCTGTCAATAATATTTTCACGAAACTGGTTAAGGATAGACTCCCAGGTCTGCCGAAAATGCTGAACCGACACCTGGCGAATTTTCATGATTAGTCGGGCGTCATGAGCCCCCCAAGCTGACTACTGCAGTTTCGACGGTTTAGGCTGATCCTTAAATGCAGAATTTTTTGCGAACACCTCGGCGATGAAATCCATGAATACAATGGCCCTCTTGGGGAGAAGCCGGTCGGCGACGTAAATGACTTGCACGGGGACAGGCGGAGCTGCGTAGTCCCTAAGCAACACCTGCAGATTGCCATTTTTCAGCCCTTCCTCGTAAAGCCATTCGGGGCCCTGTGCGATCCCCAGTCCGTCGTTTACACACTCTCGTATGGCCTCAGGTGAGTTGACCCGAAGCCTGCCAGAAACGGGAACATCGATATCCCGAAAGCGCCATGTGGTGCCTGTCGACAGCAGGGTGTAGATCAGGCAATCGTGCGTTCTCAGATCATTGGGCGTCGTGGGGATTCCGCGTTTGGCCAGGTATCCCTTGCTGGCAACGCATACACGCTCGAACCAGCCTAGCGGCCGCGCACGCATTGCGCTGTCTTCCAGATGTCCGATGCGGATCGCCAGTTCAGCCCCTTCGTCGACCAGATTCACATAGCGATCATTGATCTGCAGGTCGAGCGTCAACTCTGGATAGCGCTCCAGAAATGTGGATACATGCGGCACCACGAATGCATGGGCTAGCGCGGTCGGGCAGGCGACTCGCAACAATCCGGACGGGGCGACGTTCTCCCTGAAGGACGACTCCGATTCTTCCACGGCATCGAGAATGCGCCGGGTATCTGCGTAATAGCGTTCTCCCTCGGGGGTGAGGGCAAGCTTTCGTGTGGATCGGTGAAGCAGCCTGGTTTGCAAATGATCTTCCAGCGCCGCCACATAGCGGCTGACGTTGGGCTGCCCCAGCCCCAGGTCACGCCCCGCAGCCGAGAAGCTTCCTGTCTCAACAGCGCGAACAAAGCAGGTCATCAGCAGTAGTCGATCCATCTAGGCCTCTCATTCATGCAATACAAGCATGAAATGTATTCGAATAGACCATCTTATCAATGCACAGGTATGAATACATAGTTTCCTTCTGGCAGGTCAGTACATCGACTGACCGTGAAAACCGAAAAGGAAACTTACATGTCCCGATTGCAAGGCAAACGCACTCTCATCACCGGCGGCACCAGCGGCATTGGCCTGGAAACGGCTAAGCAGTTCCTCGCCGAAGGCGCTCGCGTGATCGTTACCGGAGTCAATCCGGAGTCCATCGCAAAGGCTCAGGCGGAACTGGGCAGCGAAGTATTGGTACTGCGTGCTGACTCAGCCAGCATCGATGCACAGAAGGAACTGGCGCAGGCCGTTCAGACTCACTATGGCCAACTCGATGTTGCCTTTCTCAATGCAGGCGTATCCGTTTGGCTGCCGATCGAAGAGTGGACGGAGGAAATGTTCGATCGCTCCTTCGACATCAACGTGAAGGGGCCGTACTTTCTGATCCAGGCATTGCTACCAGTCTTCGCGAATCCTGCGTCGGTGGTTCTCAATACCTCGGTTAGTGCACACCTCGGCGCCGCGCGTTCATCAGTTTATGGCGCGACCAAGGCCGCGTTCCTGAACATGTCGAAGACGCTTTCTAGCGAACTGCTCCCGCGTGGTATTCGCGTCAATGCAGTCAGCCCTGGTCCGATTGATACGCCGCTTTACGACAAGCTCGGTATTCCCGATGCCTATCGCGAACAGCTCAACCAGGATATCGCAGCGACCATTCCGTTCGGACGGTTTGGTACGCCCGAGGAAGTGGCAAAGGCCGTGCTGTACCTGGCGTCAGACGAGTCCCGCTGGACGGTTGGCTCGGAACTCATCGTCGACGGTGGCCGCTCGCTTTAGCTGCCAACGATACGCGAAGGAACGTCTCCTGCGCTTTTACGGAAAACTGATCGAATAGAACGGACTCGCCTTCATTGCCGTCTGTCGAGTGGCTGATTGGCGCCGTGCGCTGGCCAGCCGTTTCAGCATTCAGGCGGCAGTTGAAGGGACTACCCCATCCAGTTCCGCAAGCACTTGCAGGACGCAATAGCACTCTTGGTTACTGCATCGGAAACGCGTCCCCTTTGAATGCCGATGCGGGGAAAAAAGATTTATTTAGTGTCATGTGAGTTCTCATACGTTCCCCGTCGCGGGATGCGTTACCACGCGGAGCGTGGGAATGAGCGCTGCGGTTTATAGGATATCTTTCACGTAAGCGTTCAGCGCGATGAGTGGAGCATGAAGGTCCTCCATTCTCTGCGCCGCGCTGAAATTCGCAGTCAGACGATGCAGCTCCCGCCCTAGCACCGTATCCACCCCACCAACCGCCCCCAACGCCAAATCCAGGCACCGGCCTATCTCACTTTGAATCCCAGCCACATCCCCCCCGCCGCACCAACAACCCAAAAACCTCCCGATCACAACCGCTCATCAACGGATCATCCCGCAGGATCGGGCTGTGGCCCTCTGTCTCATAGGCCAGCTTGAGGGAGTAAAGAGCGACCGTTTCCAGTAGCAATTCCATTGGGTGAAGTCCTTTGTCAGCGGGTGAGGAGGGGCGGTGGGTCAACTGGGCGTCACAAGGCGGAGCATTGGTGGGTGTAGTGAGATTTTTGTGAGCGCTTTGCGCTCAAGCGGGAGCAAGCTCCCTCGCCACGGGTTCTTCCTTGCTCCCAGGTTCTTCCTTACCACTGGCTCTTCCTCAGCATGAGGTTGGGTATTCTGGGGCCGCTTCGCGGCCCAGCGGGGATAAATCCCCTCGCCACAACGGGGAGCGGTGATTTATCCCCCCACCACAAAAGGGATCGGGGTTGGCTGGGATTTGCTTGGGGCATGGCCAATCACTTTCCTGCAGGCGAAAAAAAAGACCTTGAATTTCAAGGTCTTTCTTTAAGATGGTGCCCCGAGGGAGACTCGAACTCCCACTCCTTTCGAAAACGGATTTTGAATCCGCCGCGTCTACCAATTCCGCCATCAGGGCTCAATGGCGGCGAAGTATAGAGAGGTGCCTACCGTTGGTCAATCACGTTTCATGGTGAATTTTTGATAATTCCGCTAGACTTTCCGGCCCTGCTAGACGAACCCCATCATGCGTGTTGCTGACTTTACTTTCGAACTCCCTGATTCGCTGATCGCTCGCCACCCTCTGGCCGAGCGTCGCGCCAGTCGACTGTTGACCCTGGACGGGGTCAGCGGTGCCATGGCTCACCGTCAATTCACTGATTTGCTTGAGCATTTGCGCCCAGGCGATTTGATGGTGTTCAACAATACCCGGGTGATTCCGGCGCGTTTGTTTGGCCAGAAAGCCTCCGGCGGCAAGCTGGAGATTCTGGTGGAGCGGGTGCTGGACAGTCATCGGGTGCTGGCCCATGTGCGCTCGAGTAAGTCGCCCAAACCGGGTTCGTCGATTCTGATCGACGGCGGCGGCGAGGCGGTGATGGTGGCGCGGCATGATGCGTTGTTCGAGCTGGAATTTGCCGAAGAGGTGTTGCCGCTGCTCGACCGTGTCGGGCACATGCCGTTGCCTCCTTATATAGACCGCCCGGACGAAGGTTCGGACCGCGAGCGTTATCAGACCGTGTACGCCGAGCGTTTGGGGGCGGTGGCGGCGCCGACGGCGGGGCTGCATTTTGATCAGCCGTTGCTGGAGGCGATTGCTGCCAAGGGCGTGGAGACGGCGTTCGTGACGCTGCACGTCGGCGCAGGTACGTTCCAGCCGGTGCGGGTGGAGCGTATCGAAGACCATCACATGCACAACGAATGGCTGGAAGTCAGCCAGGAAGTCGTCGATGCCGTGGCGGCTTGCCGCTCGCGCGGTGGTCGGGTGGTGGCGGTGGGGACCACCAGTGTGCGTTCCCTGGAAAGCGCTGCGCGTGATGGCGTGCTCAAGCCGTTCAGTGGCGACACTGACATTTTTATCTACCCGGGCCGGCCGTTCCATGTGGTCGATGCCCTGGTCACCAACTTTCATTTGCCCGAATCCACGCTGTTGATGCTGGTTTCGGCGTTCGCCGGTTATCCCGAAGCCATGGCCGCCTACAAGGCCGCCGTCGAGCATGGATACCGCTTTTTCAGCTACGGTGATGCGATGTTCATCACCCGTAACCCCGCGCCACGCGGACCCGAGGAAACAGTATGAGTCGCACCTGTCGCATGTCCTTCGAGTTGCTTGCTACCGATGGCAAGGCTCGTCGCGGTCGTCTGACCTTCCCCCGCGGTACGGTGGAAACCCCCGCGTTCATGCCGGTGGGTACTTACGGCACGGTCAAGGGTATGCTGCCGCGGGATATCGTTGCCACGGGCGCGGAAATTATCCTGGGCAACACTTTCCACCTGTGGCTGCGCCCGGGCATGGAAGTGATCAAGGCCCACGGTGACTTGCACGATTTCATGCAGTGGAACGGCCCGATTCTGACTGACTCCGGCGGCTTCCAGGTGTTCAGCCTGGGCGCCATGCGCAAGATCAAAGAAGAGGGCGTGACCTTCGCGTCTCCGGTGGATGGCGCCAAGGTGTTCATGGGGCCGGAAGAGTCGATGCAGGTCCAGCGCGACCTGGGCTCGGACATTGTGATGATCTTCGACGAATGCACGCCGTACCCGGCCGATGAAGACGTGGCGCGGGTGTCCATGGAGTTGTCGTTGCGTTGGGCCCAGCGCTCCAAGAACGCCCATGGCGAGAACACGGCGGCGCTGTTCGGCATCGTTCAGGGCGGCATGCATCAGGATCTGCGCATGCGCTCGCTCGAAGGCCTGGACAAGATCGGCTTCGACGGCCTGGCCATCGGCGGTCTGTCGGTGGGCGAGCCCAAGCACGAAATGATCAAGGTGCTCGATTACCTGCCGGGTCAGATGCCGGCTGACAAACCTCGTTACCTTATGGGCGTTGGCAAACCGGAAGATCTGGTTGAGGGTGTGCGCCGCGGGGTGGACATGTTCGATTGCGTGATGCCAACCCGTAATGCCCGCAATGGGCATCTGTTCATTGATACGGGCGTGCTGAAGATCCGTAACGCGTTTCATCGCCATGATAATTCGCCGCTGGATCCGACCTGCGATTGCTACACCTGCCAGAACTTCTCCCGTGCTTATCTGCACCATTTGGACAAGTGCGGCGAAATGCTGGGTAGCATGTTGAATACCATCCACAATTTGCGCCATTACCAGGTGCTTATGGCTGGTTTGCGCGAGGCTATTCAACAGGGTACATTGGCCGCCTTTGTCGATGCCTTCTATGCCAAGCGCGGGTTGCCTGTTCCGCCCTTGGACTGAGTTTTCCGATCCTAAGATTCAATACTTGCAACTGGAGTGCTAAATGAGCTTTTTTATCTCTAATGCCATGGCTGACGCGGCGGCACCTGCTGCCGGCCCTATGGGTGGCGGTTTCGAGTGGATTTTCCTGGTGGGCTTTCTGGTCATCTTCTACCTGATGATCTGGCGTCCACAGGCCAAGCGCGCCAAAGAGCAGAAGAACCTGCTCAGCAGCCTGCAAAAGGGCGATGAAGTGGTCACCACCGGCGGCATCGCTGGCAAGATCACCAAAGTGGCCGACGACTTCGTGGTACTGGAAGTGTCCGACACTGTTGAAATGAAGTTCCAGAAGGGCGCCATCGCGGCCACGCTGCCAAAAGGCACGCTGAAAGCGATCTAAGTAACAACTTCTATTCAATCGACGGGGCGCGCAAGGCGCCCCGCGTCATAAGCGGGCGGCGTGATGCTGAACAAATACCCTCTGTGGAAATATTTACTGATCCTGGCGGTGCTGGCGGTCGGTCTGATTTATTCCGCTCCCAATCTTTATCCTGATGACCCGGCCATTCAGGTCAGTGGCGCAAGCACTGCCTTGCAGGTCACTCAGGCCGATCTGGACCGTGCGAGCGCAGCGCTCAAGGCGTCCGGCATCGACGTAAAAGCCGCGACCGTTGCCGAAGGCGGCAAGGGCGGTTTGTTGCGTCTGGTCAAGGCTGAAGACCAGCTGCCGGCCAAGGACGTGGTGCGCAAGGCCCTCGGTGACGACTATGTCGTGGCCCTGAACCTGGCCCAAACCACGCCGCAATGGCTGCGCAACCTCGGCGCGCATCCGATGAAGCTGGGTCTGGACTTGTCCGGTGGTGTGCACTTCCTGCTGGAAGTGGACATGGACAAAGCGCTGGATGCACGCCTGAAAGTCTACGAAGGCGACGTCAAGAGCCTGTTGCGTAAAGAGCGCCTGCGCTATCGCAGCCTGCCGCAGCTCGACGGTGCCGTTCAGTTGGGTTTCGCTGACGAAGATGTACGCGAGAAGGCCCGTGCGCTGATCCGCAAGAACTTCAACGATTTCGACATTGTTCCGGCCGACCTCAATGGTCAGCCGGTGCTGCGTCTGGCGATGACCCCGGCCAAGCTGGCGGAAATCCGCGAATACTCCATCAAGCAGAACTTGACCACGGTGCGTAACCGCGTCAACGAGCTGGGTGTGGCCGAGCCGATCGTCCAGCGCCAGGGCGCCAACCGCATCGTGGTTGAGCTGCCGGGCGTGCAGGACACCGCCGAAGCCAAGCGTATCCTCGGCAAGACCGCCAACCTGGAATTCCGTCTCGCGGCCGAACCGGGTGCTTCCCGCGCCACCACCGAGAGCTTCGAGTTCCGTGAAGGCGGTCGTCCCGCGGCGCAGATCGAGCGTGGCCTGATCATCACCGGTGACCAGGTCACCGACGCCCAGGCGGGCTTCGACGAGCAGGGTCGCCCGCAGGTGAACATTCGCCTGGACGGCCACGGCGGCGAACTGATGAGCCGCGCCACGCGCAGCAATGTCGGTCGCAGCATGGCGGTGATCTTCATCGAGCAGAAGCCGACGACGACTTACACCAAGCAAGTGGTCAACGGCGTCGAGAAAGACGTACCGGTCCAGACGTTCAAGGAAGAGAAAAAGATCATCAGCCTGGCGACCATTCAGTCGCCGCTGGGCAGTCAGTTCCGCATCACCGGCCTCAACGGCCAGGGTGAATCCTCGGAACTGGCCCTGCTGCTGCGTGCCGGTGGTCTGGCGGCGCCGATGTACTTCGCTGAAGAGCGCACCATTGGCCCGAGCCTGGGTGCCGACAACATTGCCAAGGGTGTCGATGCATCGCTGTGGGGCATGCTGTTTGTCTCGCTGTTCATCATCGCCATCTACCGCTTCTTCGGTGTGATCGCCACGGTGGCGCTGGCGGTGAACATGGTGCTGCTGCTGGCGCTGATGTCGCTGCTGGGGGCTACGCTGACCCTGCCGGGTATCGCCGGTATCGTGTTGACCATGGGCATGGCGGTAGACGCCAACGTGCTGATCTTCTCGCGGATCCGTGAAGAGATCGCCGCCGGCATGTCGGTCCAGCGGGCAATCAACGAAGGCTTCGGCCGGGCATTTACCGCGATTATCGATGCCAACCTGACGACGTTGCTGGTGGGCGGGATTCTCTTCGCCATGGGCACCGGCCCGGTCAAGGGCTTCGCGGTCACCATGTCCCTCGGGATCTTTACCTCGATGTTCACAGCCATTCTGGTGACCCGTGCAATGGTCAACCTGATTTATGGTGGCCGTGACTTCAAGAAGTTGTGGATTTAAGGGGCTGCCATGTTACGTACAATCAACTTCATGGGCGTTCGCAACGTTGCGTTCGGCATCACTGTACTGCTGACCTTGCTGGCGTTGTTCAGCTGGTTCAGCAAGGGCCTGAACTACGGCCTGGACTTCACCGGCGGTACGCTGATCGAGCTGACCTACGAGCGTCCGGCCGATGTCGGCAAGGTGCGCGAGCAACTGCTGGCCTCGGGTTACACCGACGCGGTGGTGCAGAGCTTTGGCGCCACCACCGACCTGCTGGTGCGCATGCCGGGTGAAGACCCGCAGTTGGGTCAGCAAGTGGCCGAGGCCTTGCAGAAGGCCGGTGGCGACAACCCGGCGCAGGTCAAGCGTGTCGAGTATGTTGGCCCGCAAGTGGGTGAAGAGCTGCGCGACCAAGGCGGCCTCGGCATGCTGATGGCGCTGGGCGGCATCCTGCTCTACCTGGCCTTCCGCTTTCAGTGGAAGTTTGCGGTGGGCGCGATTGTCTCGCTGATCCACGACGTGATCGTGACCGTGGGCATCCTGTCGTTCTTCCAGATCACCTTCGATTTGACGGTGTTGGCGGCGGTGCTGGCGATCATCGGTTACTCGCTCAACGACACCATCGTGGTGTTCGACCGGGTGCGGGAAAACTTCCGTGTGCTGCGCAAGGCGACGCTGATCGAGAACATCAACATCTCGACCACCCAGACCCTGCTGCGGACCATGGCGACGTCGATCTCCACGTTGCTGGCGATCGGCGCGCTGCTGATTTTCGGTGGTGACAACCTGTTTGGCTTCTCCATTGCGCTGTTCATTGGTGTATTGGCGGGTACTTACTCGTCGATCTACATCGCCAACGTGGTGCTGATCTGGCTGAACCTGAGCACCGAGGATCTGATTCCTCCGGTGGCCACTGATACGGAAGTGGACGACCGCCCGTAGGGTTTGGTCTCCGCCCGTCACAGCCCGAAAGGCGCGAGTTGAACTCGCGCCTTTTTTTGTGCTCCAAGGCTGGGAGAAGCGCGGACAAATCCGCATGTGATGGTCAGGAGGTTCAAGTGAACAAATCGATGCTGGTTGGTGCGGTATTGGGTGCTGTCGGTGTGACTGCCGGTGGTGCGGTCGCCACCTACAGCTTGGTCAAAAGCGGCCCTGAGTATGCGCAAGTATTGGCCGTGGACCCGGTTAAAACACAAATCAAGACCCCCCGTGAAGTGTGCAAGGATGTCACCGTGACCCGGCAGAAGCCGGTCCAGGATCAACACCAGATCGCGGGTACCGTATTGGGCGCCGTGGCCGGTGGCCTGTTGGGTAACCAGATCGGCGGCGGCACCGGCAAGAAAATCGCCACCGTGGCGGGTGCGGCCGGCGGCGGTTATGCCGGTAACAAGATTCAGGAAGGCATGCAGGAGCGCGACACCTACACCACCACCCAAACTCGCTGCAATACGGTCAACGACATCAGCGACAAGGTTGTAGGTTACGACGTTCGCTACATGCTCGATGGCAAGGAAGGCAAAGTCCGCATGGACCGCGACCCGGGTAACCAGATCCCGGTGAACAAGGAAGGCCAACTGATCCTGGGGCAGAACGAACCGGCTCAGTGATCCGGCTGTTATGAAGAAGCACCCTTCGGGGTGCTTTTTTTACGCCCGTATTTCGGACATCCCTCCATCCTTGTGGGAGCGGGCTTGCCCGCGAAAGCGGTGGGTCAGCCTGCACCCTTTTTCGAAGATATGTCTCATTGTGGCGAGGGGATTTATCCCCGCTGGGGCGCGAAGCGGTCCTCAATGCCAGCAACCCGATATGTCAGGCAGATTGAATTGACTGCTTGAGGCAGGGGGCTGCTACGCAGCCCAGCGGGGATAAATCCCCTCGCCACAAATGGAGGTGCCAGGCATAAGGGGCGGTTCTAGAAGGCATAAAAAAAGCACCCCGAAAGGTGCTTTTTCTGTAGCCGAGCTGCTTAGCGCTTCAGCGAAGCCGGCAGGTGTGGCTGGATGGCGGTGAGCACAGCCTTGAAGCATTTGGTGTTGCCGGCAACGATGTGTCCTTTTTCAAGGAAGTCGTGGCCGCCGGTGAAGTCGCTCACCAAACCACCGGCTTCCTGGATCAGCAGGGCGCCTGCGGCCATGTCCCATTCGGACAGGCCCGACTCCCAGAAGGCATCGAAACGGCCGGCAGCGACATACGCCAGGTCCAGGCTCGCGGCGCCAGCGCGGCGGATGCCGGCGGTCTGGCCGACCAGGGCGCGGAACATGCCCAGGTAGTTGTCCAGGTTGTCCATCTGGTCATCGCGGAACGGGAAACCGGTACCCAGCAGGGCGCCGTCCAGGCTGGTGCGACCGCTGACGCGCAGGCGACGACCATTGAGTTGGGCGCCACGGCCACGGCTGGCGGTGAATTCTTCCTGGCGAACCGGGTCCAGCACGACGGCGTGTTCCAGGCGACCACGGTATTTGCAGGCAATGCTGACAGCGAAATGAGGGATGCCGCGCAGGAAGTTGGTGGTGCCGTCCAAAGGATCGATGATCCACAGGTACTCTTCACCTTCGATGCCGGTGCCGGCGTGCATGCCGGTCTCTTCACCCAGGATCGAGTGGTTCGGGTAAGCCTTGCGCAGCGCGTCGACGATTTTCTGTTCGGCGGCGCGATCAACCTCGGACACGTAGTCCTTGGCGTCTTTTTCATCGACCTTGATGGTATCCAGGCGCTCGATGGAGCGGAAGATCAGTTCACTGGCGCTGCGGGCGGCGCGCAGCGCGATATTCAGCATGGGCTGCATGGATGTGTCACCTAAGGTTGTTAAAGAAAGCCGCGCATTCTATCAGAAAGTTTTCACAGGAGAAGGTTGGTGTTCGCTTTCATAGCTTAACGGTAGGTGCTTAGGTAAGATTTGCTCCCTTTATCGTGTTCGAGAGCGCCTCCCTTGTTGCAGAACATTCGTGTCGTCCTGGTCAATACCAGCCATCCGGGAAATATCGGCGGGGCTGCGCGGGCCATGAAGAACATGGGCCTGTCGCGCCTGGTGCTGGTCGAGCCGCGCTCGTTTCCCCATCACGAAGCCGACGCCCGGGCTTCCGGTGCCGGTGACATCCTGGCAGCCGCCCAAGTGGTCGCCACCCTGGAAGATGCCCTGGTGGGCTGCAACCTGGTGCTCGGCACCAGCGCCCGCGACCGCCGCATCCCCTGGCCGCTGCTCGACCCCCGCGAATGCGGAACCAAAGTGGTCGAGGAAGCCGGGCAGGGCGCTGAGATCGCCCTCGTGTTTGGCCGTGAAGATTCCGGCCTGACCAACGAAGAGCTGCAGCGATGTCACTTTCACGTGCATATCCCTTCCGACCCACAGTTCAGTTCCCTGAACCTCGGGGCGGCGGTGCAGGTATTGAGTTATGAAGTGCGCATGGCCTGGCTGGCAGCCGAAGGCAAACCCAGCAAGGTCGAAAAATTCGAGGCCACGTCGCCGCGCAGTGAGACACTGGCGACCATGGACGAGCTGGAGCGGCTCTATGAGCACCTGGAGCAGACCCTGGTGGACATCGAGTTTCTTGACCCGGACAAGCCCCGGCACTTGATGGCGCGCCTGCGCCGGTTGTACGGACGAAGCTCGGTCAGCCGGGCGGAGATGAATATATTGCGCGGCATCCTCACGGAAACCCAGAAAGCGGCCCGTGGCGAGCTGATTAAGCGGAAGGAATAAAGATGTTCGATCGTTTGCGTGAAGATATCCAAAGCGTTTTCCATCGTGACCCGGCGGCGCGCAATGCCTTTGAAGTGCTGACCTGCTACCCGGGCATGCACGCGATCTGGATCCATCGCCTCTCTAGTGCCTTATGGGGCATGGGCTGGAAGTGGCTGGCGCGGGTGGTCTCCAACTTCGGACGCTGGCTGACCGGGATCGAGATCCACCCGGGCGCCAAGGTCGGTCGCCGGTTCTTCATCGACCACGGCATGGGCATTGTCATTGGTGAAACCGCCGAGATCGGCGATGACGTGACGCTGTACCAGGGCGTGACCCTCGGCGGCACCAGTTGGAACAAAGGCAAGCGCCACCCGACGCTGGAAGATGGCGTAGTGGTCGGTGCCGGCGCCAAGGTGCTCGGGCCGTTCACGGTGGGGGCGGGGGCGAAAGTCGGCTCCAACGCGGTGGTCACCAAGGCTGTGCCGGCCGGTGCAACCGTGGTGGGTATCCCGGGGCGAATCATCGTCAAGTCCGATGAAGAGCAGGACGCCCGCCGCAAGGCCATGGCCGAGAAGATCGGCTTCGATGCCTATGGTGTCGGCGAAGACATGCCCGACCCAGTCGCCCGTGCCATTAATCAGTTGCTCGATCACCTGCAGGCCGTCGATGGGCGCCTGGAGGGCATGTGTGGCGCCCTGAAGGACCTGGGCAGTAATTACTGCGCCAAGGACCTGCCTGAACTGCGCGAGGAAGATTTTGCGTGTGTGAAGGATAAGGATCAAAGCCAGGCCAGCTGAGGCCCTGCTGGCCTCATCGCGAGCAAGCTCGCTCCCACACTGGATCTGTGGCGTACGCAAATGATGCGGCCACCCAGGACCCCTTGTGGGAGCGAGCTTGCTCGCGATGAACGATAACGCGGTATCACTGGTCGCCACTGGCCAGCCTTTGCTATGATGCGCGCGCTCTTTTGCGGGTAAACCTGAGTAAAGCACTAGGTCTTATAGTTGACTTAAATACTCGGGAATTGCATACTCGCCCCATTCCGAACTCCGTGGTAATTGTCCATGCGACTGACTACAAAAGGCCGATACGCCGTGACCGCGATGCTGGATCTGGCATTGCACGCGCAGCACGGGCCGGTGTCCCTGGCCGATATCTCCGAGCGCCAGGGCATTTCCCTGTCTTACCTTGAGCAGCTGTTCGCCAAGCTGCGCCGCAGCAACCTGGTTTCCAGTGTGCGCGGCCCCGGTGGTGGCTATCAGCTGTCACGCGACATGCAGGGCATCCAGGTCGCCCAGGTGATCGACGCGGTGAACGAATCGGTCGATGCGACCAAATGCCAGGGCCTTGGCGACTGCCATGGCGGCGATACTTGCCTGACCCATCACTTGTGGTGTGACCTGAGCCTGCAGATTCACGAATTTCTAAGCGGTATCAGCTTGGCTGACCTTGTAACTCGCCGTGAGGTGCAAGAAGTAGCCCAGCGTCAGGACCAGCGCCGTTGCAACAGCAAGGCGCCGCACCTGGACAAGATTGAAGCGTCCGCCGTCGAATGACCGCCGCAGAGCACGCGGAACGCCAGCCAGCCTGATTTAGGAGAAAGTCCATGAAATTGCCGATTTACCTTGATTACTCTGCGACCACCCCGGTTGATCCGCGTGTCGCGCAAAAGATGAGTGAATGCCTGCTGGTCGACGGAAACTTCGGTAACCCGGCGTCCCGTTCCCACGTGTTTGGCTGGAAAGCTGAAGAGTCGGTCGAAAATGCCCGCCGCCAGGTCGCTGACCTGGTCAACGCCGATCCACGTGAAATCGTCTGGACCTCTGGTGCTACTGAGTCCGACAACCTGGCAATCAAGGGTGTCGCGCACTTCTATCACACCAAGGGCAAGCACCTGATCACCTCCAAGATCGAGCACAAGGCTGTCCTGGACACCATGCGCCAGCTGGAGCGTGAAGGCTTCGAAGTGACCTACATCGAGCCCGGTGAAGACGGCATCATCACCCCAGCCATGGTCGAAGCCGCACTGCGCGACGACACCATCCTGGTTTCGATCATGCATGTGAACAACGAAATCGGCACCGTCAACGACATCGAAGCCATCGGCGAGCTGACCCGCTCCAAGGGCGTCCTGTTCCACGTCGACGCGGCCCAGTCCACCGGCAAGGTCGACATCGACCTGTCCAAGCTCAAAGTCGACCTGATGTCGTTCTCTGCCCACAAGACCTACGGCCCTAAAGGCATCGGCGCGCTGTACGTGAGCCGCAAGCCGCGTGTTCGTATCGAAGCGACCATGCACGGCGGCGGTCACGAGCGTGGCATGCGTTCCGGCACCCTGGCGACCCACCAGATCGTTGGCATGGGCGAAGCCTTCCGTGTGGCCAAGGAAGACATGGCTGCCGAGAACGTGCGCATCAAGGCCCTGAGCGACCGTTTCTTCAAGCAGGTCGAGCACCTCGAAGAGCTCTACGTCAACGGCAGCATGATCGCCCGCGTACCGCACAACCTGAACCTGAGCTTCAACTACGTTGAAGGCGAGTCGCTGATCATGGCGCTCAAGGATCTGGCCGTGTCGTCCGGTTCGGCCTGCACCTCGGCGTCCCTCGAGCCTTCCTACGTATTGCGCGCCCTGGGCCGCAACGACGAACTGGCTCACAGCTCGATCCGCTTCACCTTCGGCCGCTTCACCACCGAAGAAGAAATCGATTACGCCGCGCAGAAAGTCTGCGAGGCCGTTACCAAGCTGCGCGCTCTGTCGCCGCTGTGGGATATGTACAAAGACGGTGTCGACATCTCGAAAATCGAGTGGGCGGCGCACTGAGAAGTCGCCTCCAGAGCGACTCACTGATGAGGATTGAAGCAAATGGCATATAGCGAAAAGGTCATCGACCACTACGAGAACCCGCGCAACGTCGGCAAGATGGACGCGCAGGACCCTGATGTTGGCACCGGCATGGTCGGCGCCCCAGCGTGCGGCGACGTGATGCGCCTGCAGATCAAGGTCAACGAGCAAGGCATCATCGAAGATGCCAAGTTCAAGACCTACGGCTGCGGTTCGGCCATTGCGTCCAGCTCCCTGGCCACCGAGTGGATGAAGGGCAAGACCCTTGATGAGGCTGAAACCATCAAGAACACTCAGTTGGCCGAAGAACTGGCCCTGCCGCCAGTGAAGATCCACTGCTCGGTACTCGCCGAAGACGCCATCAAGGCTGCCGTTCGCGATTACAAGCAGAAGAAAGGCTTGATCTGATCCGCGCACAGGTAAGGAGTTTTCATGGCTATCCAGATGACAGAAGCGGCAGCTAACCATATCCAGCGCTCTCTTGCAGGGCGCGGCAAGGGCGAGGGTATCCGCCTGGGTGTTCGCACCACGGGCTGCTCTGGTCTTGCCTACGTGCTCGAATTCGTCGACGAAGTGGGCGAAGACGATCAGGTGTTCGAGAGTCATGGTCAGAAAGTGATCATCGATCCGAAAAGCCTGACGTACCTGGACGGCACTGAACTGGATTTCGTCAAGGAAGGGTTGAACGAAGGCTTCAAGTTCAACAACCCCAACGTGCGCGGTGAATGTGGCTGCGGCGAAAGCTTCAACATCTGAGGCGGCTTGTGGGTACTCCTTGTCATTTTGCTTTGTTCCAGCTGCAACCGGGCTTTTCCCTGGATCTTGAGCAGTTGTCTGCTCGTTATCTGGAGCTGGCCCGCGGTGTCCATCCCGACCGTTTCGCTGATGCCTCGGAGGCAGAGCAGCGGCGTGCGCTGGAACAGTCGGCGAACCTCAACGACGCTTACCAGACGCTCAAGAACCCGGCCAAGCGCGCGCGTTATCTGCTGGCCATCAGCGGTCATGAGTTGCCTCTGGAAGTCACCGTGCATGATCCCGAGTTTCTATTGCAGCAGATGCAGTGGCGCGAAGAGCTCGAAGATCTGCAGGACAGCGCCGATCTGGCCGGTGTCGCGGTGTTCAAACGCCGTCTGAAGGATGCCCAGCACACCTTGAATGAAAGCTTCGCAGCCTGTTGGGACGATGCTGCGCAACGCGAACAGGCCGAACGCCTGATGCGGCGCATGCAATTCCTCGACAAGCTCACCTACGAAGTGCGCCAGCTCGAAGAGCGCCTCGACGATTAACCCAGTGCCGCTCCGGTCGCACGCCTGATTACAGATAAGTCCTGATTACGATGGCCCTACTGCAGATCGCCGAACCCGGCCAAAGTCCACAACCGCACCAGCGTCGCCTGGCTGTGGGAATTGACTTGGGTACTACCAATTCCCTGGTCGCTGCGTTGCGCAGCGGCCTTTCCGAACCGCTGGCCGATGAGCAGGGGCAAGTGATCCTGCCGTCTGCCGTGCGCTATCACGCCGATCGCGTGGAAGTGGGCGAGTCAGCCAAACTGGCCGCCGCGACCGATCCCTTCAACACCATTGTCTCGGTCAAGCGCCTGATGGGCCGTGGCCTGTCCGACGTCAAGCAATTGGGTGATCAGCTGCCGTACCGTTTCGTCGACGGCGAATCCCACATGCCGTTCATTGAAACCGTGCAGGGCCCGAAAAGCCCGGTGGAAGTCTCAGCCGACATCCTCAAGGTGCTGCGCCGGCGCGCCGAAGCGGCGTTGGGCGGTGAATTGGTCGGTGCGGTCATCACCGTCCCGGCCTATTTCGACGACGCCCAGCGTCAAGCCACCAAGGACGCGGCCAAGCTGGCCGGTCTGAACGTGCTGCGCCTGCTCAACGAGCCGACCGCCGCTGCGGTGGCCTACGGTCTGGACCAGCACGCCGAAGGCCTCGTCGCGATCTACGACTTGGGTGGCGGCACCTTTGATATTTCCATTTTGCGTCTGACCGGCGGCGTCTTCGAAGTCCTGGCCACTGGCGGCGACAGCGCCCTGGGCGGCGACGACTTCGATCACGCCATCGCTGGCTGGATCATCGAGCAGGCTGGGTTGTCCGCCGACCTTGATCCGGGCGCGCAACGTCACCTTCTGCAAGCGGCCTGCGCCGCCAAGGAAGCCCTGACCGACGCTGCAACGGTCGAAGTGGCGTACGGCGACTGGAAGGCTGTGCTGAGCCGTGAAGCCTTTGATGCGCTGATCGAACCCATGGTCGCTCGCAGCCTCAAGGCCTGCCGCCGCGCCGTGCGTGATTCCGGTGTGGAGCTCGAAGACGTCAAGGCCGTGGTCATGGTCGGCGGTTCCACCCGTGTGCCGCGGGTTCGTGAAGCCGTCGCCGAGGCCTTTGGCCGTCAGCCGCTGACTGAGATCGACCCGGACCAGGTGGTTGCCATTGGCGCCGCGATCCAGGCCGATACCCTGGCTGGCAACAAGCGCGATGGCGGCGAGCTGCTGCTGCTCGACGTGATTCCATTGTCCTTGGGCTTGGAAACCATGGGCGGCCTGATGGAGAAGGTGATCCCGCGCAACACCACCATCCCCGTTGCCCGTGCCCAGGACTTCACCACGTATAAAGACGGCCAGTCGGCCATGATGATTCATGTGCTGCAAGGCGAGCGTGAACTCATCAGCGACTGCCGTTCCCTGGCGCGCTTCGAATTGCGCGGCATCCCGGCGATGGTGGCCGGTGCGGCGAAGATCCGCGTGACCTTCCAGGTCGACGCCGACGGTTTGCTCAATGTTTCCGCCCGCGAGCTGGGTTCGGGCGTCGAGGCGAGTATCCAGGTCAAGCCGTCCTACGGTCTGACCGACGGCGAAATCGCCAAAATGCTCAAGGATTCGTTCCAGCATGCCAGCGATGACAAGGTCGCCCGTGTATTGCGCGAGCAACAGGTCGACGGCCAACGTCTGGTCGAAGCCGTGCAGGCCGCTCTTGAGGCCGATGGCGAGCGTCTGCTGGACGCCGAGGAGCGCATGGTGATCGAGCTGCAAATGCAGGAATTGTCTGAATTGATCAAAGGCACCGATGGTTATGCCATCGAGCAGCAGACCAAGCGTCTGTCGCAAGTCACCGATGCCTTTGCTGCCCGCCGCCTGGACTCGACGGTCAAAGCCGCCCTGGCGGGGCGCAACCTGAATGAAATTGAGGAATAACTGATGCCGCAGATCATTTTTCTGCCACACGCCGAGCATTGCCCGGACGGTATGGTGGTAGAGGCCGAAACCGGCAAGTCCCTTCTCGAAGTGGCCCATGACAACCACATCGAGATCGAGAGTGCTTGCGGCGGCGTCTGTGCCTGCACCACCTGCCATTGCATCATTCGCGAGGGTTTCGACTCGCTGAATGAGGCCGATGAGCTGGAAGAAGACTATCTTGACCGGGCCTGGGGCCTGGAGCCGACGTCGCGCCTGACATGCCAGGCCAAGGTCGGGACCGAAGACCTGGTGGTCGAAATTCCGAAATATTCGCTTAACCATGCGGCCGAAGCGCCGCACTGATGGTGACACTGTCATGAGCTATGGTTGGAATGATGTACAACGCATCGCAGAAGAGTTGGCCGAAGCCAAGCCGGACGTGGATCCACTGACTGTGAATTTTGTCGATTTACAGCGCTGGATCATGGAGCTGCCGGAATTCGACAGTACCTCTGGCCGTTGTGGCGAGAAGGTCTTGGAAGCTGTCCAACAGCTCTGGATCGAAGAAATCGACTGATCCACCTGGCAGGTTAGGCAATACCCCTGAACCCGCGTATAATTCGCGGGTTTAATTTTTCGCAAATTACCGTTTCTGGAGTTACACCATGGCTGTTCAACGTACTTTCTCCATCATCAAGCCTGACGCCGTTGCTAAAAACGTGATCGGCAAGATCGTTACCCGCTTCGAAGACGCTGGCCTGCGCGTTGTAGCTTCGAAAATGAAGCAACTGTCCAAGGCCGAAGCCGAAGGCTTCTACGCTGAGCACAGCGAGCGCGGTTTCTTCGGTGAGCTGGTTGCCTTCATGACTTCCGGTCCGGTTGTCGTTCAGGTGCTGGAAGGCGAAAACGCCATTGCTCGCAACCGTGAGCTGATGGGCGCCACCAACCCTAAAGAAGCTGCTGCCGGCACCATCCGTGCTGACTTCGCTGAGTCGATCGACGCCAACGCCGTTCACGGTTCGGACTCCGAAGCCGCTGCTGCTCGCGAAATCGCTTACTTTTTCTCCGCTACTGAAGTAACCACTCGCTAAGCCCAGGCTTTTGAGTGAAGGTGAATCCATGACTACATCGAACGGCAAAACCAACCTGTTGGGCCTGACCCAGCCGGAAATGGAGAAATTCTTCGACTCGATCGGGGAGAAGCGTTTTCGTGCCGGCCAGGTGATGAAATGGATTCACCATTTTGGTGTCGACGACTTCGACGCCATGACGAATGTCAGCAAGGCTCTGCGCGAAAAGCTCAAGGCTGTTGCTGAAATTCGCGGTCCGGAAGTGGTCAGCGAGGACATCTCCAGCGACGGCACCCGTAAATGGGTGGTGCGCGTGGCGTCTGGCAGCTGCGTCGAGACCGTTTACATTCCCCAGGGCAAACGCGGCACCTTGTGCGTTTCGTCCCAGGCAGGCTGTGCCCTGGATTGCAGTTTCTGCTCCACCGGCAAGCAAGGCTTCAATAGCAACCTCACCGCCGCCGAAGTGATCGGCCAGGTGTGGATTGCCAACAAATCCTTTGGCAGCGTCCCGGCGACCGTCGACCGTGCCATCACCAACGTGGTGATGATGGGCATGGGTGAGCCGCTGCTCAACTTCGACAACGTCATCGCCGCCATGCACCTGATGATGGATGACCTGGGTTATGGCATCTCCAAGCGCCGGGTGACCCTGTCTACCTCCGGCGTGGTGCCGATGATCGATGAGCTGGCCAAGCACATCGACGTCTCCCTGGCGTTGTCGCTGCACGCACCTAACGACGCATTGCGTAACCAATTGGTGCCGATCAACAAGAAATACCCGCTTAAGATGTTGCTGGAGTCGTGTCAGCGCTACATGTCGTCCCTGGGCGAAAAGCGCGTGCTGACCATCGAGTACACGCTGCTCAAGGACGTGAACGACAAGGTCGAACACGCGGTCGAGATGATCGAGTTGCTCAAGAACATTCCTTGCAAGATCAACCTGATTCCGTTCAACCCGTTCCCGCATTCCGGCTATGAACGTCCGAGCAACAACGCGATTCGTCGCTTCCAGGATCAGCTTCACCACGCTGGCTTCAACGTCACCGTGCGCACCACCCGCGGCGAAGACATCGATGCCGCGTGTGGCCAATTGGTAGGACAGGTGCTGGATCGCACCCGTCGCAGTGAGCGCTACATTGCCGTGCGTGAATTGAACGCCGCCGACGATGTCGCGCAAAACGCTGCGAACAGTCACTAAGAGAGGAACTCTATGTCCCTGCGCTTCGCGCTGCTGTTGCTGTTGGCCGGTCTTTGCACCGGTTGTGTTCTGTCGGGTGACTACAACCCCATGAAAACCAGCAAGGGGCGCGATGAGGCGCGTGAAGCCTATGTGCAATTGGGCATAGGCTATCTGCAACAGGGCATGACCGAGCGAGCCAAGGTGCCGCTCAAGAAGGCCCTGGAGCTGGACGACTCAGACGCTGATGCCAATGCGGCCCTGGCGTTGGTATTCCAGGCCGAGATGGAACCTGAGCTGGCCGACGCGCATTTTCGCAAGGCGCTGTCTGCCCAGCCGCAGGATGCGCGGATCCTGAATAACTACGGCAGTTTCCTCTTCGAGCAGGAGCGTTATAAAGAAGCCTACGAACGCTTCGAACAGGCGGCCGCCGACACCCTTTACCCCGAGCGCTCACGGGTTTTCGAGAACCTGGGCATGACGGCTTCGAAACTTGGTCAGCGTGATCTGGCCCGCCAGCAGCTTGAAAAAGCCCTGCGGCTCAACCGCCAGCAGCCGCGGGCATTGCTGGAAATGGCTGAGTTGTCTTACGAAGACAGGCATTATGTGCCCGCGCGGGATTATTACGAACGTTTTAGCCTGCTGAGCGAGCAAAATGCACGTAGTCTATTGCTCGGTGTCCGGCTGGCCCATGTGTTTGAAGATCGTGACAAGGCCGCCAGTTTTGGCCTGCAACTGAAAAGACTCTATCCCGGTACGCCGGAATATCAGCAATACCTGTCGGAGCAATGATGAAAGCGGCGCATCCTGAAGTTGTAGCAGCGACTCGCGTAAATCCCGGTGAGACCCTGCGCCAAGCTCGCGAAAGCCATGGCTGGTCGCTGGCAGAGGTGGCCCTCAAGCTCAATCTCACCGTGACTTCTCTGGGCAACCTGGAAGCCGGCGCGTTCGATAAACTGCCCGGGCATACTTTCGCCCGGGGCTACATCCGTGCCTACGCCAAATTGCTCGGCATGGACCAGACCGAACTGGTCCAGCAATTCGATCAATACACCGGTTCCGACGCCCAGGGCAGCAGCGTGCACAGCCTGGGCCGCATCGAGGAGCCGGTTCGCGTTTCCCACACCATTTTGAGAATCGTCAGTTTGCTGCTGTTGATCGCGGTGATTGGTGGCGGTTTCCTCTGGTGGCAGGACCAGGCTGCCTTGCGCGCCAAGGATCCGATCGGCATGAGCCCTGAGCATGTTGAGGTCGAAGGCGCCGACGGCACCACCCGCATACACCCACTGGACGAGCCGGAAGACCAGGCTGTCGTGGAAGGCCAGACCGCCGGAGAAAGCACTCTGGTGCTGCCTCAGGGGCAGGATGGCGCTGATCCCGCCGTCGGTGCCGAACCGAGTGTGCCGGCCGCTCCGGCAGACGCGCCCGCTGCATCCGCCCCCGCGCCAACTGATAGCGAGCCGGTTGCTCCAGCGCCGAGCGTGGCGAATACGCCGGCTCCGGCTGCGCCAGCACCCGCTGCACTCGCCGCAGCGCCAGCCGCTCCGACAGCCTCTACCGCTCCGGTCGCGCCTGTCGCACCCGCTGCCGGTGAAGGTCAGGTACAGATTCAGTTTACCGCCGACTGCTGGACGCAGATCACCGATGGCACCGGCAAGGTGCTGTTCAGTGGCCTCAAGCGCAAGGGCGATAGCACCTCCGTCAACGGCACGCCGCCGTTTGCCGTGCGCCTGGGTTACGCCCGTGGCGCGCAGGTCAGCTACAACGGCCAGCCGGTCGACGTGGCTCCGTTCACCAGTGGCGAGACCGCTCGCCTGAAGTTGGGTCAATAAGTCATGCACGGCGAATCTCCAATCAAACGTCGCGAATCGCGAAAGATCTGGGTCGGCAACGTTCCTGTTGGCGGCGATGCGCCCATCGCTGTGCAAAGCATGACTAACAGCGACACCAACGACGTCGCCGCCACCGTTGCGCAGATCAACCGACTGGAAGCCGCCGGTGTCGACATCGTGCGGGTTTCCGTGCCGGACATGGACGCCGCCGAGGCGTTCGGCAAAATCAAGCAGTTGGTCAAAGTGCCGCTGGTGGCCGACATTCACTTCGACTACCGCATCGCCCTGCGCGTGGCCGAGTTGGGTGTGGACTGCCTGCGCATCAATCCGGGCAACATCGGCCGCGAAGACCGCGTGCGTGCGGTGGTGGATGCCGCTCGCGACCGTGGCATTCCGATTCGCATCGGCGTCAACGCCGGTTCCCTGGAAAAAGACCTGCAAAAGAAATACGGCGAACCGACCCCGGCTGCGCTGGTGGAGTCGGCCCTGCGCCATGTCGAACATCTGGAGCGCCTGAACTTCCAGGACTTCAAGGTCAGCGTGAAGGCTTCCGACGTGTTCATGGCCGTTGAAGCCTATCGTCTGCTGGCCAAGGAAATCGTCCAGCCGTTGCACCTGGGCATCACCGAAGCCGGTGGGTTGCGTTCGGGCACGGTGAAATCCGCCGTCGGCCTCGGTATGCTGCTCGCCGAAGGAATTGGCGATACCATCCGCATCTCGTTGGCGGCCGACCCGGTGGAGGAAGTGAAAGTCGGCTACGACATTCTCAAGTCCCTGCACCTGCGTTCCCGTGGCATCAACTTCATTGCCTGCCCTAGCTGCTCGCGGCAGAACTTCGATGTGGTCAAGACCATGAACGAGCTGGAAGGGCGCCTGGAAGACCTGCTGGTACCGCTGGATGTCGCGGTGATTGGTTGCGTGGTCAACGGGCCGGGCGAAGCCAAGGAGGCCCATATCGGCCTCACCGGTGGTACGCCGAACCTGATTTATATCGACGGCAAGCCGTCGCAGAAGCTGACGAATGACAATCTGGTGGATGAACTGGAACGGCTGATCCGCCAGAAAGCGGCCGAAAAGGTCGAAGCCGACGCAGCGGTCATCGCACGCGGCTGAGCAAACGAATTTTTAAGGATTACCTGTGAGCAAGTCCCTGCAAGCCATTCGTGGCATGAACGACATCCTGCCCGAGCAAACGCCCCTGTGGCGTTATTTCGAAGGCACCGTGGCGCGTTTGCTGGATAACTACGGTTATCGGCAGATCCGCATGCCGATCGTCGAGTTCACCGAGCTGTTCAAGCGTTCCATCGGCGAAGTGACCGACATCGTCGAAAAAGAGATGTACACCTTCGAAGACCGCAACGGCGATTCGCTGACCTTGCGCCCCGAAGGCACGGCGGCGTGCGTGCGTGCAGTGCTCGAGCACGGCATTACCGGTGGTGGCCAGGTGCAGAAACTCTGGTACATCGGCCCGATGTTTCGTCACGAACGTCCGCAGAAAGGTCGTTATCGCCAGTTCCACCAGATAGGCCTCGAGGTGTTCAACCTCGACGGTCCGGACATCGACGCCGAGCTGATCGTGTTGACCTGGCGCCTGTGGGGCGAGCTGGGCATTCGTGATGCGGTCAAGCTCGAACTCAACAGCCTGGGCACCAGCGAGTCCCGTGGGCGCTACCGCGAAGCGCTGGTGGAGTTCCTGTCCGCTCACCTGGACAAGCTGGACGAAGACAGTCAGCGCCGCCTCAAGACCAATCCGCTACGGGTATTGGATACCAAGAACGCCGACACGCAGGCGATCCTGGTCGATGCGCCGAAGATGGCTGACTACCTCGACGAAGAGTCCCGCCTGCACTTCGAGGGGTTGAAGGCGCGCCTGGACGCCGTCGGCATTCCGTATGTTATCAACCCGAAGCTGGTCCGCGGTCTGGATTACTACAGCAAGACCGTTTTTGAATGGGTCACCGACAAGCTGGGTGCCCAGGGTACGGTGTGTGCCGGCGGCCGTTACGACGGGCTGGTGGAGCAGATGGGTGGGAAGCCGACGTCGGGCGTGGGTTTTGCCATGGGCATCGAACGTCTGGTGTTGATGCTTGAGACGCTGGACAAGATTCCGCAAGAAATCGCCCGTCAGGTCGACGTTTACCTGTGCGCCTTCGGCGAAGCAGCCGAACTGGCGGCCCTGGCGTTGAGCGAGCGAGTCCGCGACCAGCTGCCCAACCTGCGCCTGCAGATCAACGCCGGCGGCGGCAGCTTCAAGAGCCAGTTCAAGAAAGCCGACAAGAGCGGTGCGCTGTATGCACTGATTCTTGGTGACGACGAATTGGCCCAGCAAGTGGTAGGTTTCAAACCCCTGCGTGGCCAGGGCGAACAACAAAGCATTGCCTGGGATGCGCTTGCCGCACACCTGGCCACCTGCGTCGTGCAGGGTTGAAGCTGTCAAACAGCCGATTTAGCGATTAAGGAGTATTGGGGTGTCGAGTACCGAAGATGAACAGCTGGCGGATTTGAAGGACTGGTGGACGCGCAACGGCAAGCCGTTGGTCACTGGCGGCCTGTTGGCGCTGGTCATCGTGTTCGGCTGGCAGGCCTGGCAGAAGTACCAGAGCAACCAGGCGCAAGGCGCTTCGGTGCTCTATCAGCAATTGCTGGAAACCACCCTGACCCCGGACGGCAAGCCTGACGCTGCCCGCGTGGCGGAGTTGGCCGGCAAGCTCGACAACGAATTCGGCGGCACGGCCTACGCGCAATATGGTCGCCTGTTCGTGGCCAAGGTCGCGGTCGACACCGGCAAGCTGGACGACGCCGCCACCGAGCTGAAGGCCATTGTCGACAAGCCGGTCAACCCGACCCTGGGCGAAGTGGCGCGTCAGCGCCTGGCGCAGGTGCTGGCGGCGCAGAACAAGGCCGAAGACGCGTTGAAGCTGCTCGACGGCGATGCCGACAAGGCGTTCCTGGCGACCCGCGAAGAACTCAAGGGCGACCTGCTGGTACAGCTTGGTCGTGCTGATGAGGCCCATGCGGCCTACCAAAAAGCCAAGGCTGCGCTGTCGGATGAAGCCGCGGTCGGTGGCCTGCAAATCAAGCTGGACGACCTGGCCAAAGGGGATGCGTGACGTGATCCGTTGGAAACATGCAGCATTGCTGGCTCTGGCCATTCTGGCCGCGGGTTGCAGCAGCAACAGCAAGAAAGAACTGCCACCGGCCGAACTGACCGACTTCAAAGAAGAAGTCGTGCTGCAGAAGCAATGGAGCCGCTCCATTGGTGACGGCCAGGGGGAAACCTACAACATGCTGGTGCCGGCCATCGATGGCGACACCATTTATGCCTCCGACGTGACTGGCGTGGTGATGGCGATGGACCGCACCAACGGCGACGTCAAGTGGGAGCAGGATCTCGAACTGCCCGTTTCCGGCGCCGTTGGCGTGGGTTACGGGCTGGTCATGATCGGCACGCTCAAGGGCGAAATCGTTGCCCTGGATGCCAGCAGCGGTGAAGAGAAATGGCGTTCCCGCGTGACCAGTGAAGTCCTCGCACCGCCGGCCACCAACGGTGACGTGGTGGTGGTACAGACCCAGGATGACAGCCTGATCGGTCTGGATGCGGCTACTGGCGAGCAGCGCTGGTTGTACGACAGCACCCCGGCGGTACTGACCCTGCGCGGTACCAGTGCGCCGGTCGTGACCAACCGCCTCGCGGTGGCTGGGTTGTCGACCGGTAAAGTGGTTGCCTTGGATATTTCCAACGGCGTGCCGGTCTGGGAACAGCGCGTGGCCATCCCGCAGGGCCGTTCGGAACTGGAGCGTGTGGTCGATATCGACGGCGGCCTGCTGTTGTCTGGCGAGACGCTGTATGTCGCCAGTTACCAGGGCCGCGTTGCGGCGCTGGACCTGGAAAGCGGCCGCCCACTGTGGCAGCGCGATGCGTCCAGCTACGCCGGTGTCGCCCAAGGTTTTGGCAGCGTCTACGTGAGCCTGTCCTCGGGCACGGTTGAAGGCGTCGACGAGCGTTCCACCACCGCATTGTGGAGCAACGATTCCCTGGCCCGTCGTCAACTGTCGGCCCCGGAAGTGTTCTCCAGCTACGTTGCAGTCGGTGACCTGGAAGGTTACCTGCACCTGCTCAGCCAGGTGGACGGTCGTTTCGTCGGCCGTGAGCGCATCGACAGTGACGGCCTGCGTGCCCGTCCGCTGGTGGTGGGCAACATGATTTATGTGTATGGCAACAGCGGCAAACTGGAAGCCCTGACCATCAAGTAAGACTATGCTTGGGGCTAATCCCCCAAGCGGCCTTGTTCACAAGGTTTGCAGGGCTTGCACAGACTGCCCCGAGCACCAGCCGCTGCCTCGCAGCGGCTTTTGTATTTTCTGAAATAACGAAGTGGAGAGCCGCATGGTTCCCGTAATCGCCCTGGTGGGCCGACCGAACGTCGGCAAGTCCACCTTGTTCAACCGCCTGACCAGGACTCGCGACGCCATTGTCGGCGACTTGTCCGGTCTGACCCGTGATCGCCAATACGGTGAGGCCAAGTGGCAAGGGCGTACCTATATTCTGGTCGACACCGGCGGCATCTCCGGTGATGAACACGGCATGGACGAAAAAATGGCCGAGCAGTCGCTGCTGGCCATTGAAGAAGCGGATGTGGTGCTGTTCCTGGTAGACGCCAAGGCCGGTTTTACCGCCGCCGACCAGATGATCGCCGAGCATTTGCGCAAACGTAACAAGCGTTCCTACGTCGTAGCCAACAAGGTCGACAACATCGACCCGGACATGGCTCGCGCCGAGTTCGCTCCGTTGGGCATGGGTCAGGCGATTCCGATTGCCGGTGCGCATGGTCGGGGTATCACCCAGATGCTGGAAATCGCCCTGGCTGATTTCCCGAAAGACGACGAAGACGAACCGGAAGACGGCGAAGAAGAAATCGTTGCCGAAGGCGAGGAAGCCAAGCGCATTCCTGGCCCTAGCGAAAAAGACGGGATCAAGATCGCCATCATCGGCCGTCCGAACGTCGGCAAGTCGACGCTGGTCAACCGCATGCTCGGCGAAGACCGGGTCATTGTGTACGACCAGCCTGGCACCACCCGCGACAGTATCTACATCCCGTTCGAGCGTAACGAAGAGAAGTACACGCTGATCGACACGGCCGGTGTGCGCAAGCGCGGCAAGATCCACGAAGAAGTCGAAAAATTCTCCGTGGTCAAAACCCTGCAGGCGATCAAAGACGCCAACGTGGTGATCTTCGTGATGGACGCCCGCGAAGGCGTGGTCGATCACGACCTGAACCTGCTCGGCTTCGCCCTGGAAGCCGGCCGTGCGTTGGTCATCGCGATCAACAAGTGGGACGGCATGACGCCCAGCGAACGGGATTTCGTCAAGGTCGAACTGCAGCGTCGGCTGTTCTTCGTTGACTTCGCCGACATTCACTTCATCTCGGCCTTGCACGGTACGGGCGTGGGCAACCTTTACGCGTCGGTGCAGAACTCGTTCAAGTCGGCGGTCACCCGCTGGCCGACCAACCGCCTGACCCAGATCCTGGAAGACGCCGTTGGCGAGCACGCGCCACCGATGGTCAACAACCGCCGGATCAAGCTGCGTTACGCTCACCTGGGTGGCGCCAACCCGCCGATTATCGTGATTCACGGTAACCAGATCGAGAAAGTGCCCAAGTCGTACGTCCGCTATCTGGAAAACACGTATCGCCGCGTCCTCAAGCTGGTCGGCACGCCGATCCGCATCGAGTTCAAGGGCGGCGAGAACCCTTACGAAGGCAACAAGAACACGCTTACCGACCGTCAGGTCAACAAGAAGCGCCGCTTGATGTCGCACCACAAGAAAGCCGACAAGAAGCGCCGCGATAAGCGTTGATCTGCTGGTCACTGTGGGTGCTTTGTCCACAGTGCCCAAATGACAGCACACAGGACCCTGTGGCGAGGGGATTTATCCCCGCTGGGTTGCACAGCAACCCCAAAACAGTGAGTTCAACCTGGCTGACACATCGAGTTGCCGATTTTAGGGCTGCCTCGCAGCCCGACGGGGATAAATCCCCTCGCCACAAGGTTTGTGTCTGGCTGAGTAGTTATGTCATTGAGAGGGTGCCCATGGGCACCCTTTTTCATGCCCGGCGATTGGGCTATCCTCGAGCTCTCCCGCGCCGTACCAGAGCCGGGTGTAGACGCAGGGAACCCCAATGATCACCAGCAAGTTGCCGAATGTCGGCATCACCATTTTTACCCAGATGTCCCAGCTCGCCGCGCAGACCGGCGCGCTCAATCTGTCCCAGGGGTTTCCCGATTTCGATGGCCCGCAGGCCCTGCGCGATGCAGTCGGCCGGCATGTGGCCCAAGGTCATAACCAGTACTCGCCCATGACCGGTTTGCCGGCGCTGCGCCAGCAGATTGCGGCGAAGATTGCCCGCAGCTATGGCGTCAGCGTCGATGCCGATCAGGAAGTGACCGTGACCCCCGGTGCGACCCAGGCGATTTTCTGCGCCATCGCGGCCGTGGTTCACAGCGGCGACGAAGTGATTGTGTTCGACCCTTGCTACGACAGCTATGAACCCGCCGTCGAGTTGGCCGGTGGCCGTTGCGTGCATGTGCAGTTGGGCCTGGATGATTTCGCCATCGATTTCCAGAAGCTCGGTGAAGCCTTGAGCCCGCGTACGCGCATGATCATTCTCAACACGCCGCATAATCCCAGTGGAGCGCTGATCAGCCGCGCCGAACTCGACCAGTTGGCGGCGCTGATTCGCGACCGCGACATTTACCTGATCAGTGATGAAGTCTACGAACACCTGGTGTTCGACGGCGTCGCCCACGCCAGTGTCCTGGCCCATGAAGAACTGTACCGGCGGGCCTTTGTGGTCAGTTCGTTCGGCAAGACCTACCACGTCACTGGCTGGAAAACCGGCTACGTGGTGGCGCCACCCGCCCTCACGGCGGAATTGCGTAAGGTGCATCAGTACGTCAGCTTCTGCGGCGTGACGCCGTTGCAGTACGCCCTGGCCGACTACATGGCCGATCACCCGGAACACGTCGAAGAACTGCCGGACTTCTACCAGGCCAAGCGTGACCTGTTCTGCGACTTGCTGACCCCCTCGCGCTTCAGTTTCAAGCGGGTGCCCGGTACCTATTTCCAGTTGGTGGATTACTCGCAGATCCGCCCGGACCTCAAAGACGTCGACATGGCACTCTGGATGACCCGTGAGCACGGCGTGGCGACGATCCCCGTCTCGGTGTTCTACCAGAACCCACCCGCAGGTCAGCGCCTGGTACGCCTGTGCTTTGCCAAACGTGAGGAGACGCTGCGCGAAGCGGCGGAAAAACTATGCGTGATCTGAGTGCCTTGCCCAACCTCAATGTGGCGCTGATCCAGACCACCCTGGCCTGGCACGACCGCGAGGCCAACCTGGAACATTTCGAGGGCTTGCTGGCGCAGGCGCGCGGGGCAGACCTGATTATCCTGCCGGAGATGTTCACCACGGGTTTCTCCATGGATTCCGAGACCCTGGCTGAGCCGGAAAACGGTCCCTCACACAAATGGCTCCAGGCCCAGGCTGCGAAGCTTGAAGCGGTGATCACCGGCAGTGTGATGATCCAGGCCGCCGACGGCAGCCATCGCAATCGTCTGCTCTGGGCGCGACCGGACGGCGAAGTGCTGCATTACGACAAGCGTCATCTGTTCCGCATGGCCGGTGAGCACAATCACTACACGCCGGGCGAGCGCCAGGTGCTGTTCGAACTCAACGGCTGGCGCATCCGTCCGCTGATTTGCTATGACCTGCGCTTCCCCGTGTGGAGCCGCGACGCCGAGGACACTGATCTGTTGCTGTACACCGCCAACTGGCCCGGTGCGCGGCGCCAGCATTGGAACCGTTTGCTGCCGGCCCGGGCCATCGAGAACCTGTGCTACGTGGCCGCGGTAAACCGCATCGGCCACGACGGCAAGGGCTTTGCCTATACCGGTGACAGTCAGGTGTTGGACTTCCAGGGCGAAACCCTGCTCAGCGCCGGTGAGGCCGACGGGGTGTTCACCGTGTGTTTGAGTGCGGCGGACCTGGTGGCATATCGCACACGCTTTCCGGCGAACCTGGATGCCGATCGCTTCGAATTCACGAATTGAACGACTCAGCCTTAAAGAATGGTGTTGCGTGCTGATAACCGGTCAGCCAGGGAGAAGCTCTATGACCGACTTGTATTGCCTGACAGGTCGCCATCGCGAGCCAGCTCCCACAGGGGGCTGAGGTGGGACAGGATTTCGGCTCCCACTGAAGATCCAGCGTGGGAGCGAGCTTGCTCGCGATGAGGCCAGTACAGTCAGCACCACACCATCAGCCGAACAAAAAGGCCCCAGGGTTCACACCCCGGGGCCTTTTGCATTTCAGCTAAACCATCAGGCTGCTTTGGCTTCCGGCTGGCTCAGGGAGCGGTTCAGCGCGCTGAACAGGGCCTTGAAGCTGGCGGTGGTAATGTTTTCATCGATGCCCACGCCGTGGACCGCACGCTCACCGTTGACCCGCAGCTCGATGTACGCCGCAGCCTTGGCGTTGGTGCCGGCGCCGATGGCGTGTTCGTTGTAGTCCATGATCTCCACCGGGATCGGCAGGCCGGCCACCAGCGCTTCCAGCGCGCCGTTGCCCTTGCCGCGCCAGTGCAGGTTGGTCTCGCCTTGGCCCTTGCTGGCCACTTCCACTTCCACGGCGCTGTTGCCGTTTTCTTCCTGCAGGCGATGGCTGACCAGCGCATACGGGGTGTTGGCTTGCAGGTATTCGCTGTGGAGCAGGGCGTGGATCTGCTGGGCGGTCATTTCCAGGCCCAGGCGATCGGTTTCGCGCTGCACCACCTGGCTGAACTCGATCTGCATGCGACGCGGCAGGCTGATGCCGTATTCCTGCTCCAGCAAGTAGGCGATGCCGCCCTTGCCCGACTGGCTGTTGACCCGGATCACCGCCTCGTAGCTACGGCCGATGTCGGCCGGGTCGATCGGCAGGTACGGCACTTCCCACAGGGTGTCCGGTTTCTGCTGGGCGAAACCCTTGCGGATTGCGTCCTGGTGCGAGCCGGAGAACGCGGTGTGAACCAGGTCCCCCACGTACGGATGGCGCGGGTGCACCGGGATCTGGTTGCACTCTTCGACCACTTTGCGCACGCCGTCGATGTCGGAGAAATCCAGCTCAGGGTTGATGCCCTGGGTATAGAGGTTCAGCGCGACGGTCACCAGGTCGACGTTACCGGTGCGCTCGCCGTTGCCGAACAGGCAGCCTTCGACACGGTCGGCGCCGGCCATCAGGCCCAGTTCAGTGGCGGCTACGCCGGTGCCACGGTCGTTATGGGTGTGCAGGCTGATGAGCACGCTGTCGCGACGGGTGATGTTGCGACCGAACCACTCGATCTGGTCGGCGTAGACATTCGGAGTCGCGACTTCCACCGTGGCCGGCAGGTTGAGGATGACCTTGCGCTCAGGTGTCGGGTTCCAGACCTCGATCACCGCGTCGCAGACTTCCTTGGCGAATTCCAGCTCGGTGGCGCTGAAGGTTTCTGGCGAGTATTCGAACTGCCATTGGGTTTCTGGCTGTTGCGCGGCGTATTTGACGAACAGCTTGGCCGCGTTCACCGCGATTTCCTTCACGCCTTCCTTGTCCTGGTTGAACACGATGCGGCGGAATGACGGGCTGGTGGCGTTGTACAGGTGGACGATGGCTTTTTTCGCGCCGCGCAGAGATTCGAACGTGCGGGCGATCAGGTCTTCACGAGCCTGGGTCAGCACCTGGATGGTGGTGTCGTCCGGGATGTGGCCTTCTTCGATGAGGGTGCGCACGAAGTCGAAGTCGGTCTGCGAAGCCGCCGGGAACGACGCTTCGATTTCCTTCACGCCCACGGCGACCAGGGTTTTCCAGAAACGCAGCTTCTTGGCGGCGTCCATCGGCTCGATCAGCGACTGGTTACCGTCACGCAGGTCGGAGCTGCACCAGATCGGCGCGGCGGTGATGGTCTTCGATGGCCAGGTGCGATCCGGCAGGTTGATGGTCGGGAACGCGCGGTACTTGGAAGACGGGTCTTTGAGCATGCTCATCGGGGGAATCCTTTTATTGTCGTGGCCGGAAAAAGGCGGCCTGCCGGTGGTTCGAACGGGGGTGGCTTACAGCCGGGACGAGGTGCCGCGATTCAGCCTGGCAGTCGTGCGCTGACGAGGCACAGGCTGCGGTGCTGGCGAAGCTGAATGAGGGTGTGAGAGGTTTTCATGCCTTCAACCCTAACCGCGCGGAGGGCGGATCGCAAGCAGTCGGGAAAAATTGAGATAAGTTCTGTTTTTAGACTGGTTTGCGAGATTTAATCGCGCATATTAGAGGTGTTGATCTTGGAAATTGCGTCGATGTTTTGAGCTTGGCAATTCACAGGCGGTGGCGATGCGGCTACCGTCATCGCGAGCAAGCTCGCTCCCACAGGGGATCTCTGTGGGTTGCGAGAGAGGTATTCACAACAGATCCCACTGTGGGAGCGAGCTTGCTCGCGATGGGGCCAGTAGCCCCACCTTCCCATTCAGGGCTGGAACGCCCCGATAAAAATCGCCGGATCCACCCGCGCATCGTTCAGGCTGATGTTCCAGTGCATGTGTGGCCCGGTCGCCCGCCCCGTGGAGCCGACTTTGCCGACCACGGTGCCGCGCTTGAGCTGCTGGCCGACCTTCACGTCGATCTTCGACAGGTGGCAGAACATGCTGATGAAACCCTGGCCATGGTCGACGAACACCGTATTGCCATTGAAGAAGTAATTGCCAGTGAGGATCACCTTGCCCGCCGCCGGGGTTTTGATGGGCGTACCGGCGGGCACGGCGAAGTCCAGCCCGGCGTGGGGGTTGCGTTCTTCGCCGTTGAAGAAGCGCCGCACGCCGAACTTGCTCGACATCGGACCATTGACCGGCTTGTCCAGCAGCAGGTTGCTGGGGATGTTCGGGCTGAAGCTGCGATACGCCTTCAGTTGCACGGCCAGTTCGGCGTTGATGCGTTTGAGGTCCGCCGGATTTGGATTGACCTGGCGCTTATTCTTCAGCGTGATGTGTTGCTCGGGGTACTTTTTATAGCCGACCACGAACGGCTGAGTGCTGCCGCCACTGCTGATCTGCTGGGTGCCGGGCTTGACTGTCAGCGGGATGCCGACAATTGCCAGCCAGTTGTCCTTTTCCTTGACCACCAGCACCGGTTTGCCCTGGTAACTGGCCTTTGGCGGCTGGGCCGCGCTGCCCAGGTCCACCACGGCCACGCCGCCGGGCACCGGCTTGTTCAGCAGGCGGGTGATGTAGCTGTCGGCGTTGGCGTTGAAGGTCAGGCACAGCAAGAGCAATGGGGCGAGATATCGCGGCATGAATCAATCCAATAGAGAAAGGGTGACCGGCGTCAGGTGATTGTCTTCGACCCGGACCAGCAGTTCACCTTCACCGAGCCGTGCGGTCAGGCGCTGGCCGGTCTGGGTCTGCCCGGCGCTGCGGATCGCCTGGCCGCGCTCGTCCAGCAAAATACTGTAGCCCCGGCCGAGGGTCGCCAGTGGGCTGACGATGTGCAGCGTCTGCATCTGGTTGTGCAGTTGCACGCGTCGGGTTTTGAGCCCTTCACGCATCGCACGGGGCAAGCGCGCGGCGAGGCTGTCCAGGCGTTGGCGCAGCAGTGCCAGTTGCCGCCCCGGATGCTGCCCGGCCAGGCGGGTCTCCAGGCGGATCAGGCGTTCGCGGCGGGTATTGAGGCTGCGCTCGAAGGCCCGGCGCATGCGCATGTCCAGGTCGTCGAGACGCTGGGCTTGCTGGCGCAGACGCTCACCGGGGTGGCGCAGGCGCCGGGTGAGGCCTTCGAGGCGCAGTTGGTCGCGCATCAGGCGGTCGCGCATGCGCATCACCAGCCGCCGGTGCAGGCTTTCGACCCGGCGCACCAGGTCGCCGGCATCGGGGGCCAGCAGTTCGGCAGCGGCGGACGGGGTTGGGGCGCGCACGTCAGCGACGAAATCGCTGATGGACACGTCGGTCTCATGGCCGACGGCGCTGACGATCGGCGTGACGCAGGCGTCCACCGCCCGGGCCACGGCTTCTTCGTTGAAACACCACAAGTCTTCCAGCGAGCCGCCGCCCCGGGCCAGGATCAGCGCATCGAACCCCCGGGCGTCCGCCAGTTTCAGTGCGCGGACGATTTGCGCGGTGGCTTCGCGGCCCTGTACGGCGGTGGGGATCAGCGTCAGGGAAATCTGCGGCGCACGGCGGCGGAAGACGCTGATGATGTCGCGGATCACCGCGCCGGTGGGCGAACTGATGATGCCGATGCGTTGCGGATGGGCCGGCAGCGGCACCTTGCGTTCGGCGCTGAACAGGCCTTCGGCGCTGAGCTTTTCCTTCAGCGCATCGTAGGCCAGGCGCAGGGCGCCATCGCCCGCCGGTTCCACGGTGTCGAGAATCAACTGGTAGTCGCCGCGGCCCTCGAACAGCGAGACCTTGCCGCGTACTTTTACCGCCAGCCCGTCTTTGAGGGCCTGACGCACCCGCGCGGCATTTTGGCGGAACAGTGCGCAACGCACCTGGGCGCCGCTGTCCTTGAGGGTGAAATACACATGGCCGGAGGCAGGGCGGGCAAGGTTGGAAATTTCGCCCTCGACCCAGATGTTGCTGAACACGTCTTCAAGCAACACCCGCGCACGGCCGTTGAGCTGGCTGACAGTCAGGACTTCGCGGTCCAGGCCCAGTCGGGCAAAGGGATCTTTAATCATGGGCCGCATGATAAGGGCATTCGCTGCTCAATCTCCATGTTCACCGCAAAACCTTCCGGGAATGGGCGCGGTACAATGCTCCATTGCCCATAGGTTCCAGGTGGGCGCGGGCTTTGCTCGTCGCCACCGGTAGATTCACCGCAGGATGTCCCATGAATTCGCAAAGCATCATCGTCCCGAAAATTTCCACCCTGCCGGTCCACGAGCCCCGGGCCCGGGCGATCGTGCGCTGGTTAGTGCGCAAGAACATCGTCGAAGAACAACTGACCACCTGCGGGCGCACCGGCAATCGCATGGCCCACGCCATCGCTCCTGGCGCACGAGCGGTGGTCCTGCATCCCGAAGCCTTGCCGTTCGGCGAAGCGATCAATGGCCTGGAGATCATCACCAAGCGCTGTATCTATACGCCGGCCAAGGGCTTTCTCGAAGAGGCCGGCTGTGCCGAATGCCGCAAGGAAATCGGCGAGGCGCTGTTCGAAAGCCTGGAAGACTGGATGCCAGCGCGTACCGACAACTTCACCTGCCCCGAGTGTGGGCACGAAGATGACATCAACGGGTTCCTGTTCCTGCAGCCGTGTGGCTTCTCCAACCTGGGGTTCATCTTCAATAACTGGCTGGAGGCGGGGTTCAAGCAGGACTTTATCGACGAATTCGCCGACTGGCTGGATCAGCCGGTGAGTTGGGTGAAGGTGGAGTTGTAGATAGGCGCACTGGAGATTGCTTTTGTGGCGAGGGGATTTATCCCCGCTGGGGCGCGAAGCGGCCCTAAACCCAGGCTATGCGGTACATTAGGCATATTGAGTCGACTGCTTTGGGACTGCTGCGCAGTCCAGCGGGGATAAATCCCCTCGCCACAGGGGCTGGCGTGCAACAAGGAGTGTTGTGTTTTAGCCCATCAATCAGCCAGGCAATAATAGACAGAGTTTTACATTGAGCCAGAGGGGGTCCATGAGTATAATGGCGCGCTTCCATTTTCCCGCTCGGGAGCCCCCGCGATGCTGCGTATCAGCCAAGAAGCTCTGACCTTCGACGACATTCTTTTAGTGCCTGGTTATTCCGAGGTGCTGCCTAACGAAGTCAGTCTCAAAACCCGTCTTACCCGTGGCATCGAGCTGAATATTCCGCTGGTTTCCGCCGCCATGGACACCGTGACCGAAGCCCGTCTGGCCATTGCCATGGCCCAGGAAGGCGGTATCGGTATCATCCACAAGAACATGACCATCGAACAGCAGGCCGCCGAAGTGCGCAAGGTCAAGCGGTTCGAGGCTGGCGTGGTCAAGGACCCGATCACCATCGAGGCTGACGCCACGGTCCGTGATCTGTTCGAACTGACCCGCATGCACAACATCTCCGGCGTTCCGGTGCTGCACGATGGCGACCTGGTCGGCATTGTCACCTCCCGCGACGTGCGTTTCGAGAACCGTCTGGACGCCACCGTTCGCCAGGTGATGACGCCTAAAGAGCGTCTGGTCACGGTCAAGGAAGGCATCGGCAAGGACGAAGTTCGCGAGTTGCTGCACAAACACCGCATCGAACGCGTGCTGATCGTCGACGACAAGTTTGCCCTCAAGGGCATGATGACCGTCAATGACATCGAAAAAGCCAAGGCTTATCCGCTGGCCAGCAAGGACGACCAGGGTCGTCTGCGCGTAGGCGCTGCGGTCGGCACCGGCAAGGACACCGGCGACCGCGTCGCGGCCCTGGTCAATGCCGGCGTCGACGTGGTGGTGGTCGATACCGCCCACGGTCACTCCAAAGGCGTGATCGACCGCGTTCGCTGGGTCAAGCAGAACTTCCCTGACGTGCAGGTGATCGGCGGCAACATCGCCACCGGCGCTGCCGCCAAGGCCCTGGCCGAAGCTGGCGCCGATGCAGTCAAGGTCGGTATCGGCCCTGGCTCGATCTGCACCACCCGCATCGTTGCCGGTGTCGGCGTGCCGCAAATCAGCGCCATCGCCAACGTCGCCGCTGCCCTTGAAGGCACTGGCGTACCGTTGATCGCCGACGGCGGCATCCGGTTCTCCGGTGACCTGTCCAAGGCCATCGTCGCCGGTGCCTCCTGCGTGATGATGGGGTCGATGTTCGCCGGTACTGAAGAAGCGCCAGGCGAGATCGAACTGTTCCAGGGCCGCAGCTACAAGGCTTACCGCGGCATGGGCTCGCTGGGCGCCATGTCCCAGGCCCAGGGCTCCTCCGATCGTTACTTCCAGGACTCCTCCGCAGGCGCCGAGAAGCTGGTGCCTGAAGGCATCGAAGGTCGCGTGCCGTACAAAGGCACCCTGAGCGCCATCATCCATCAACTGATGGGCGGCCTGCGTTCTTCCATGGGCTACACCGGCAGCGCCAACATCGAAGAGATGCGCACCAAGCCGGAATTCGTCCGCATCACCGGCGCCGGCATGGCCGAGTCCCATGTCCACGACGTGCAGATCACCAAGGAAGCGCCGAACTACCGAGTAGGTTAAGGCCTTCAGTAAAACGTTAATCACCGGGGCTGTTCATTCAGCCCCGAGTTGTTTCTGATTCACTACATGAGAATGAGTCATGGCCCTCGACATTCACGCTCACCGCATCCTGATCCTCGACTTCGGTTCCCAGTACACCCAACTGATCGCCCGCCGCGTGCGTGAAATCGGTGTGTACTGCGAATTGCATCCGTTCGACATGGATGACGAAGCGATTCGCGAATTCGCGCCTAAAGGCGTCATCCTCGCCGGCGGCCCCGAGTCCGTGCACGAAGCCGACAGCCCGCGTTGCCCGCAAGCCGTGTTCGACCTTGGCGTGCCGGTCTTCGGTATCTGCTACGGCATGCAGACCATGGCCGAACAGCTGGGCGGCAAGGTAGAAGGTTCCGACCTGCGTGAGTTCGGCTATGCCCGCGTCGACGTGGTCGGCAAGAGCCGCCTGTTGGACGGCATCGAAGACCATATCGACGCCGACGGCCTGTTCGGCCTTGACGTGTGGATGAGCCACGGTGACAAGGTCACCAAGATGCCGGAAGATTTCCACGTCCTGGCCAGCACCCCGAGCTGCCCGATTGCCGGCATGTTCAACGATGATCGCCGTTACTACGGCGTGCAGTTCCACCCGGAAGTGACCCACACCAAGCAGGGCGGTCGCATCTTGTCGCGCTTCATCCTCGACATCTGCGAATGCGAGGCCCTGTGGACCCCGTCGAAGATCGCTGAAGACGCCATCGCCCAGGTTCGCGCCCAGGTGGGCACCGATAACGTACTGCTCGGCCTGTCCGGCGGCGTGGACTCCTCGGTGGTTGCCGCGTTGCTGCACAAGGCCATCGGCGATCAACTGACCTGCGTCTTCGTCGACAACGGCCTGCTGCGCCTGCACGAGGGTGAGCAAGTGATGGCCATGTTCGCCGAGAACATGGGCGTCAAGGTGATCCGCGCCAACGCCGAAGAGCAGTTCCTGAACAACCTGGCCGGCGAGTCCGACCCGGAGAAGAAGCGCAAGATCATCGGTCGCACCTTCATCGACGTATTCGATGCCGAATCCTGCAAGCTCGACAACATCAAGTATCTGGCCCAAGGCACCATCTACCCCGACGTGATCGAGTCGGCCGGCGCCAAGAGCGGCAAGGCCCACGTGATCAAGTCCCACCACAACGTCGGTGGCCTGCCAGAGGAAATGAACCTCAAGCTGGTCGAGCCGCTGCGCGAACTGTTCAAGGACGAAGTGCGTCGCCTCGGCCTGGAGCTGGGCCTGCCGTACGACATGGTCTACCGCCACCCATTCCCGGGCCCAGGCCTGGGCGTGCGGATCCTCGGTGAAGTGAAGAAGGAATACGCCGACCTGTTGCGTCGCGCCGACCACATCTTCATCGAAGAACTGCGCAAGGCCGACTGGTACCACAAGGTCAGCCAGGCGTTCGTGGTGTTCCAACCGGTGAAATCGGTGGGCGTGGTCGGCGACGGCCGTCGTTACGCCTGGGTCGTGGCCCTGCGTGCCGTGGAAACCATCGACTTCATGACCGCTCGCTGGGCGCACCTGCCGTACGAGCTGCTGGAAACCGTTTCCGGGCGCATCATCAACGAAATCGAAGGCATCTCCCGCGTCACGTATGACGTGTCGAGCAAGCCGCCGGCGACGATTGAGTGGGAATGATGGGGCGTCCGGCATTGTCCGGCACCCATTAGCAAGAAATGCCCTGAAGCCCGCGTAATTGCGGGCTTTTGGCTTTTTGGGTAAATGCCCTGCTGGCTGCTCGTTACCTTGTCGTCTTGGCAGGGAAGGGACTGGGATCAAATCTCTTGATCAGCCAGGTTTCGTTGGGTTCTCTCGTGATGCATGAGTGCTTTTTCCGGGCATGGTGTTATTTTTCGTGCGCGGCGATGAACATGGCGACGGCCGCCCGACAATAGGATTCGATTTCGATGTCGTCCTCTGCCCTGGCCTCATCGAAGCGCGCGATCATCAGGAGATCGGATCCTTTGAAAAGCGCGGCAAACAAGCGGGCGGACTGGAGAGGATCGGGCACGTTCAGAACCGTCTTCGCGTGCAACTGACGCAACAGGGCTTCGATCTGGGCAATGACATAGGCGGGGCCGGCTTCGTAATGGCGCTGGCTTAACGATTTTTGATTCGTCTTGTCGGCCATGATCATGGCTTCGACACTGCGCACATCCGGGCTCAGCAACGTGCGAAGCAGGGACGTTCCCACTGCCATGAGCTGATCTGCCGCCGAACCGCCGACGCCTTCAATAAGGGCCTGCGGTGCAAACTGATGGCAATGGGCCGCAATGGCCGCACTGAACAGCGCCTCCTTGTTCTCGAAGTGTCGATAGATGCTGAGCTTGGATATCTTCGCCCGCTGGGCGACCTTGTCCATTGTCGTCGCTTGAAAACCCAATTCCACAAAAAGTTCGCCTGCGGCGTCGATGATCGTCTGGCCTAGCGCATCGTTGACGGGGCGGCCGCGTCGGCCCTGACTGTTTTCGGTCATAAAATTCCAGTACTTGACAGTATCTAAATTCGTGAATTATGGTACTTCCGAGTTTCTTAATTGTGCAAGCGATCTCCCTTCATCACAGCGCGACAGCGCGGAGCCCATCACCATGAATGACGTCATCATCATCGGCGGCAGCTTTGCCGGTCTTGCCGCCGCCCTGCAGCTTGGCCGTGCCCGCCGAAAGGTCACCGTTCTCGATACCGGCCTGCCGCGCAATCGCTTCGCCGACCACTCCCATGGCCTGCTCGGCCACGACCACAAGCCACCGCTGGAGATCCTGGCCGAGGCGCGGCAGCAGCTGGCACGCTATCCCACGATCCAACTGGTCAATGCCCGGGCCGAGAGCGTCTCCGGCACCATCGACGATTTCTCCGTCCTCACGGGCGAGGGCGAAACCCTTAGGGCGCGCCGCCTGATCCTGAGCTATGGCGTCGCCGACCAGATGCCTGAACTTCCCGGCTTTGCCGAAGGCTGGGGCTCCTCCATCGTGCCTTGCCCCTATTGCGACGGCTTTGAAGTTGCCGGCCGGCATTGGGGTCTCGTCTGGTCCGGCCCAATGTCGCACAACTACGTCAGGCTGTACCACGACTGGACCGACACATTGACGGTCTTCACCAATGGTCATGACATTCCACCCGACATCCGGGCCGATCTGGCGCGCCGTGGCATCCCTGTCGTCGATGGTCGGGTCACCGAAATCGACCATGACGAGAGTCATAACGCCACCGTCAGGCTCGACGCCGGCCCCTCTGTCGCGGTCGACATCCTGTTCGCGCATCCGCGCAACAAGCCGTCCGCACGCCTGCATGAATCGCTGGGTCTCGCCACGGTCGATACGCCCCAGGGCATCGTCCTCAAGGTCGACGAGCGCCGCGAAACCAACGTGCCCGGCATCTACGCCGCCGGCGACCTCGCTAACCCCGCAATGCCCTCGGTCACCACGGCATCATGGCAAGGCGCGACGGCGGGCATCTCCGCCCAGCAATCGATGCTGGTTTGAGAGCACAGATTCCAACGATCAGAATGGAGATAACATGACAGAGCAAAAAGCCTATCAGGTCGCCGACTGGAATGGCCAAAGCGGAGAGTACTGGGCCGCCAACCAGGCCCGGCTCGACGCCATGTTTGCGGTGTTCGGCCAGACCGCGATCGAAGCCGCCGCGCCCGCCACGGGGGAACGCGTGCTGGACGTCGGCTGCGGCGCGGGCGCGTCGAGTCTGGAACTGGCTCGCCGCGTCGGCGCGGGCGGTCATGTGCTGGGCGTGGACATATCCGAACCGCTGATCGGCCGAGCGCGCGCACGGGCGCCCCAGGATACGCCGGCCCAGTTCCGAGTAGCCGACGCCAGCCGCGCCGAGCTGCCCGAGGGCGCGTTCGACATCCTGTTCTCGCGTTTCGGAGTCATGTTCTTCGACAATCCGACAGGGGCCTTCACCCATATGCGACGCGCGCTCCGGCCGGGCGGGCGGCTCGCTTTCGTCTGCTGGCGCGGCGTGGCCGAGAACGATTGGGTGCGCCTGCCGATGGGCGCGATCAAGGGCATCGTCCCACTGACCACACCGACCGATCCCGAAGCGCCCGGCCCATTCTCGTTCGGCGACCGGGGGCGGGTGACACGCATCCTGACGGCGGCCGGCTTCACCGGTATCACTATCGCGCCCTTCGATGCTTCCATCCCGTTCGGCGAGGGCGGGACGCGGGACGCGGCCATCGACGACGCGGTGAAGATGGCGTTCGAGGGTGGCCCATTGTCGCTTGTTCTCGCTGATCAGCCCGACGACCTCCGCGCCCGTGCCTGGGCCGCGGTTCGTGCCGCCTTCGCGGGCCTCCCCGGCGAGCGGTCGGTGATGATCGACGGCGCGGCGTGGATCGTCATGGCACGCAATCCGGCAAGCTGACAGGGTACCTGGCGGTAAAAACCGTCATGAACCGGAGGAAAAACCTCGATACTTACCGACACCGCACTGCGCAACTTCAAGTCAAAGTCCAAGATGGCTGTCCTAGAGCCGATCGAACGGTTTTCGATCCAAGAGACAGTCGATGAACGCCCCGAGGAGGGCTGGTCGATGCTGGCGGCTCGGATAGTAGAGGAACAACCCCGGGCGTGAAATCGACCAGTCCGGCAGGACCTGGACCAGCCGTCCCTGGGTCAAGAGCTCGCCCACGCCATCTCGCTCGAAGTGATAGGCAATGCCGAGCCCGTTCAGTGCAGCTGCAATGCCGATGTCAGCATGATTGGTGACGACGGGGCCGTCCACCGCCACTTCGAGTCGCTGCCCTCGTTTCTTGAACTCCCAACGATATTGCCTGCCGTCCATCTGGAGCCGCCAGTTGATGCATGCATGGTTATGCAAATCGGCAGGTGACTTGGGGGTTCCTCTACGCGCGATATAGTCCGGGGAGGCCACGGCCACCATGTTCAGGTCCTGCGTGAGGCGCACGGCAACCATGTCTTTCTCGAGCTGCCCACCCACGCGGATGCCCGCATCAAAGCGGCCAGAGACAATATCGGCGAGCGCGTCGTCGACCACGATGTCGAGAACCACGTCAGGGTGTGCTTGATGGAAGCGTGAAAGCCGGGGCGCGATGATGGTCCGCGCTGCGATCCCCAGCGTGTTGATGCGAAGCGTGCCGCTCATCTGCCCTGTCGCCTCACTGGCTTGGGCGACTGCAGCAGCCATCTCCCGAAACAATGGCGCTATGCGCCTGTAGAGCAGTTCGCCACTGGCTGATGGCGCGACGCTTCGAGTTGTGCGATTCAGAAGGCGAGCGCCGATGCGGCCTTCGAGCTGCCGGATGGTTTGGCTGAGTGCCGACGGCGATAGGCCCAAATGCTCTGCAGCTCGGGCAAAGCTTTGGCGCTCCACGACGGCTACGAAGGCCTTCAGTTCAGCGAAGTCGGATCCACGCATTCTGTATCGTTTCCTAAGCAACCTATAAAGATTCTAGTGTATTCACTGAATGCAGGTAGACGCGCATCCTGAGGCCTTCGCTGACCCCATGGAGCCAAAACTTGAATACCTTGACCCTTCCTGAGCCTATTGCCGCGTACTTCGCGGCGGAACACAACCCCGACGCCTTGGCGCGTTGCTTCACCGCGCAAGCCATCATGAAGGACGACGGCCGTACCTACACGGGCGTCGACGCCATCAAGGCCTTTATGGCCGAGGCATCGGCCAAGTACAGCGCGACGAGCGTGCCGTTCGCCATTGAGGGAGAGGACGGCTTTCAACTTGTCCGCGCCAACGTCACCGGCAACTTCCCTGGCAGCCCGATCGTTCTGTCCTACCGCTTTCGCCTTGAACGCGGCCTGATCGCATCGCTGGAGATCACGGCATGAGCTTCGACCTTCATCTGAATGGCCTGCGGACATTGGTCACGGGCGGCACGCTGGGCCTTGGTGCTGCCGTCGTGAAAACCCTTGTGAAGGCCGGCGCTCGGGTGGCGACATCCGCGCGCACCGTGCCAGCGGAGCCGGTGGAGGGCGTCAACTACGTGGCTGCCGATCTGTCGACGGCGGAAGGTGCGAATCACCTTGCTCAGACCGTCCTGCAGGACTGGGGCGGCGTCGATATCCTGATCAACGTGCTCGGCGGTTCGAACACTCCCGGTGGCGGTTTTGCCGCGATCAGTGATGAGCACTGGTTCGCCGAGCTGAACCTGAACTTGATGCCTGCCGTACGCCTGGATCGTGCGTTGCTGCCAGCGATGCTGGCTCAGGGCTCCGGCGTCATCATCCACGTCAGCTCCATCCAGCGCGTGCTGCCTTTGCCCGAGTCCACCACCGCCTACGCCGCAGCCAAGGGGGCCCTCACGACCTACAGCAAGTCTCTGGCGAGAGAGGTGACGCCGAAGGGCGTTCGCGTGCTGAGCGTTGCGCCGGGCTGGATTGAGACCGAGGCTTCCGTAGCGTTTGCGCAGCGGATGGCGGCAGACGCCGGAACGGATTACGAGGGCGGCAAGAAAATCGTCATGGATTGGCTGGGAGGAATTCCAGTAGGTCGACCGGCCACACCACAAGAGGTGGCCGATTTGATCGCTTTCCTGGCGTCCCCGCGGTCTGCTTCGATCGCCGGGGCCGAGTATCGGATCGACGGCGGCACCGTTCCAACAGTTTAGCCAACAGCCGCAACTGGCTGAACACTGGCCGCGTGACCTCGCAGTATGGCCCCGGCGTGCGCCGGGGCTCTTCCCGAACCGGACGCGGCAGTTCTGCCGCGTCCGGTCTCAATGGCCAACCGCAAACGCCTCGTCGCCACAGTCAAAGCTCTGTTCTCAAACTGTCAAAGGCGTCCTGCAGGAACTCGGCCACCGGCTTTCGCTGGCCGGTCTGATCCCGCCACGCCTGAAGTGCGAGTCTCATCGCACCGACGGACACCACGGCCACCATCCGAAGGGCCAACCGCCGTTCAGGCTGCCGCCAGACCTCACACAGCGTATTGAACAGCGCTTGCTCCTGTTCCGCGTAGTACGCCTGTTTGCGCGCAAGAAGCGATTCGCTCGAACGCATGAGATTGTCCACGGCTGTCATCTGCTCGGTCGTATAGCGCGCGATGTGCTTGACCATCACATCGCGAACAGCATCGAGTGGCGGTACGTCGGGCGATGTCTTCAGCAGGTCGGCAATCAGCCTGGCCGAATCGGCGTCCTGCCAGAACAAGATGATGTCGTCCTTCGATTTGAAGTACGAGAAAAACGTGCGGCGCGAGATGCCAGCCGCCGCCGCGATGGTGTCCAGCGTTGTGCCTTCGTAACCGTTGGCGAGGAACAAGCGTTGGCCGGCCTCGGCGATGCGCTGACGTGTTTCGCGGCGCTTGCGTTCCCGCAAGCCTTCTGTGGGGGGCGCACCTGCGGGAGGGAGGGTTTCTGACATTTCGATGGCCTGTTGCATTTCTGCACTAAGTGCATTAAGTTTTAGCACTAGGTGCATATTTATGTGCACCTAGTGTACGTTCCCACTCCTCGGCAGGCAAGGATCATGACCCACTGGACAGTTTCCGATATCCCTTCCCAACGCGGCCGTACGGCGGTCGTCACCGGTACTGGCGGCCTTGGGTTCCAGGACGCGCTGGCGCTGGCCCGTGCCGGTGCGAATGTCATCATCGCAGGTCGTAATCGGTCGAAAGGGGCAGCAGCAGTCAATCAGATTCGCCAAAGTGTTCCCGGCGCGAATGTGACTTTCGGGGCACTGGATCTCGCCAGCCTCGAATCCATCGAGGCGTTCGGCGAGAGCCTGCGGAGTTCGCGCGACAGCCTGGACTTGCTGATCAACAACGCGGCAGTGATGGCGCCGCCGAAGCGTCAGGTGACTTGCGACGGATTCGAGTTGCAGTTCGGCACGAACTACCTGGGTCACTTCGCCTTGACTGCCCAACTGCTGCCGCTGCTGCGCAAGGGTAACAAGCCACGCGTGGTCAGTCTTTCAAGCGTCGCCGCCCGAAGCGGCACGATCAACTTTGATGATCTGCAAGCTCAGCGCAGCTACAAGCCGATGCCGGTTTACAGTCAATCGAAACTCGCTTGCCTGATGTTCGCCCTTGAATTGCAACGCCGCAGCGAGGCTGCGGGCTGGGGCATCCAGAGCGTCGCTGCCCATCCTGGCATTTCGCGCACCGACCTGTTACCCAATGGCGCCGGTGCATTGAGCGTTCCGGGTATGGCTCGTCGGTACATGTGGTTCCTGTTCCAACCGGCAGCGCAGGGGGCGTTGCCGACCCTCTTCGCCGCGACTTCACCGCAGGCTCGAGGCGGTGTCTATTACGGCCCGGATAGGCTGAGCGAAACACGCGGCTATCCGGCCGTTGCCAAGATACCTCCGCAAGCACTGGATACGGGCGTTGCTGCGAGGCTGTGGATTGAGTCGCAAGGGCTTACGGAAGCGGTCTTTCGGTAAACCAACCGCGCCTACATACCGTGGCAGTGTTGGGAGGGGGGCCGTCACCTTTCGCTACGATTACCCGCCTTGGAGCGCACCAGGAAGCGCTTATCATCGGCTGCAGCCCTATGGGTATTTCACCGGCATGGTTCACGGAGGCTTGTCGCATGCCAATCAATTTAGCCTTTTTGAGATGCTGCTGTGTGCGGCTGCTTGAAAGAAGGGTAGGTTGTCATGTGACAACTCTGCGGGTCATGCGAATACTCGATACCACGGGCGATGCTGAGGAGTTGAACAATGGAATTTACCTTTACCTTGAAATATCAGCTTGCTGACGATGGTTGCACCCCGGATGAACTGGTCGAGCGGCTGGGTGAAGCGGGCTGCGACGATGCCTTGGCAGGCATCGGGTAGCCGGGGCGGCTGGCGCTTGAGTTCACTCGCGATGCGCCTGATGCGGTTGAGGCCGTGCTTAGTGCGCTGGGCGACGTTCGCCGCGCCGTGCCATCGGCCAGACTGATCGAGGTTGCGCCTGATTTAGTCGGGCTGACCGACGTAGCCGAGATCGTCGGTGTATCTCGGCAAAACATGCGCAAGCTGATGTTGGCTCATCCGGGCAGCTTCCCGGCTCCCGTGCACGAGGGGAGTGCGTCTATCTGGCACTTGGCGGACGTTCTGACCTGGCTGCAGGCCAAGGGCAGCTATTCGCTGACCAAGAACGTGTTGGACGTGGCCCGGGTGGCCTTGCAGGTCAACGTTGCGAAAGAAGGCCGAGGGTTACCGGGCATGGCTTCCAAAGAATTGGAAGCTTTGGTTGGGTGACATGCTTGTGGCGTCGCTGAACGGGGATTCCACACGACTTCAGCGCCGCGCCACATCCGAAAAATAGAACTTGTCCAGGGTATGCCGCGATTCGGTGTACTCGAACTGTCGGCCGTCCTGGAGAAAGGTCTGGTTGCTGACCACGATGACGTGGCTCTGGCCGTCGAGGTCCAGGTGTTGCTGGTCGTCCTTGCCGCAGCGGACTGCTTCGATGGTGCGCTGGGCATAGGCGATTTGTAGCTGCAGGGTCTGTTCGATGAAGGCGTAGATCGACTGCACAGCTATGTCGCGGGTCAGGCCGGGGATCACGTCGCTGACGAAATGGTTGATGTCCAGGATCACCCGTTTGCCATCGATTCGCCGTACCCGCTTGATGCGTGTGATCGGGCTGCCGGCGGGGGCCTTGATGTGCTCGAGCAGGGCGCCTTCTAACGGCAGTTGAGTGAACTCGACCACATCGGTGCTGACATCGTCGCCCAGGCGTGGGTACGTCTCCTGGAAACTGACGATCCCCCCGAGTTGGAACTCGATGGGAGAGGTTGACAGCACAAAGGTGCCCTTGCCATGGATCTTCTGGGCAAAACCACGTTCCTGAAGCTGTTCGATGGCCTTGCGTACCGTGCCACGACTGGCCTGGTAGCTGTCCATCAGTTCGGTTTCCGAAGGCAAGCGGGCGCCACGCTCCAGGCGTTCGGTGGTAATGCTGGTCAGCAGATCGTTGTAGATCTGATTGTATTTACTCATGGAAATGGCTCTGTGCCGCGCTGTTCACCGGGGCGGAACCTTAAGGGTCAAGTGGGGGCGTTGTCCATTCGGCTGTCATTATTTGATGACAGGAGCGTAGGACGTTTCCTGTTTTATTAGGGGGTATCATAAACAATTTCAAAACTCGTCTGTACGAGTTGTTGATTTAACTCGTACAGACGAGTACTTTCCCTTCCACGTGCTGTCGACTCTCAATAACAAGAATGACGCGGAAGAAAAAAGCATGAGCCACGACTACCCCAAAATCGCCAGTGAGCTGCTGCAAAGCCTCGGTGGCGTCGACAATATCGAGCAGGCGGCCCATTGCGTGACGCGCCTGCGCCTGTCCCTCAAGGACGCCGCGCAGGTGGACAGCGCCGCGCTGAACCAGGTTGACCTGGTCAAGGGCTCGTTTTTTACCGGCGGGCTGTTCCAGGTGGTCATCGGGCCGGGCGAAGTGGAGAAGGTCTACGCTGCCCTGCGGGAACTGACTGGCCTTGCGGCCGCGACCATTGCCGACGTCAAGCGTCAGGGCGCGCAGAAGGGCAACGGCATGCAGCGCCTGGTACGGGTGCTTTCCGACGTGTTCATGCCGATCCTGCCCGCACTGGTGATCGCCGGTCTGTTGATGGGCGTCAACAACCTGCTGGGCGCCAAGGGCATGTTCATTGCCGATCAGACGTTGCTCGACGCGTATCCGAACCTGGACGGTGTCTGGAGCCTGATCAACCTGATGGCCAACACGTCCTTCGTCTTTCTTCCGGCCCTGGTGGGATGGTCGGCGGCCAAGCGTTTTGGCGGCAGTGAAATCCTCGGCATCGTGCTGGGCCTGATGCTGGTCCACCCGGACCTGCTCAACGCCTGGAACTACGGCAAGGCAGTAGCGGGACTGGACGGTCAGAGCCTGCCCTATTTCGATATCTTCGGCTGGTTCCGGATCGAAAAAGTCGGCTACCAGGGGCAGATCCTGCCGATCCTGTTGGCGGCCTATGTCATGAGCGTGATCGAGAAATGGTTGCGTGCCAGGGTGCCCAACGCCATCCAGCTGCTGGTGATTCCCATCACCACCATCGTGGTCACCGGGGTGCTGGCCCTCGCTATCATCGGGCCGGTCACCCGGCACCTCGGGATCCTGATCACCGAAGGCATGGTGGCGTTGTTCGACCTGGCGCCCGTGATTGGCGGCGCGATTTTCGGCCTGCTCTATGCGCCGCTGGTGGTCACCGGCATGCACCACATGTTCCTGGCGGTGGACCTTCAGCTGATCTCGACCCAGGGCGGGACCTTTATCTGGCCGATGATCGTCATGTCCAACCTGGCCCAGGGTAGCGCGGCGCTGGCGGTGTTCTACATGACCCGCAATGCCCGGGACAAGAGCATGGCATCCACCTCGGCGATTTCTGCTTATTTCGGCATCACGGAACCGGCGATGTTCGGGGTCAACCTGCGTTACAAATTCCCCTTTTACTGCGCCCTGGCGGGCTCGGCCCTGGGCTGCATTTTCCTCTCGTTGAACAAGATCAAGGCCTCGGCCATTGGCGTAGGAGGCTTGCCGGGTTTCATTTCGATCGTTCCCGACGCCATACCGATGTTCGTGATCGGCATGGTCATCGCCATGAGCGTGCCCTTTGCCCTGACCTGTGCATTGAGCATGAAGATCGTCCGGCCGGGATATCGGGTCGCCTGACACTTGTGAGATTTGGGCTGGCCCGCGATGAGGCCCCCGGATCAGTAGCAAACAGACTGAAGGAATCTCGCCATGCAAGACTGGCAACGCTCAGTGATCTACCAGATTTATCCGAAGAGTTTCTACAGCCATGGCGGCCAGGCCACCGGTGATTTGCTGGGTGTCGTGGACAAGCTCGATTACCTGCACTGGCTGGGTGTGGATTACCTGTGGCTCACCCCTTTCCTGCGTTCCCCACAACGGGACAATGGCTACGACATCAGCGATTACTACGCCATTGACCCCAGCTACGGCACCATGGCCGATTGCGAGTTATTGATCGCCGAAGCCCGCAGGCGCGGCATCAAGCTGATGCTCGATATCGTGGTCAACCACACTTCCATCGAGCATCCCTGGTTCCAGGCCGCCCGCAGCAGCCTCGACAACCCATACCGTGATTTCTATATCTGGCGCGACCAGCCCAACAGTTGGGAGTCAAAATTCGGTGGTTCTGCCTGGGAGTACGAAGCGCAGACTGGCCAGTATTACTTGCACCTGTTCGACCACACCCAGGCCGATCTGAATTGGGACAACCCTCGGGTGCGCGCCGAAGTGTTCAAGATGATGCGCTTCTGGCGGGACAAGGGCGTGGGTGGTTTCCGTCTCGATGTGATCAATCTGATCTCCAAGCCGGCCGACTTTCCTGACGATCACACCGATGGCCGACGTTTCTATACCGATGGCCCGAACGTACACCGCTATCTGCAGGACATGCACCGGGAAGTCTTCGAAGGTTTCGACCTGATCAACGTCGGCGAGATGTCGTCCACCCACCTTGAACACTGCATTCGTTACTCGTGCCCGGACTCACGGGAGTTGTCGATGACCTTCAACTTCCATCATTTGAAAGTGGATTACCCGAACCTGCAAAAGTGGGTGCGGGCCGACTTCGACTTTCTTGAACTCAAGCGCATCCTGTCCGACTGGCAGATCGGCATGCAGGCCGGTGGCGGCTGGAACGCCCTGTTCTGGTGTAATCATGATCAGCCGCGGGTGGTATCGCGTTTCGGCCATGACGGAGAGTATCGGGTGGTCTCGGCGAAGATGCTCGCCACCGCGCTGCACTTTCTCCAGGGCACCCCCTTCGTGTACCAGGGCGAGGAACTGGGGATGACCAATCCGGGCTTCGATCACATCGATCAATACCGCGATGTGGAAACCCTGAACATCTACCGCCTCAAGCGTAACGCCGGTGTGCCTGAAGCCGAAGCCATGGCGCCGATCATGCAAAAGTCCCGCGACAACGGGCGCACGCCGATGCAATGGACTGCCGGGCCGAACGCGGGCTTCAGCCGTGCCGAACCCTGGATCGACGTACCCGACAATGCGGCCTTCATCAACGTCGAGCAGCAACTGCAAGACTCGACCTCGGTGCTGCATTACTACCGTCGCTTGATTGCCCTGCGCCGCAGCGAAGCGCTGATCCAGGACGGGGTCTATCGCCTGCTACTGCCCGAGCATCCCCATGTGTGGGCGTACCTGCGCGAAGGGCAAGGCGAGCGCCTGCTGGTCGTCAGCCACTTTTATGGTGGCGACTGCGAAGTCCAGTTGCCCGAAGAGATCCTCTGCGCCGACACCAGGCAACGATGGGTGATTGGCAACTACGACCGCCAACACCTTGAACGACGATTGTTCCTACGCCCCTACGAGTCGTTTGTGTTGCACCTGAGCGACTGAATAAACGTCATTTCTGACGAAGCATTGCTTGATAGCGACCACGTTGCGCTCGACGCACCGTGTGCCCTTTGTCGCCCATTTGTTGGCAGGCGAAGGCAGATTGAAGTGCATCAAAAAACAATAAAAAAGAAAGGGCGGCATATGAAAATAACAATAAATCGTGGACTTGCGGTGTCTTGTATCTGCCTGACGTTGCCATTTCCGGCCCAGGCTCTGGAGTTCTCCGGCTACCTGCGCAGTGGCGTCGGCAGCGCCACCAATGGCCGCTCCCAATCCTGTTTCCAGTTGCCCGGGGCGCAAAGCAAATACCGATTGGGCAACGAGTGCGAACAATATGGCGAACTGGAGCTGCGCCAGGATCTTTTCACCCTCGACGACGGCTCGGTGCTGAGCGTGGATGGCATGGCGTCGCTGTATAACCGTTACGACCGCACGCCGACTTTCCGGGGCGAAAACGGTGCGGCACGGATGCCGCAGATGTATGCCCAGTGGTCGAACATGCCCAGCCTGAACGGAGGCTCGCTCTGGGCCGGTCGGCGTTACTACAAACGTAACGACATCCATATTTCCGATTTCTACTACTGGAACCAGAGTGCCACCGGCGCCGGAATCGAGGACGTGTTGATCGGCGGGCTGAAATACAGCTACGCCTTTTCGCGCAAGGACAACCTGTACCAGAAAGATCCGGTCAACCGGCATGATTTCAACGTGGGCGGCTTCGATACCAACCCCGGTGGCGAGCTGGAGTTCGGCGTGAGCTTCATTGACCAAGCGAATCGTCGCGACGCTCATCGCGGTTGGGCCCTGACCGCCCAGCATGTGCAGCAGGACTTCCTTGGCGGCAAGAATAAACTGGCCTTGCAATATGGCGAAGGGCCCGGCACTGGGCTGGGTTATACCGGCGACACCGGGCTGGACGACAGCAACAAGAGCTATCGTCTGGTGGAGTTTTTCGATTGGCAGGTCACACCGCGTTTCGGCGGGCAGGTGCAGGCGGTGTACCAGAAGGATATCCGCCCCGAGGGTGCCGACCAGGACTGGCTGTCGTTGGGGGTTCGCCCGGCCTACGCCATCACTGATCAGTTCAAGCTGGTGGCCGAACTGGGTCACGACCAAGTGCAGGCCCGCGATGGGACGCGCAAGCTGAGCAAATTCACCTTTGCCCCTACTTGGTCGCCCAAGGGCCCGGAGTTCTGGGCTCGCCCGGAAGTACGACTGTATTACACCTACGCCAGTTGGAACGCGGCGGCCCAGCGCGCAGCCAATGAATTGGCGGCCGGTTCGGCGCTGTCCGACACCGGTGCATTTGGCGGCGCGCGGCATGGTTCCAACGTGGGCGTGCAGGTCGAGTACTGGTGGAAATGACCCGTGTGGCGCGGGTCGGTGGACTTTCCATGCCCGCGATGCGAAAAGAACAGACAGCAGCAGGTGAAGTCATGAACACAACGCAACCTTTGCAATTGCTCGCACCGTTGTCCGGGGTCTTGATGCCCTTGGACAACGTGCCTGATCCGGTCTTCTCCAACCGTGTAGTGGGGGATGGAATCTGCATCGATCCAACTTCGCAGACCCTTTGCGCGCCGCTCTCCGGTGTCGTCGGCACGCTCCAGGACAGCGCCCATGCGGTGAGTGTCACCGGTGACAACGGCGTTCAGGTGTTGATGCACATCGGCTTGGACACGGTGAACCTGGCGGGCAAGGGCTTTACTTCCCGGGTAGAAATAGGTCAACGAGTCGAGGTCGGGCAACCACTGATCGATTTCGATGCCGACTACATCGCCTTGCACGCGCGCAGTCTGTTGACGTTGATGCTGGTGGTCACTGGCGAAGACTTCATTCTGATACCGGCCCAGCCGTCCTGTGTGGAAAGCGGTCAGCCGCTGCTGCAGGTGAGTCAAGGGACACAAGGGCAGGGTGCACAGGCGCAACAGGGCTCGGTGCTGTTTTCCAAGCCGCTGGTCCTGCCGAATGACAGCGGTCTGCATGCGCGTCCCGCTGCGGTGTTCGCCCAGGCAGCCAAAGGCTTTGATGCGGACATCTGCTTGCACAAGCAGCAAGCCAGCGCCAATGCCAAATCCGTGGTGGCGATCATGGCGTTGCAGACGGGCCAGGGCGACAGTTTGCAGATCAGTGCCGCCGGTCCACAGGCCGAACAGGCGCTCGAGGCACTGACGCAACTATTGTTGGCGGGCTGCGGCGAATCCGTCCGGGCGCAGCCAACACCAGAAGTGCCCATGTGCGTCGAATCGCCCACGCCTGATCGCTGGCAAGGCGTGTGTGCCTCGCCAGGCTCGGTGTCGGGCGTGGTGGTGCAGATTGCGACCCAGGCGTTGGAAGTGCACGCGTCAGGCGCGGGAGTCGAGATCGAGCAGTCCCTCCTGGACCAGGCGTTGGACCAGGCCAACCAGGCATTGAAGGCGTTGCAGATTGAGAGTGCGGGCAGCGTCCAGGCCCAGATTTTTAGCGCTCATCAGGAGTTGCTGGAAGACCCCACCTTGCTGGAGCAGGCTCGGAATTTGATCCTCGAAGGCAAGAGTGCGGCCTTTGCCTGGAAAACCACGACCGAAACCACCGCCACGCAATTCCAGCAATCGGGCAGTGCCCTGCTGGCCGAGCGCGCGATGGACCTGTCCGATGTCGGGCATCGGGTCCTCAAGCTGATTCTCGGCGTGCAGGACCACATCTTGGACCTGCCCGAGCAGTCGATCCTGGTGGCCGCGCAGCTGACGCCATCCCAGACCGCCAACCTGGACACCTCGCGAATCGCCGGTTTCGTCACGGTGGGGGGCGGTGCTACCAGCCATGTGGCGATCCTGGCCCGTGCGCTGGGCCTGCCGTCGTTGTGTGGTGTGCCTGAGCAGGTATTGACCCTCGCCAACGGCACCCCGGTGTTGCTGGACGCCGACAGCGGCGAACTGCACTTGAATCCAGATCCGATGCGGATTGAACAACTCCAGGCCTCCCGTGACCGACAGTTGCGACGGCAGCGGCGTGACCTTGAACAATCAGCCCTGGCGGCCCGTACCCTTGATGGTCATCGAGTCGAAGTGAGTGCCAATGTGGGGTCGCTACAGGACGTGGAGCAGGCCATCACCCTGGGAGGCGAAGGTGTCGGATTGTTGCGCTCCGAACTGCTTTACCTGGATCGCGCCCACCCACCTGGCCATGACGAGCAAGCGGCCTTGTACAGCGCCGTCGCCCGGGCCCTGGGGGCCGAGCGCAATCTGGTGGTGCGTACCCTGGATGTGGGCGGGGACAAGCCGCTGGCCTATGTGCCGATGGCCCGCGAGGCCAATCCGTTCTTGGGCATGCGCGGTATTCGCCTGTGCCTGGAGCGACCGCAGCTGTTGCGCGAACAGTTCCGGGCAATTCTCGCCTGTTCGGGCCTGACGCGGCTGCACATCATGCTGCCAATGGTCACCCAACTGTCGGAGTTGCGCCTGGCGCGGCAGATGTTGGACGAAGAGGTGCGCAACCTGGGCCTGCCGCAAACGCCGAAGCTGGGCATCATGATCGAAGTTCCGGCGGCGGCCCTGATGGCCGACCTGTTTGCTCCCGAAGTGGATTTCTTCTCCATCGGGACCAACGACTTGACCCAGTACACCTTGGCCATGGACCGCGACCACCCGCGTTTGGCCAGCCAGGCCGATGGCCTGCATCCGTCGGTGCTGCGCCTGATCGCCCGGACGGTCGAGGCCGCTCACGCCCATGGCAAGTGGGTCGGGGTGTGTGGCGCGCTGGCGTCGGAAACCTTGGCGGTACCGGTGTTACTGGGCCTTGGCGTGGATGAGCTATCGGTCAGCGTGCCGTTGATTCCGGCCATCAAGGCCGGCGTGCGTGAATGGGATCTGAGCGAATGCCGTACGCTGGCCCAACAGGCCTTGGCCCAGGAAAGCGCCGAGCAGGTGCGCGACCTCTTGCGCAGGCATTCATCCACAGCCAATCCGGCCACCCTGGCCATGGAGCATTGAACATGTTCGACAAACTGCAACAGGCATTCTGGAAAGCCCTGACCCCGGACCTGGTACCGGAGGAACTGCCTAGGTCAGCGACAGCGGCTGATGAGCTGTCACCGGCCATCGTCGCCGCGCTGGGTGGCGTGGATAACCTCAAATCCCATCAGCCGGTGGCATTGACGCGGCTGCGGGTGGAGTTGCGGGATGTGGGACGAATCGACCGGGCGGCGCTGAGTGCGGCCGGGGTGGCCGGGGTGATGACGCTGGGAAACGGCGTGTTGCATCTGATTACCGGCTTGCAAGCCTGAGCCTGGGCCTGTGGTAAGCGATCTTTGGCAAGGGAAACAGATTGTCCATCAACAGGATGACATCCCTTGGTCATAACCACTCTTACTGTTTCTCATCTGCGGGTGTATCGTATTCGCCTTTTGCGGACCTGTCGGTTCGCCGCAGATTCAAAGGTGGTCGCTTCATGTCCTTTACCCGTCGCCAAATACTCGGTGGCCTGGCCGGTCTTGTTGTCGTTGGCGTAGGCGCGGGGGGCGCCTCGCGGTATTGGTTGGGCAAGATGGCCGATGCCGAGGCCGGTCACGACTATGAGCTGATCGCGGCACCGCTGGACGTTGAGCTGGTGGCCGGGCACAAGACCCAGGCCTGGGCCTTTGGTCCGTCGGCACCGGGCACCGAATTGCGGGTGCGCCAGGGCGAATGGTTGCGGGTGCGCTTCATCAATCACCTGCCGGTGGCGACCACCATTCACTGGCACGGTATCCGGCTGCCGCTGGAGATGGACGGCGTGCCGTATGTCTCGCAATTGCCGGTGCTGCCGGGTGAGTATTTTGATTACAAGTTCCGTGTGCCGGACGCCGGCAGCTATTGGTATCACCCCCACGTCAACAGCAGCGAAGAACTGGGGCGCGGGCTTGTCGGGCCCTTGATTGTCGAAGAGCGCGAGCCCACCGGCTTCAAATACGAGCAGACCCTGAGCCTGAAGAACTGGCATGTGGATGAGCAAGGCGAGTTCGTCGCCTTTAGCATTCCCCGTGAAGCAGCCCGGGGCGGGACGGCCGGGCGTCTGTCGACCATCAACGGCGTGTCGCTGCCGGTCATTGATCTGCCAGCCGGACAGATCACTCGGGTACGCTTGCTGAACCTGGACAATACCCTGACTTATCGCATCAACATTCCTGGCGTCGAGGCGCAGATCTACGCCCTGGACGGCAACCCGGTCGAGCCGCGCCCGTTGGGCAAGGAATACTGGCTGGGGCCGGGCATGCGTATTTGTCTGGCGATCAAGGCGCCGCCGGCCGGGGAAGAGTTGTCATTGCGCAATGGCCCGGTGCGCCTGGGCACGTTGCGCTCCGTGCCCAACAACGAGGCGCCGGCCCAGTGGCCGCCCGCGCTGCCACCTAACCCGGTGGCCGAGCCCGACCTGGCCAATGCCGAGAAACTCAACTTCAATTTCGAGTGGGTCGGTTCGGTGTCGGTCAACGTCGACAACGGCAAACCGCCCAGCCTTTGGCAGATCAACGGCAAGGCCTGGGACATCACCGACAAGACCTGCGCCGACCGGCCAATCGCCACGCTGAAGAAAGGCCAGAGTTACATTTTTGAATTGAAGAACATGACTCAGTACCAGCATCCGATCCATTTGCACGGCATGAGCTTCAAAGTGATTGCTTCCAACCGGCACAAGGTCATCCCGTATTTCACCGACACCTATCTGCTGGGCAAGAACGAGCGGGCGCAGGTCGCGCTGGTGGCGGATAACCCGGGGGTGTGGATGTTCCATTGCCATGTGATCGACCACATGGAAACCGGCCTGATGGCCGCCATCGAGGTGGCGTGATGCGCCAGATTCGTCCTGCCCGGATCATTGATCGCAGCCGTGACCAGGATTTCATGCGTGAAGCCCTGGCCCTCGCCGCACAAGGCGCGGCCCTGGGGGAAGTGCCGGTGGGCGCGGTGCTGGTGCAGGACGGTGAGATCATCGGCCGCGGCTTCAACTGCCCGATCAGCGGACATGACCCCAGCGCCCACGCGGAAATGGTCGCCATCCGCGCCGCCGCCCAGGCCGTGAGCAACTATCGCCTGCCCGGCAGCACCCTCTATGTGACGCTGGAGCCCTGCAGCATGTGCGCCGGCCTCATCGTCCATTCGCGCATCGCCCGGGTCGTCTACGGCGCCCTGGAGCCCAAGGCCGGCATTGTGCAAAGCCAGGGGCAATTTTTTAGTCAGGGGTTCCTGAATCATCGAGTGATGTTCGAGGGCGGGGTGCTGGCTGAAGAGTGCAGTGCGATGTTGAGTGAGTTTTTCAAGGCTCGCCGGGCCAAATCCCAACATTGACGCCGCCCCCCTAATGTGGGAGTGAATCTCTGTGGGAGCAAGGCTTGCCCGCGATGAACGATAACGCGGTCTTGCTATAGACCGCGCTGCCGCCATCGCGGGCAAGCCTTGCTCCCACAGGTTCATTCCCACAGAAGCTCGCGCACAGTGGGGGCGATTTATTTACGCGCCACAATCACCGCCCGCATCGGCGCCGGCAGGCCTTCGATGGTCTTGCTGTGGTCGGCGGGGTCGAGAAAGTCGCTCAGCGACTGATATTTCATCCACTCAGTGCCGCGCTGTTCTTCCACCGTCGTGATGCTCACGTCGACGCAACGCACATCGCTGAACCCGGCGCGGCGCAGCCAGCGTTCCAGGGCCGGGACCGAAGGCAGGAACCAGACGTTACGCATCTGCGCGTAGCGATCCTCGGGCACCAGCACCTGATGTTCGTCGCCCTCGATCACCAATGTTTCCAGGACCAGCTCTCCGCCCTTGACCAGGCAGTCCTTGAGCGCCAGCAGATGCTCGATCGGCGAGCGGCGGTGGTAGAACACGCCCATGGAAAACACCGTGTCGAAGCCTTCCAGCTCCGGCGGCAGGGCCTCGAATGGGAAAGGCAGGTGCCAGGCGTTGGGCTGCGCGAGGTAGCGCTGCACCGCCTGGAACTGGCAGAAGAACAGCCAGTTGGGGTCGACGCCGATCACCGTATCGGCCCCGGCGCCGAGCATCCGCCACATGTAATAACCGTTGCCACAGCCCACATCGAGAATGCGCTTGCCCGTCAGGTCCAGGTGCGGGGCCACCCGCGACCACTTCCAGTCCGAACGCCATTCGGTATCCACATGCACGCCAAACAGATCGAAAGGCCCTTTGCGCCAGGGCGACAGGCCCATCAGCGCGGTGCGCATCTGTGCACGGGTTTCGTCGCTGCAATCGGTGTCGAGGGTCAGGCCGTTCAGCAGGTCGACCCGGCTCGGTTGCAGCACTGGCAAGGCATCGAGGGCGCTCTGCCAGCGCTCCAGGTCGCCATGACCCTTTTCCATTTTGCTGTCCAGTTGCGTTTGCAACGTCGCTGCCCAATCGGCCAGGGGGGTGCCGGCCAGATGGCGGGCCAGGGGAGACAGATCAATCATGGCAGCGCAATCAACGAGGTAAAGTTAAGACACTGGAACCACGGCACGACTTTCGAGAAACCGGCCGCCAGCAGGCGTTCGCGGTGTTCTTCGAGGCTGTCGGGTTTCATGACGTTTTCGATGGCGCTGCGTTTCTGGGCAATCTCCAGCTCGCTGTACCCGTTGGCGCGCTTGAACGCCACATGCAGGTCGGTGAGCAGCGCGTGCTCTTGTTCATCGTTAAAGCGCAGCTTTTCCGAGAGGATCAATGCACCGCCGGGCAGCAGGGACTGGCGGATGCGGCTCAACAAGGCGGTACGTTGATCCGGCGCGATGAATTGCAGGGTGAAGTTCAGCGCAACCACCGAGGCCGGCTGGAACGTCAGGGCGAGGATGTCGCCTTCGATCACTTCAACCGGTAGCAACTCCTGGAACATCGAGTCCTGGCCGTTAAGGTACTCGCGGCAGCGCTCAACCATGGCCGCCGAGTTATCCACCGCAATCACTCGGCAACCGTCGGTGCGCACATGGCGGCGCAGCGCCTGGGTCACCGCGCCCAGGGACGAACCCAAGTCGTAGAGGACGGTGCCCGGCTGGGCAAATTGCGCGGCGAGCACGCCAAGGTTCTCGACGATGGTCGGGTAACCCGGCACCGAACGTTTGATCATGTCCGGAAACACCCGCACCACGTCCTCGTTAAAGGCGAAGTCAGGCACCTGGGCCAGGGGCTGGGCGAATAGACGATCGGGTTCTTTGCTCACGGCAGTTCCAGCGGCATGGGTGGTGAAAAGGCCGGCATTTTAACCAAAAAACCTCTGGGAGCGAGCCTTTGTGGGAGGCAAGCTTGCTCGCTGGCTCAATGCGGTTTTTGGCTGAACGCTGACGCCGCAATCCCCCACTGGCCCAGCCAATAGCTGATGATGATCAGGTAAGGCGCGGCATGAAAGGGCGCCACGAAGCGGTTGATGCCAATGACACTGTCGGAAAATACAAACGCCAGCGCCCCGGCAGCGGCCAGCCAGGCCGAACGTTCGGGGACTTCAGTGCCCAATCGCGCCAGCGCACGCCAGAGCATGGCGCTGATGGCCAGGCCATAGACAATCACCGGGACCAGCAAAGGCCCGAGACCGCTTGATATCAGAATTCCCAGCAGCGTTGCCCCAAGCCCCAAGGCCAGGGCCAGTGAGAGCAACGCCGGACGGCGACAGTCGCTGAGGTAGGCTTTCAGGTAGGCCAGGTGCGCCAGCAAAAACACGCCAAGGCCAAACACGAACAGATCCCCTGGCCAAGCCAGCAGCACATCGCCCACCAGCGAGAAAATCAATCCCAGGCTGATCCAGCGCCGATATTCGCTGGGTGGCGCATCGTGCAGCCAGCCGAGCAGGGCCAGTACTGGCATCGGCTTGACCAGCAGGCACAGCAGGGTGGCATGCACCGTGAGCCCGTACACATAGGTGGCCGCGCCCATCAATGCAAGGATCAGCCAACCCATGGTCAATTCACCGAAATGGCGCAGTCGAAGGTTTCCACCGGCGGTACTTCAGGTGCCCAGGGCTGTTGATAAGTCAGGCGCAAGCGACCGGTTCCAGCCGCAAATGCCTGGAAACGCCAGGTGGATACCCCGGCCGCGCCGACGATGCCGGCGTCTTCCGGGTTACGGTAAACCTCAGGTCCCAAGGCCTTCAACACGCCGCCAGCCGAATCCTGGATCGCCCAGCGATAGCCAGTGCTGGGGTTGCTGGGCAAATTCAGGATCAGGTTCTGGCCGTTAGTGAGCTGCACCGGGCACTGGCTCAGTTTTTCCACGGTCACGTTGTGTTTCGGTTGCGTGGCACAGGCACTCAGCAGGGCAAGGCTTACAGGGACGAGCAGGCGGGTGAGGGACATAAGGGCTCCGGCATTCACGACGAACGGCGAGCATAACCGAAGATGCTACTGGGTGTGTCAGGTGGGGATATGTTGTTGCTGATGACGCCATCGCGGGCAAGCCATTGCTCCCACAATGGATCTTGGTTGCACACACAATCTGTGAGCGACATCGACCTCTGTGGGAGCAAGGCTTGCCCGCGATGGGGCCCGCACAGGCGCTACAGAATTATCAGAACAACACCTTAGCCACATCAGCAAACCGCTTGGCAAAGTGCACGGTGACGCCTTCCTTGAGGTAGTCCGGCAGCTCTTCGAAGTTGCCCCGGTTGGCTTCCGGCAGGATCAGCTCATTGATTTTCTGCCGTCGCGCCGCGATCACTTTCTCGCGCACCCCACCAATGGGCAGCACGTGCCCGGTGAGGGTCAGTTCGCCGGTCATGGCCACGCCTTTTTTTGGTGCCTGGTTGCGTGCCAGGGACAGCAAGGCGCTGGCCATGGTCACCCCGGCACTCGGACCGTCCTTGGGGGTGGCGCCTTCCGGTACATGCAAGTGAACGAAGGCTTCGTCGAAGAACTTCGGATCGCCACCAAATTGCTTCAGATGCGAGCTGACGTAGCTGTGGGCGATTTCCGCTGACTCTTTCATCACCTCCCCCAACTGCCCGGTGAGCTTGAAGCCGCGATTGAGCGTGTGGATGCGCGTCGCTTCGATCGGCAGGGTCGCGCCGCCCATGCTGGTCCAGGCCAGGCCGGTAATCACACCGACGCCGGACAGCACTTGCTCGTTGCGGAACACCGGCTTGCCCAGGGATGCCTCGAGGTCCTTGGGCCCGAGCTTGATCACGGCCTTCGGGTCGTCGATCAGTTTCATCACCGCCTTGCGCACCAGCTTGCCCAGCTGTTTCTCCAGCTGCCGCACCCCGGCTTCACGGGCATAGCCGTCGATCAGGGCCTTGAGGGCGCTGTCGGAGATATTCAGGCTGCCTTTGGACACGCCGGCCTTGGCCAGTTGTTTGGGCCACAAATGGCGCTTGGCGATGGCGATCTTCTCTTCGGTGATATAGCCCGACAGGCGAATCACTTCCATCCGGTCCAGCAGCGGCCCGGGGATCGAGTCCAGGGTGTTGGCGGTGCACACGAAGAGCACTTTCGACAGGTCCAGGCGCAGGTCCAGGTAGTGATCGAGGAATTCGACGTTCTGCTCCGGGTCGAGGGTTTCCAGCAGGGCCGAGGCCGGATCGCCCTGGTAGCTCTGGCCCATCTTGTCGATCTCGTCGAGCATGATCACCGGGTTCATCACTTCGACGTCCTTGAGCGCCTGCACCAGCTTGCCCGGCTGGGCACCGATGTAGGTGCGCCGATGGCCCTTGATTTCGGCTTCATCGCGCATGCCGCCGACGCTGAAGCGGTAGAACGGCCGCCCCAGGGTTTCAGCGATGGATTTGCCGACACTGGTCTTGCCTACCCCCGGTGGTCCCACCAGCAGCACGATGGAACCGCTGATTTCGCCTTTATAGGCACCTACGGCGAGAAACTCGAGGATGCGGTCCTTGATGTCGCCCAATCCGGCGTGGTGCTGGTCGAGCACCTTGCGCGCGTGCTTGAGGTCGAGCTTGTCCTGGCCGTACACGCCCCATGGCACCGACGTCGCCCAATCGAGGTAATTGCGGGTGACGGCGTATTCCGGCGAGCCGGTTTCCAGGATCGAGAGCTTGTTCATTTCCTCTTCGATGCGCTTTTGCGCCTGGGCCGGCAGGTCCTTGCCCTCCAGCCGTTGCTCGAATTGTTCGAGATCGGCGCTGCGGTCGTCCTTGGTCAGCCCCAGCTCTTGCTGGATAACCTTCAGCTGCTCCTTGAGGAAGAATTCGCGCTGATGTTCGCCAATCTTGTTATTGACCTCGGCAGAAATCTCCTTCTGCAACCGCGCGACTTCAACTTCCTTGCGCAGCATCGGCAGCACTTTTTCCATGCGTTTGAGCATGGGGACGCAATCGAGCACTTCCTGCAGCTCACTGCCGGTGGCCGAGGTGAGCGCAGCGGCAAAGTCAGTCAGGGGCGAAGGGTCGTTGGGGCTGAAGCGGTTGAGGTAGTTTTTCAACTCTTCGCTGTACAGCGGATTGAGTGGAAGCAGTTCCTTGATCGCATTGATCAACGCCATGCCATAAGCCTTGACCTCGTCGGTCGGCTCGCTTGGCTGGTGCGGGTATTCGACTTCCACCAGGTACGGTGGGCGATGGTGCTTGAGCCAGGTACGGATGCGAACGCGGGTCAGGCCCTGGGCAACGAACTGCAGTTTGCCGCCTTCGCGACTGGCGTGGTGCACCTTGACCAGCGTGCCGTACAGCGGCAACGCCGACGTGTCGAAGTGGCGCGGGTCTTCCTGGGGCGTGTCCATGAAAAACAGCGCCAGGGAATGGTGTTCGGATTTGGCAACCAATTCCAGGGTTTCGGCCCAGGGTTCCTCATTGACAATGACCGGCAGCACCTGGGCCGGGAAGAACGGGCGATTATGGATTGGAATGATGTAGACCTTGTCCGGCAGGTTTTGCCCGGGCAGGGCCAGGCCAGTGCCGGAGGAGGTGTGTTCGATGTGTTCGGGGTCAGCGTAATCGTTTGTGGCTTCAGTAGAGTGCTGGTCGCTCATGGGGCACCTGCGCAATGGGGTATGGGTCTTAGATGGGGCAGGTGAGGGGTGGTTTCAATGGTGGGCGATTGTTAGCTGTTATTTCATTGGCGGGTTTGACGTCCGTAGGAGCTGTCGAGCGAAACGAGGCTGCGATCTTTCCACAAACGCTTGAGGTCCAAGTGAAAGATCAAAAGATCGCAGCCTCGCTTCGCTCGTCAGCTCCTCCGCAGTTCGGGATTCGCGTCAGTCTTCAGGTCAGGCAACCCTGTTCAAATCATTATGGCGCGTCTCTTTCAGGCACAGCACCGCGATCACGCTGAGCACCGCGGCTGCCGAGACATAACCGCCGACGTAGCTCAAACCGCCCATTGCCACCAGTTTCTGGGCAAAGAACGGGGCTGCCGAAGCGCCGACGATGCCGCCCAGGTTGTAGGCGGCCGAGGCGCCGGTATAGCGCACATGGGTGGGGAACAGTTCCGGTAGCAAGGCGCCCATGGGGGCGAAAGTCACGCCCATCAGAAACAACTCGATGCACAGGAACAGCGCCACGCCCCAGGTCGTTCCTTGGGTCAGCAAGGGTTCCATGAGGAAACCCGAGGCAATCGCCAGCACACCCCCGATGATCAGAATCGGTTTGCGCCCGTAGCGGTCGCTGGCCCAGGCCGACAGCGGCGTCGCGGCGGCCATGAACAGCACTGCAAAGCACAGCAGGCCGAGGAAGGTTTCGCGGCTGTAGCCAAGGGTGGCTACGCCGTAGCTCAGGGAAAACACGGTCGAGATGTAGAACAGCGCATAACACACCACCATCGCCGCGGCGCCCAGCAATGTCGGCGCCCAGTACTGGCTGAACAGCTCGACCAGCGGCACTTTCACCCGTTCCTGACGGGCCATGGCATCGGCGAATACGGGGGTTTCATGAAGCTTGAGTCGCACATAGAGGCCGACGATCACCAGCACCGCACTGAGCAGGAACGGGATCCGCCAGCCCCAGGAACGGAACTGCTCGTCGTCCAGGGTCATGGCCAGGGTCAGGAACAGCCCGTTGGCCGCCAGGAAACCAATGGAAGGCCCCAACTGGGGAAACATGCCGAACCAGGCGCGTTTGCCCTTGGGTGCGTTCTCGGTGGCGAGCAGCGCCGCGCCGCCCCATTCACCGCCCAGGCCTAGCCCCTGACCAAAACGCAGCACGCACAGCAGGATCGGCGCCCAGGCACCAATGCTGGCGTAACCGGGCAGCACGCCGATCAGCGTGGTACATACTCCCATCAGTAGCAGGGACGCCACCAGCGTGGACTTGCGCCCGATCCGGTCGCCGAAATGGCCGAACAGCGCCGAGCCCAACGGGCGAGCGAGGAAGGCGATGCCGAACGTCAGGAAGGACGAGAGCATTTGTGCCGTGCCTGAAGTCTGCGGGAAGAACACCGGCCCAATCACCAGGGCCGCAGCCGTGGCGTAGACGTAGAAGTCATAGAACTCGATGGCTGTGCCGATGAAACTGGCGGTCGCCACGCGAGTGGCGGAGTTCGTCGGCGGGGCAGACACAGCTTCGTTGCAAGTGGTCGTTGTCATGCGGTGATCCCTGACAGTCATGTGCTCCATTGGAGCGAATTATTATGGTCGAACTCCCTCGGGCCGCTGGCGCTGTTTCCGGTAGGAACAGTCCCAGGGTTGATGCAGATTTTGCCGATGGACTGGCCGGAACCGGTTGGGTGCGGGGTAAGCACAAGGTTCGGGCGGCGCTGGATAAGCGGGTTGAGTATAGGAAGGGTGCTAACGAATCGACAATATCTATTGACGCCGAAGCGAGCTTTTGTGGCGAGGGGATTTATCCCCGTTGGACTGCGAAGCAGTCCCAAAAAACGTTGCGCTGAATCTGATGCAACTGAGCTAATTAGTTGGGGCGGCTGCGCGACCCAGCGGGGATAAATCCCCTCGCCACAACAGTGTTTCACCTTGAGCTCGTGGGGAATCAGGAAACTGCAGGCACCGAACTGTTGTGCCACACCAGCACCTGGCTGACGCGGTTATCCACGGTTTCGATGATTTCCAGGCGATAGCGGCCGATCTTCAGGCAGACCGGGCTTTCGGGAATGGTTTCCAGCGCCTCGGTCACCAGGCCATTGAGAGTCTTGGGGCCTTCACAAGGCAGGTGCCAGCCCAGCGTTCTGTTCAGTTCGCGGATTGATGCGGCACCGTCGATCAAAAGTCGACCATCAGGCTGGGGATGAACGTGGGGGTTGTCGAGGCTGTGCTCGCTTTCGAACTCCCCGACGATTTCTTCAAGGATGTCTTCCAGGGTGACGATGCCCAGCACTTCGCCATATTCATCTACCACCATGCCCAGACGCCGTTGCTGCTTGTGGAAATTCAGCAATTGCAGCTGCAGTGGCGTGCTTTCGGGGACGAAGTAGGGTTCGTGGCAGGCAGCCAGCAACGCTTCCTGGGTCAGGCTCGCGTCCTTGAGCAGGTGGCGGATCTGGCGGGTGTTGAGCACTGCTTCGACCTGATTGATGTCACTGTGAAACACCGGCAGGCGAGTGCGGCGGTTCAGGCGCAGTTGCTCAATGATCTCACCGATGGGGTCGTCGAGGTTGATGCCATCGACCTCGCTGCGGGGCACGAGAATATCGTTGACGGTAATGTTGTCCAGAGCATGGATGCCGGAAACCGGGTGCGGCCGGCCGCTGCTGTATTCGGGTTCGTGATCGTTGCGCGCGGGTGTGGGCATCTCATCGTCGTTTTGCTGTACCACGCTTGCCTGGCGGGCAAACGGACGCAGCAGCAATTGACTGATGCCATTCAACAGCCAGGCAAATGGATACAGAAGCTTCAAGGGCACGCCAAGCAGGGCGTTGCCTAATGCCAACACCGCATCGGGGTGGCGGGTGGCCAAGGTGCGCGGCAGGTAGTCGGCAAAGACCAGCAGGGCCGCGCTGGTACCGAGCCACGCCACCCAGGGGCCGTGTTGCAGCCAGGTAAAGACTGCCAGCCACGTGCCGATAACGACCGCCAGGGCGCGGCAGAGGGTATTGCACAGAATCAGACTGTCCCGCGGGAAGCTCAGCTTCGCCAGTGGCTTGTCACCGGCGCGCGAAGCCTTGCGTTGGGCCAGCAAATGCTGCTGGGCGGCTTCGATGGCCGTGAACAGGGCGGACCAGAGAATCAGCACGACCAGTACAGCGAACAGCGGCCCCACGGGCAACCTATCCATTAGAGCCGTCCGTCAGACATGCAGAATGTATTCACGAACCAGCTTGCTGCCGAAATACGCCAGCATCAGCAGGCAGAAACCGGCCAGGGTCCAGCGAATGGCTTTATGGCCGCGCCAGCCCAGACGGTTGCGGCCCCACAGCAGTACGCTGAACACCACCCACGCCAGGCACGCCAACAGGGTTTTGTGCACCAGGTGCTGGGCGAACAGGTTCTCGACGAACAACCAGCCAGAAATCAGCGACAGCGACAGCAGTGTCCAGCCGGCCCAGAGGAAACCGAACAGCAGGCTTTCCATGGTTTGCAGCGGCGGGAAGTTGCGGATCAGCCCGGAGGGGTGCTTGTGCTTGAGCTGGTGATCCTGCACCAGCAGCAGCAAGGCCTGGAACACCGCGATGGTGAACAGGCCGTAGGCGAGGATCGAGAGCAGTATGTGGGCCAGGATGCCCGGTTCTTCATCAATGATCTGCACCGTGCCCGACGGCGCGAATTGCGCCAGCAGCACCGTGGCCAGTCCCAGCGGGAAAAGCAGCACCAGCAGGTTTTCCACCGGGATCCGTGAGCAGGCCAGCAGCGTCAGGGCGATCACGGCCACGGCAATGAGGCTGGCGGCGTTGAAGAAGTCCAGGCCCAGGCCAATGGGCGTCATCAGGTGGGTATAAAGGCTGGCCGCGTGGCCGAGCACCGCCAGCACGCCAAGTATGACCAGCAGGCGTTTGTTCGCCTTGGCGCCGGAGGCCAGGCGGGAGCCTTGATAGAAGGTCGCAGCGGCATAAAGACAAGCGGCGGCGAGGGAGGCAAGCAAACTGGGTGACAAGGGGAGCATAAATCCTGTTAGGCAGGCCCGAAAGGCGCTGAGTTTGGCATACAATCCCCATCGCACGAAAGACCAGCGCAACTGACGGCGAGGTGTGCGCCGGGCGCAGTCTTCGCTATAATCCGCGACCTGCCCACGCCGCAGGCTCGCCGAGCACACTTTTTACGGTCTGGGCCGCCATTATCCCGGTCATATCTGGGCCTGAAAGGATCGCGCATGTTTGAAAACCTAACCGACCGTCTCTCGCAGACGCTGCGCCATGTTACCGGCAAGGCGAAGCTGACCGAGGACAACATCAAAGACACCCTGCGCGAAGTGCGTATGGCGTTGCTTGAAGCCGACGTCGCCCTGCCGGTGGTCAAGGACTTCGTCAATTCGGTCAAGGAGCGCGCCGTCGGCGCCGAGGTGTCGCGCAGCCTGACGCCGGGCCAGGCGTTCGTGAAGATCGTCCAGGCCGAACTCGAAAGCCTGATGGGCGCCGCCAACGAAGACCTGAACCTGAGCGCCGTGCCGCCAGCGGTGGTGCTGATGGCCGGCCTGCAGGGCGCGGGCAAGACCACCACGGCCGGCAAGCTGGCGCGCTTCCTTAAAGAGCGCAAGAAGAAGTCGGTGATGGTGGTGTCCGCGGACATCTATCGCCCGGCGGCGATCAAACAGCTCGAAACCCTGGCCAACGACATCGGCGTGACATTCTTCCCGTCCGACCTGAGCCAGAAGCCGGTGGACATTGCCCAGGCGGCCATTAAAGAAGCAAAACTGAAATTCATCGACGTGGTCATCGTCGATACCGCCGGTCGCTTGCACATCGACGAAGAGATGATGGGCGAGATCAAGGCGCTGCATGCCGCGATCAACCCGGTGGAAACCCTGTTCGTGGTTGATGCCATGACCGGCCAGGACGCGGCCAACACCGCCAAGGCGTTCGGTGATGCACTGCCGCTGACCGGCGTGATCCTGACCAAGGTCGACGGTGATGCCCGTGGTGGCGCCGCGCTGTCGGTCCGTGCCATCACCGGTAAGCCGATCAAGTTCATCGGTATGGGCGAGAAGAGCGAAGCGCTCGAGCCGTTCCACCCCGAGCGTATCGCCTCGCGCATCCTCGGCATGGGCGACGTGCTCAGCCTGATCGAGCAGGCCGAGCAGACCCTCGACAAGGACAAGGCCGACAAACTGGCCAAGAAGCTGAAGAAGGGCAAGGGTTTCGACCTCGAAGACTTCCGCGATCAGTTGCAACAAATGAAGAACATGGGCGGCCTCGGCGGCCTCATGGACAAACTGCCGAGCATCGGTGGGGTAAACCTGGCGCAAATGGGTAATGCCCAGGGCGCGGCTGAAAAGCAGTTCAAGCAGATGGAAGCCATCATCAACTCCATGACCCCGGCCGAGCGCCGCGACCCTGAGTTGATCAGCGGTTCGCGCAAACGCCGCATCGCCATGGGGTCCGGCACCCAGGTGCAGGACATCGGTCGCTTGATCAAGCAGCACAAGCAGATGCAGAAGATGATGAAGAAATTCTCCGCCAAGGGCGGGATGGCCAAGATGATGCGCGGCATGGGCGGTATGTTGCCCGGCGGCGGCATGCCGAAAATGTAAAGAATCTGCGCCGGCTGTCATGTCGGCGTTGCCCCGCACGGATGCGGGGATCTCCAGCAAACCCGTGCTGCACGGGAGCTGACCTGCCGTTTTTCATGACGGCTCTATGGCAAATCTTGATCGCACGGCGCCAGGCGCCGGAAAAAGACATTTGCAAAAGTCCGGATATTCCTTAGAATATGCGGCCTTTCGGGCACCTATGCCCGCTGTGCATTTAGATTTGCAGCACCGACTACAGGAACGATGTTCACATGCTAACAATCCGTCTTGCCCTTGGCGGCTCCAAAAAGCGCCCGTTTTACCACCTGACCGTAACCGACAGCCGCAACCCGCGTGACGGTTCCCACAAGGAGCAGGTTGGTTTCTTCAACCCTGTTGCCCGTGGTCAGGAAGTTCGTCTGTCCGTGAACCAAGAGCGCGTAGCCTACTGGCTGAGCGTTGGTGCACAACCTTCTGAGCGTGTTGCTCAGTTGTTGAAGGAATCGGCTAAGGCTGCGGCCTGAGCAATATGAACGCGACGCCAAAAGATGCTGATGATTTGATCGTTGTCGGCAAAATCTATTCTGTTCATGGCGTTCGCGGCGAAGTGAAGGTTTATTCCTTTACTGATCCGATCAAAAACCTGTTGGACTACAAAACCTGGACGCTCAAGCGCGAAGGTAGCGTGAAACAGGTTGAGCTGGTCAGCGGACGTGGGAACGACAAGTTCCTGGTCGCAAAGCTCAAGGATCTTGATGATCGTGAAGAAGCACGTCTTCTGGCCGGTTTTGAGATCTGCGTGCCACGCAACCTGTTCCCTGAACTGACCGACGGCGAGTACTACTGGTACCAGCTGGTGGGTCTGAAGGTCATCGACCACCTCGGGCAACTGCTCGGGAAAATCGATCACCTGCTCGAGACCGGTTCGAACGATGTCATGGTGGTCAAGCCTTGCGTCGGCAGCCTGGATGATCGCGAACGCCTGTTGCCCTATACCGAGCAATGCGTGTTGGCCGTTGACCTTGCAGCAGGCGAGATGAAGGTGGAATGGGATGCGGATTTCTAAACGTGGCTAATTTGCGCGTTGAAGTCATCACGTTGTTTCCCGAGATGTTTTCCGCCATCAGCGAGTACGGCATAACCAGCCGCGCGGTGAAACAGCAGCTGCTGCAGCTGACCTGTTGGAATCCGCGGGACTACACCACGGATCGGCATCACACTGTGGACGATCGCCCGTTTGGCGGTGGTCCGGGCATGGTGATGAAGATCAAGCCCCTGGAAGACGCTCTGGTTCAGGCCAGAACCGCAGCCGGGGAGGGCGCGAAGGTGATTTACCTGTCGCCCCAAGGCCGCCAGCTGACTCAGTCGGCGGTACGCGAGCTGGCGAATTCGGATGCATTGATCCTGATTGCCGGCCGTTATGAAGGCATTGACGAGCGTTTTATTGACGCTCATGTCGATGAAGAGTGGTCGATTGGCGACTATGTACTGTCTGGCGGCGAGCTGCCGGCGATGGTGCTGATCGATGCGGTTACACGACTGCTGCCTGGAGCTTTAGGGCATGCAGATTCCGCCGAGGAAGATTCCTTTACGGATGGTCTGCTGGATTGCCCGCACTACACCCGACCGGAGGTGTATGCGGATCAGCGTGTTCCCGACGTATTGCTAAGTGGCAATCACGCGCACATCCGGCGTTGGCGTTTACAGCAGTCCCTTGGTCGGACCTATGAACGACGCGCCGATCTTCTGGAAAGCCGCTCGCTTTCTGGAGAAGAGAAGAAGCTGCTCGAGGAATATATCCGCGAGCGGGACGATAGTTCACAACGTATCGATGGTAAGTCCGACGACTTGCCTTAGGAGCACAGCATGACTAACAAAATCATTCTTGCACTCGAAGCAGAGCAGATGACCAAAGAAATCCCTACCTTTGCCCCGGGCGACACCATTGTCGTTCAGGTGAAAGTGAAGGAAGGCGACCGTTCGCGTCTGCAAGCGTTCGAAGGCGTTGTTATCGCCAAGCGTAACCGCGGCGTAAACAGTGCATTCACCGTTCGTAAAATCTCCAACGGTGTTGGCGTAGAGCGTACTTTCCAGACCTACAGCCCGCAAATCGACAGCATGGCTGTCAAGCGTCGCGGTGATGTGCGTAAAGCCAAGCTGTACTACCTGCGTGACCTGTCGGGTAAAGCAGCTCGCATCAAGGAAAAACTGGCTTAAGTCCAGCTTCCGATGCAAAAAAAGCAGCCTGCGGGCTGCTTTTTTGTTGCCTGCGATTTGGTCTTTGAGCACCCTGCATCTCATCATTTCCATTTCGATGCCGCGTACGCACGCATCCCTCATGAGTTTTTATGCCAGCCATTGATCACCCGCTGATAGACCAGTTTCTCGACGCCCTGTGGCTGGAGAAGGGGCTGTCCGACAACACCCGCGATGCCTATCGCAGCGACTTGGCGCTGTTCAATGGCTGGTTGCAGGAAAATCACTTGGAACTGGTCAATGCCGGCCGGGAGTTGATCCTCGATCACCTGGCGTGGCGTCTGGAGCAGAACTACAAACCCCGCTCGACCGCGCGGTTTCTCTCCGGTCTGCGTGGGTTTTATCGCTATTTGCTGCGGGAAAAGCTGATCGCGGTAGACCCGACCTTGCGTGTGGAAATGCCGCAACTGGGGCGTCCGCTGCCCAAGTCCCTGTCGGAAGCCGACGTGGAGGCGCTGCTGGCGGCGCCGGACCTCAGCGAGGCCATCGGTCAGCGCGACCGGGCCATGTTGGAAGTCCTGTATGCCTGTGGCTTGCGCGTCACCGAGTTGATCAGCTTGACGCTGGAGCAGGTCAACCTGCGCCAGGGCGTGCTGCGGGTGATGGGCAAAGGCAGCAAGGAGCGTCTGGTGCCGATGGGTGAAGAGGCAATCGTGTGGGTCGAGCGATACATGCGCGACGCCCGCCATGAACTGCTGGGCGGGCGCCCCAGCGACGTGCTGTTCCCCAGTCTGCGCGGCGAACAGATGACTCGCCAGACCTTCTGGCACCGCATCAAGCACCAGGCCAAGGTGGCCGGGATCGGCAAGTCACTGTCCCCCCATACCTTGCGTCATGCCTTTGCCACGCACCTGCTCAATCACGGTGCCGACCTGCGGGTGGTGCAGATGCTGCTGGGCCACAGTGACCTGTCCACCACCCAGATCTACACCCATGTCGCCCGGGCGCGGTTGCAGGATCTGCATGCCAAACACCACCCCCGCGGTTGAGTGAAGATCCCTGTGGGAGCGGGCTTGCTCGCGAAAGCGGTCCATCAGGAATCAATGGTGACCGACACACCGCATTCGCGAGCAAGCCCGCTCCCACAAAAAAGCATCAGCGAATGCCTTGTATCACCGGCATTCGGCCACGCGGGCCTTATGTGGTAGGCTTTGCCGGTTTGCACAGTGGGCGGTTGGAACCCGAATCTGCCGGTCGGCGTTCCCCGTCCCATTTGTCCGTCTCAGGAGCTCCCATGCGTTTGATCCAGATGTTCACCGCCGCCGCCATTGCGTTGGCCAGTACTGTTGCCATCGCCGATGACGCGGCCGACAAGGCTATCCGCAAGAGCCTGGAAAACCTTCAGATGGAGGTGCCGATCGAAACCATCACCGCCAGCCCCATGTCCGGCCTGTATGAAGTCAAGCTCCAGGGCAGTCGCGTGCTCTACGCCAGCGCCGACGGCCAATACATCGTCCAGGGCAACCTGTTCGAGCTCAAGGATGGCAAGCCGGTCAATCTCACCGAGAAGACCGAGCGCCAGGGCATTTCCAAGCTGATCAACGGTATTCCTGTTGCCGAAACCGTGGTTTACCCGGCGGTGGGTGAAACCAAGTCCCACATCACCGTGTTCACCGACACCACCTGCCCGTATTGCCACAAGCTGCACGCCGAAGTGCCAGAGCTGAACAAGCGCGGCATCGAAGTGCGCTATGTGGCGTTTCCGCGCCAGGGCCTGGGCTCGCCGGGTGATGAGCAGTTGCAGGCAGTCTGGTGCTCCAAGGACAAAAAAGCGGCCATGGACAAAATGGTCGATGGCAAGGAAATCAAGGCCGCCAAGTGCGAAAATCCGGTTTCCAAGCAGTTCGCCCTCGGGCAGTCCATCGGTGTGAACGGTACGCCGGCCATCGTTTTGGCGGACGGCCAGGTGATTCCGGGCTACCAGCCGGCGCCGCAAGTCGCCAAACTGGCCCTTGGCGCCAAATGATCATGGGCCGTGCCTTTATGAAGATCACGGCTCGGCGAAAACCTTCGTCGGGCCGTTAAACACAAAGTCGCGTTGCTGCGCGGCTGTATTTCACGGCCGACCTTGCGTCGGCCGTTTCATGGGGAGTCAAGAGTGAATCCGGTCAAAGTAGGCATCTGTGGGTTAGGTACCGTCGGTGGCGGCACCTTCAACGTACTTCAGCGCAACGCCGAGGAAATTGCTCGTCGTGCCGGGCGTGGAATCGAAGTGGCACAAATTGCCATGCGCACGCCAAAGCCTCAGTTCCAGACGACCGGTATTGCGATTACCAACGATGTCTTCGAAGTGGCCACGAACCCTGAGATCGACATCGTCATAGAGCTGATGGGCGGCTATACCGTTGCCCGCGAGCTGGTACTCAAGGCCATCGAGAATGGCAAGCATGTGGTCACCGCGAACAAGGCGCTTATCGCTGTTCACGGTAATGAGATTTTCGCCAAAGCGCGGGAAAAGGGCGTGATCGTCGCGTTCGAAGCCGCCGTGGCCGGTGGCATTCCGGTGATCAAGGCGATCCGCGAAGGCCTGTCGGCCAACCGCATCAACTGGGTCGCGGGGATCATCAACGGCACCGGTAACTTCATCCTCACCGAGATGCGCGAGAAGGGTCGCACCTTCGAAGACGTGCTCGCCGAGGCCCAGGCCCTGGGTTACGCAGAAGCCGATCCGACGTTCGACGTGGAAGGCATCGACGCGGCCCACAAGCTGACGATCCTGGCGTCCATCGCCTTTGGTATTCCGCTGCAATTCGACAAGGCCTACACCGAAGGCATCACCAAGCTGACCACCGCTGACGTGAACTACGCTGAGGCCCTGGGCTATCGCATCAAGCACCTGGGCGTGGCCCGTAGCACGGCCAGTGGCATCGAACTGCGCGTGCACCCGACCTTGATCCCGGCCGATCGCTTGATCGCCAACGTCAACGGCGTGATGAACGCGGTGATGGTCAATGGCGACGCTGCGGGCTCCACGCTGTTCTACGGCGCTGGCGCCGGCATGGAACCGACCGCTTCTTCGGTGGTGGCCGACCTGGTGGATGTGGTGCGCGCGATGACCTCCGACCCGGAGAACCGTGTGCCGCACCTGGCTTTCCAGCCGGACTCGCTGTCGGATCATCCGATTCTTCCGATCGAAGCATGCGAAAGTGCCTACTACCTGCGTATCCAGGCCAAGGACCATCCAGGCGTACTGGCCCAGGTGGCAAGCATTCTTTCGGAGCGCGGCATCAACATCGAGTCGATCATGCAGAAGGAAGTCGAGGAGCACGACGGCCTGGTGCCGATGATCCTGCTGACCCACCGAGTGGTCGAGCAGCGCATCAACGACGCGATCACCGCGTTGGAGGCCCTGCAGGGCGTGGTGGGTCCGGTGGTCCGTATCCGCGTCGAGCATTTGAATTGAAGCAGCTGCAAGCGCCAAGCTGAACGCTGCAAGTTAAGTCAATAAAGCTGCAAGCCATGAGCTGCAAGCTACAAGTGGAAGCCCGGCTGCTTTTAACTTGTCGCTTGTAGCTTGTAGCTCGAAGCTCAAACCAAAGGTTTGCCCCCATGCGCTATATCAGCACCCGCGGCCAGGCACCGGCCCTGAATTTCGAAGATGTCCTGCTGGCCGGCCTGGCCACGGACGGCGGCCTCTATGTGCCGGAAAACCTGCCGCGTTTCACCCAGGAAGAGATCGCCTCCTGGGCCGGCTTGTCGTATCACGAGTTGGCTTTCCGAGTCATGCGCCCGTTTGTCACCGGCAGCATTCCGGACGCCGATTTCAAGAAAATCCTGGAAGAGACCTATGGCGTCTTTTCCCATAACGCCATCGCACCGCTGCGTCAGCTCAACGGTAATGAATGGGTGATGGAGCTGTTCCACGGCCCGACCCTGGCCTTCAAGGACTTCGCCCTGCAATTGCTCGGTCGTCTGCTGGACTACGTGCTGCAAAAGCGTGGCGAGCGTGTCGTGATTGTCGGCGCTACCTCCGGCGACACCGGTTCGGCCGCCATCGAAGGCTGCAAGCATTGCGAGAACGTCGACATTTTCATCCTGCACCCGCACAACCGTGTCTCGGAAGTGCAGCGTCGGCAGATGACGACGATTTTCGGCGACAACATCCATAACATCGCCATCGAAGGCAACTTCGATGACTGCCAGGAAATGGTCAAGGCCAGTTTTGCCGACCAGAGCTTCCTCAAAGGGACGCGGCTGGTGGCGGTGAATTCGATCAACTGGGCGCGGATCATGGCCCAGATCGTTTATTACTTCCACGCGGCCCTGCAACTGGGCGGCCCGGCCCGTTCGGTAGCGTTCTCGGTGCCTACGGGCAACTTCGGCGATATCTTTGCCGGTTACCTGGCGCGCAACATGGGGCTGCCGATCAACCAGTTGATCGTGGCCACCAACCGCAACGACATCCTGCACCGCTTCATGAGCGGCAACCAGTACGTCAAGGAAACGCTGCACGCCACGCTGTCGCCGTCCATGGACATCATGGTGTCGTCGAACTTCGAGCGCTTGCTGTTCGACCTGCACGGTCGCAATGGTGCGGCGATTGCCGGCCTGATGGACAGCTTCCGGCAGGGCGGTGGTTTCAGCGTCGAGCCTGAGCGCTGGACTGAAGCGCGCAAGTTGTTCGACTCCCTGGCGGTGGATGATGCGCAAACCTGCGAGACCATTGCCGAGGTGTTCGAGCAGAGCGGTGAATTGCTCGATCCTCATACAGCCATCGGCGTGAGAGCCGCTCGTGAGTGCCGTCGCAGTCTGGACATCCCGATGGTGATCCTGGGCACTGCTCATCCGGTCAAGTTTCCGGAAGCGGTGGAGAAGGCTGGCGTAGGAAAAGCGCTTGAACTACCCGCACATCTTTCTGATTTGTTTGAGCGAGATGAGCGTTGCACCGTGTTACCCAATGACTTGAAAGCCGTGCAGGCCTTTGTCAGTCAGCATGGCAACCGCGGCAAGCCTCTCTGAACGCTGAAAACCTGTCACATTTTGAAGCCCGTCTCCTGACGGGCTTTCTTGTTTCTGCATGCCAAACTGATCGGGTTTTCGCCCTTGGAGGGACGGGCGAGTAATCTCGAAGGAAATGCAGATGTTGTTTTTTATCAGACGCAAACCAGCCCTGAGCTGGATGATGGGCCTGGTCCTGATGTACTGGGCGTTGGGGGTGGACGCGGCGCAGTTGGCGGCCTACGAAACGCCACCGTTCGGTCCCGTCGAGCGGTTGGCGCTGGATCCGCAGGAATTGAAGTGGATCAAGGAGAACCCACAGGTCATCGTGGCCTCGATGCAGTTTCCGTTGTACCTGTTCAAGAATGAGCATGGGCAATGGAACGGCCTGAACAACGACATTCTCCAGCGTATTGCACGCATGACGGGCCTTGAATTTGTGCATCGCGAGTCGTTCTCCCCTGATCAATTGCTGGCCATGCTGGAGAACGCAGAGGCCGACATGACGACCACGCTGGCGATGAACGACGAGCGCAGGGATTTTCTGAACTTCAGCCACGCCTTTGGCGGCTCCGGCTGGGTATTCGTCGGACGCGACGGGGAGGCCGTCCCCGATTCGCTGGAGCAGCTCAATGGCAAGATCCTGGCATTGCCGGCGCGACATGCCTTGGAAGCACAAATCCGGCGCGACTACCCGGCCATCGAGTTGCGCACGGTCAAGACTTACGGGGAAGCGAGGGCCCTGGTGGAGAGCCGGGAGGCCCACGCCACCATTGAAAACGAAACCGGGGTGCATCTTTATCCGGCAGGACAGTTGCGTGTAGGAAGAAGCCTGGAGGGCAAGTGGGAACCGGACTATCTGGCCGTGCGTCAGGATCTGCTCCCATTGCTGAGTATTCTGAACAAAGCGCTGGAGGTTTTTCCGGCCGAGGAAATGCGAGCGCTGCGCTCCAAATGGATGGCAGGTATCGCCCCTGGCCAGGCGCCATCGGTCTGGTTGCGGATTTCCCAGTGGGGGTATTGGTGTGTGACGGTGGTCGTGTTGTTCGCTCTGCTGTCTCTGCTTTGGAACCGCCGCCTGCAGATACAAATCGACCAGCGCCTCAAGGCCGAGGCTGTCCTCAATGATCAGTTGATGCTCCAGAGGGCCTTGATGGATGCCATTCCCGATCCGATTTTCATCCGTGATCTGGAAGGGCGTCTGATCATGTGCAACAAGAGTTACGAAGAACAGTTCGCGACGCGCTTTGAAAAGTTGCGGGGAACCCGGCTGACGGACTCTGCAGTGTTCCCGCCGGCGACTGCCGAGTTGCTGCATGGCGAGGTCATGGAGCAACTGCGAACCGGCCAGTCCCGGTTCGTCGATCGTCAACTGATGTTCAGGAGTGGATTCCGGAAAATCCATCATTGGTCAGTGCCTTTTTATGGGGCCGACGGGCAGTTGCGCGGTTTGTTGGGAGGCTGGATCGATGTCGGGCGCCGATGGAACCGTTCCGAGCAATCGCTGGCTTGACGCAGGCGGCTCGCGAGAAAGTTTCTTCCAGCGGCAGCTGTTGTTTGCCTGTCATATTGGACGCGCATGCTCGGTTGAACGGCTTCGAGGTGTACCGGCTCGGTATGCGAACGAACTTTCTACTGCAGCGCACGGTCATTTACTGTGAACAAGCAGTTGTTTTCGGACTATTGAAGGGTGAGCGAATGGAAAGTATCAGCCTATTGCTGGGTGAGGCTTTGAGCCCGTATCAGGTGACGCTGACTCCCTCTGGCGCCAGAGGCGAGTGCCTGGTAACGCTGAAGAATGCCTGCGGGGCCATCATGGTCGAACGCCTGTTCAACCAGGCCCAATTGACCGACAGACGCCAACTGACGGACGTGGTCGATGGCCTGCATCGCGATGTGCTGATTGCCGAGGGGCGTCTTGAGCCCTGTGTGATCGCGGCGTTGCGCAATCTGGCACGTGACAAGGTCATGGCTATCCCGAATTGAGCGCTATTTCGTGGGAACCTTCCTACGTCCTGATGAGTCAGAGCTTTTACCAGCAAGATCAAGCATTGTGCTCCGGTGCTTGTCGCTTGTTGTACCGACCTCAATGGTCGCGTTTAACCCCGAGTTGTCTCCCCACTTCTCGGGGTTTCTTTTTGCCCGTCGTTTTAGGTTTTAGCGTGCTCTGCCGCTGGGCGGCGCAGTAACTCTGTGGGAGCGAGCCTGCTCGCGATAGCGTCGGGTCAGTAGGCTGGGTAATGACTGGCACACCGTTATCGCGAGCAGGCTCGCTCCCACAGTTGATCTTCAGTCATCACAGACTTTCGTTCACTGCAGGGCGCCTCAAATGGCGCCGTCGGTGCGCAGCTTGGCGATTTGCTGTGCATCGTAGCCAAGCTCGCCGAGTACTTGGGCATTATGCTCACCCAGCGCTGGCCCCACCCATTCAGAGGTGCCCGGTGTGTCGGAGAGTTTCGGTACGATGCCCGGCATCTTGAACGCCTTGCCGTCCGGCAGCTTGGCCTTAAGAAACATTTCCCGGGCCAGGAACTGCGGATCGCTGAACATATCTTCGGCGCTGAAAATCCGGCTGGCCGGCACTCCTGCCTGATTCAAGTGCTCGATGACGGTATCGAGCGGCAGTGAATTGACCCAGCGATCAATGACCCCGTACAGCTCATCGCGGCGAGTGTCGCGCCCATCATTGCTGGCCAGTTGCGGGTCATTGGCCAGATCGTCACGGCCAATGACCTGCATGAAGCGCTTGAAGATCGCGTCGCCGTTGGCGCCGATCTGCACGTGCTTGCCATCGGCACTGGTGTGGATGGACGACGGGGTGATGCCGGGCATGATGTTGCCGGTGCGCTCGCGGATGAAGCCGAACACGTCGAACTCCGGCACCATGCTTTCCATCATGGCGAAAATCGCTTCGTACAGCGCCACGTCCACCACTTGCCCGGCTCCGCCGTTGACCTCGCGATGACGCAGCGCCATCAGTGCGCCAATCACGCCCCAGAGGGCGGCAATCGAATCACCGATGGATATGCCGGTGCGCACCGGTGGCCGGTCTTCGAAGCCGGTGATGTAGCGCAGGCCACCCATGGACTCGCCCACTGCGCCAAACCCGGGTTGATCTTTCATCGGCCCGGTCTGACCGAAGCCCGAGAGCCGCACCATGACCAGCTTCGGGTTCAGCGTATGCAACACATCCCAGCCCAGGCCGAGTTTTTCCAGCACACCGGGGCGAAAATTCTCGATCAGGATGTCGGCTTCGCCGAGCAGCTGTTTCAGAATCGCCAGACCTTCGGGGTGCTTGAGGTTCAGGGTCAGGGATTTCTTGTTCCGTGCCTGAACGAACCACCACAAGGACGTGCCTTCATACAGCTTGCGCCATTTACGTAACGGGTCGCCGCCATCGGGCGACTCGACCTTGATCACCTCGGCACCGAACTCACCGCAGATCCGCGAGGCGAAAGGTCCGGCGATCAAGGTGCCGAGTTCGATGACTTTGACGCCCGCAAGGGGTTTGGCAGTAAGCGACATGACGGATCCTGTAGAACAAAGGCAGAACGAATGGAGCGTTTTATCATAGGCCGGCTCCAGTCGCCGCAGGTTGATGGTCGGCAATTCGTGGAATACCCACCTCATCGGTTAGACTTGCCGCCTTTCCCTGTATCAAGAAGCCCGTTCATGGCCCAGCCGTCCACGACCTACAAGTTTGAACTGAACCTCACCGACCTCGACCGCAGTGTGTACGAGAACGTGAAGCAGACCATCGCCCGTCATCCTTCGGAAACCGAGGAGCGTATGACCGTGCGTCTGTTGGCCTACGCTTTCTGGTACAACGAACTGCTGGCGTTTGGCCGGGGTCTGTCGGACGTCGATGAACCAGCGCTGTGGGAAAAAAGTCTGGATGACCGTGTATTGCACTGGATTGAAGTTGGCCAGCCCGATGCCGACCGCCTGACCTGGTGCTCGCGCCGTACCGAACGTACCAGCCTGTTGGCCTATGGCAGCCTGCGGGTCTGGGAAGGCAAGGTGATCCCGGCGGTCAAGAACCTCAAGAACGTCAACATCGCCTCCGTGCCTCAGGAGGTGCTGGAGACGCTCGCTAAGGACATGCCCCGCGTGATCAAGTGGGATGTGATGATCAGCGAGGGGACGATTTTCGTGACCGATGATCGCGGCCAGCATGAAGTCCAGTTGCAATGGTTGCTGGGTGAGCGCGGCTGATCCCGCCTCGGCATCAATTGAACTCATTGTGGAAGCGGGCTTGCTCGCGAATACGGTAGATCAGTTTGCATTTATGTTGAATGTGCCGCCGCTTTCGCGAGCAAGCCCGCTCCCACACAAGCTCCCTTGCCAGAATTTTCACGATTATCCAGAGAAATATCCGTCACCCCATGCGCATAGAACCCCGCCAGTTACCCGACACCCTGCCATTTCTCGGTGATCTGCCGCCCCTGTTGACGCGCCTGTATGCGGCCCGTGGCGTGCAGTCCGAGGCTGAACTGGACAAGAGCCTGGCGCGCTTGATTCCTTATCAGCAACTCAAGGGCATCGACGCGGCGGTGGATCTGTTGGTGGTGGCGCTGGAGCAACGCCAGCGCATCCTGATTGTTGGCGACTTCGATGCCGACGGCGCGACGGCCAGCACGGTGGGCATGTTGGGCCTGCGTTTGCTCGGCGCCGCCCATGTCGATTATCTGGTGCCCAATCGCTTCGAATACGGCTACGGACTGACCCCGGAAATTGTCCAGGTCGCCCTGACCCGCGAGCCGCAGTTGCTGATCACCGTGGACAACGGCATTTCCAGCGTCGAAGGTGTGGCGGCGGCGAAGGCGGCGGGGCTCAAGGTGTTGGTTACCGACCACCATTTGCCGGGCCTCGAACTGCCGGCGGCCGACGCCATCGTCAACCCGAACCAGCCAGGCTGTGAGTTCCCGAGCAAGGCATTGGCCGGTGTCGGTGTGATTTTTTATGTGCTGATGGCGTTGCGGGCGCGTCTGCGCAGCCTGGGCCGGTACGCCAGCAGCCCCCAGCCAAACATCGGCGAACTGTTGGATCTGGTGGCACTGGGCAGCGTGGCGGATGTGGTGCCCCTTGACGCCAACAACCGGATCCTGGTGCATCAGGGCCTGGAACGCATTCGTGCCGGGCGTGCCCGCCCCGGTATCAAGGCCATCCTGGAAGTGGCCAGGCGCGATCATTCTCGCATCACCTCCACCGACCTCGGCTTTATCCTCGGCCCGCGCCTGAACGCAGCCGGGCGTCTGGACGACATGAGCCTGGGCATCGAATGCCTGCTCACTGACGATCCGGCTTTGGCGCGGGAGATGGCGGCGCAACTGGACGGCATGAACCAGGACCGCAAATCCATCGAGCAGGGCATGCAGCGTGAAGCACTGGCCCAGCTCAAGGATTTGCCGGTGGAATCGATGCCGTTCGGTTTATGCCTGTTCGATCCACAGTGGCACCAGGGCGTTATCGGGATTCTCGCCTCGCGGATGAAGGAGCGTTATTTCCGTCCGACCATTGCTTTTGCCGATGCCGGAGACGGCCTGCTCAAGGGGTCGGGGCGCTCGGTGCCGGGTTTTCATATTCGCGATGCCCTGAGTGTAGTGGCCGCGCAACATCCGACGCTGATCAGCAAGTATGGTGGCCATGCCATGGCGGCGGGACTGACGTTGGCGCAAGAGAATTTTCCAGCGTTCGCCGAGGCATTCGACGCTGAAGTGCGCCGACAATTGCGTGAAGAAGACCTGACCGGGCGCCTGTTGTCGGACGGCACCCTGGCGGTGGAAGAGTTTCACCTGGAGCTGGCTCGGGCGTTGCGTCACGCCGGGCCCTGGGGTCAGCACTTCCCGGAGCCGATGTTTCACGGGGTGTTCCAGTTGGTCGAACAGCGCGTGGTGGGCGAGCGGCACCTCAAGGTCGTCCTCAAGAGCGAGTGCGGCTCGGTGAAGCTCGACGGTATCGCCTTCGGCATCGATCGCGATATCTGGCCAAACCCCACGGTGCGCTGGGTGGAACTGGCCTACAAACTCGACCTCAACGAGTTTCGCGGCCAGGAAACGGTGCAGTTGATGATTGCCCATATCGAACCGCGGTAGGCTCCAATACTCATCTGCTGAGTGGCGACTCCTTGTGTGGGAGCCAGGCTTGCCCGCGATGAAGGCGATGCGGTTTTTCAAAGAACGAGGTGCCTGTCTCGCGAGCAAGCTTTGCTCCCACACGAGAATCAGGGGCGGTTTTTAATTCTGAACCCACCCTGATCCCGGGTTGTCGACTAGGCTCTAAGCACTGCTTGATAGCCCTTGTGACGTCTTGTCGGATTTCTTTGCCCGCGGGGGCGGGTGTTGCACCTTTTTGTCACTCGTCGACTTTTCAAACAGAACCCTGGAGCCTGCCCACTGATTCGAGAGGTGCCCCATGAGTCTGCTGCTGGAACCCTATACCCTTCGCCAATTGACCCTGCCCAATCGCATCGCCGTGTCGCCGATGTGCCAGTATTCGAGCGCCGATGGCCTGGCCAATGACTGGCACCTGGTACACCTCGGCAGCCGCGCCGTGGGTGGCGCCGGCCTGGTGTTCACCGAAGCCACTGCCGTCACTGCTGACGGCCGCATCACCGATCAGGACCTGGGGTTGTGGAACGATGAACAGATCGGCCCCCTGCAACGCATTACCCGCTTCATCACCGCCCAAGGGGCCGTGCCGGGCATACAACTGGCCCACGCCGGACGCAAGGCCAGCACCTGGCGGCCCTGGCTCGGCAAGCATGGCAGCGTAAAACCGGAGGAGGGTGGCTGGATTCCGGTCGGCCCATCGCCGATTGCCTTCGATCCGCAGCACACCCAGCCGGTCCAACTGGACGAGGGGCAGATTGCCGGTGTCATCCAGGCGTTCGTGGAGGCGGCCAAACGTAGCCTGACGGCCGGCTTCAAAGTCGTGGAAGTCCACGCCGCCCACGGCTATCTACTGCATCAATTCCTGTCTCCCTTGAGCAATCAGCGTCGTGATCAATACGGCGGCTCGTTCGAGAATCGCATCCGGCTGGTGCTGCAAGTGACCGAAGCGGTCAGGGCCGTATGGCCTGAGGAGCTGCCGGTGTTCGTGCGCGTATCGGCCACCGACTGGGTCGAAGATGGCTGGAACCCGGATGAAACCGTGGAGCTGGCGCGAAGATTCCGGGCACTGGGGGTGGACCTGATCGATGTGTCCTCGGGCGGCACCGCCGCGAATGCAGAAATTCCCACCGGTCCCGGGTATCAGACGCGGTTTGCCGAACGGGTGCGCAAGGAGTCGGAAATCGCCACCGGCACTGTCGGCATGATTACCGAACCGGCCCAGGCCGAGCACATCTTGCGAACCTGCCAGGCCGACATCATTTTCCTGGCCCGCGAATTGTTGCGCGACCCGTACTGGGCGTTGCATGCCGATGATGACTTGGGGGGACGCAAGGCCACGTGGCCAGCGCAGTACCAGCGGGCCACGCACCGGGAACAGCCGATTCATGAGTCGGATTTGCGCGATTAAGCGTTAGCTTGAAACAAAAAGCCCCGGTTTTTAGGCCGGGGCTTTTGTTTATTGGGCTGGATGGTCCGGCGTCTGTACTTGCCTCATCGCGAGCAGGCTCGCTCCCACAGTGGATTGGTGTTGTTCACAGAACTTGTGATCCACACCCTACCCTGTGGGAGCGAGCCTGCTCGCGATGGCGTCATCCCTGACGCTGAAGGCTTAAGGGTATTTACGCTTATCCGGCGCCGGCGGGAAGTACTGGTACAGCCAGGTCTCGCTCAAGGTCCGGTCCTTGGTGCGCAGGAACAGGCGCATCTCCACCGGGTCCACGCGGTCGTCGGTCGGGTACCAGTCGAAGGTGATGCGGTAACCCTTGATCGCATCCAGCACCAGCACGTTGAAGTCCTTCACCTCGCCGTGGGAGCAGGTCACGACCGGTTCGATACCGGTGCCGGGGGGGAGCTGGTCGAGACCGCCGCCGTTGAAGTCCACGGCAAAGCGTCGGGCCCAGACGGTAGGGTAGTGCTCGCCCGGTGCCCAGCCTTCGATGAAACCGCCCATGCCTGAACGGGTCGCGTTGACCTGGGCCAGCTCCGTGCTCACCGGTGGCAGGGCGCTCCAGTAGAGCTTGTAGCCATAGTTGAGCGATTCACCGGCGGCGACCGGCTTTTTCGGCGTCCAGAACGCGACGATGTTGTCCAGGGTTTCACCGGTGGTAGGAATCTCCAGCAGATCCACCGAGCCTTCGCCCCAGGCCGTCGTAGGTTCGACCCACAGGCTTGGGCGCTTGCTGTACCAGTCCACGGTGTCCTGGTAGCTGGCGAAGTCGTGGTCGGTCTGCACCAGGCCAAAGCCTTTGGGGTTGTTGTCGGCGAAGGCATTGAACTGCAGGGTGGCGGGGTTGTTCAGCGGGCGACAGACCCACTCGCCATTGCCGCGCCACATCGCCAGTCGGTCGGAGTCGTGAATTTGCGGGTGGATGGTGTCGCACATGCGCCGCTCAACGGTGCCGCAGCTGAACATGCTGGTCATCGGTGCGATGCCCAGTTGCTCGATGGCGGTACGCGCATTGATGTGCGCATCGATCTCCATCACGACACGGGTGGGCTGGCAATCGATGTCAAAGCGATAGGCGCCGGTGGCGCTGGGGGAGTCGAGCAGGGCGTAGACCACGAAACGGGTGCTGTTCTTGTCCGGGATTTCGAACCAGAACTTGGTGAAGTCCGGAAACTCCTCACGCTTCTTGGCGTACGTGTCGATGGCCAGGCCACGGGCCGATAACCCGTACTGGCCGGTGTTGTCCACGGCGCGGAAATAACTGGCCCCCAGAAACGAAACGATGTCGTGCCGGTCCAGTTCCGGCGCCTTGAACACCCTGAACCCTGAGAAGCCCAGATCACCGGTCAGTTGCGAAGTGTTGACCGTGGTTTTCTCATAGTTGAACAACTCCGGGCGGAAGTGCACTTCACGGGCCATACGGGTCTTGGCGTCGACGCTGTACATGCGCACCGGTTGCTTGAAGCCCATGCCGACGTGGAAAAACTGCACGTCCAACTGACCGTCCAGCTCATTCCACAGCGAGTGGTTGGCATCGTAGCGGATAGCGTTGAATTGCAACGGGGACATCATCGCCAGTGTCGGCGGCAAGACTTGCTTGGTGTCGACGTAACGGCTCTTGGACAGTTCGCGGGCCTGTTCTTTCAAACCATTGAAATCGAAAGGACGCGCCTTGCCGTCGGCGGTCCGGTCAGCAGCCCAGGCGCGTGCGGCCATGAGTCCTGAGGCCGAAAGCCCGGTGTAGGCAGCGAAAGCCATGGAGGCCTTGAGCAGATTCCTGCGGTGCATAAATACAACCTTTCTGGAAACAATCCCGAGCCTTTCCTGGCAACGAAGACTGGTAAAGAAGTTCGGACATGCCTTTGGCCAAACGCGACGGACGTTAGAACAGATGCCTGAGAGCTGGATCGGTTCACCGAGGCGCAAAATCATAGGGGATACGCAGGTCGGGAGAGAGAGGAAAGCGTGGTTTGGTTAAATTTCCTTACAGATATTTCCTTTTTTATCGGCTAACTCTGCATTTTTTGACTAATTACTCTAAAACTCCCTTTCCACGGTGTGAATCATCCCTATCCTTTAACGTGACAGAGGTTGAACCCGTGGATTCAGCAGGCGTTATCAGGTCAATTCGACGTACCAGAAGGACAAGGCTCAATGACAAAAATACAGGGCATCACCGAATTGCTGGGGATCCTTCCATGCTTGACGAACGCGCGCAGGACACGGCCGCTCAGCATGGACGAATTAAGGCTGGTGGAACGCTATCGGGAGCTGTCGGAAAACGACCGGATCGCCATGCGTTGCCTGATGGATGCAATGCGCAGTGTTTCGAGGTTTTGAATGGTTGCGGATCAGCGGCGGTTGCACCCCCAGGCATGAAGTATTACTTTTCAGGCAAAGGTAATACTTCAAAGGAGAACATTGTGTCGACAACGATGACGAGTAAGGGGCAGGTCACCATTCCTAAGCCAATTCGCGATGCGCTGCATTTGATTCCGGGTTGTGCAATCGAGTTTAGTGTCAACGCGCAGGGTGAGGTGGTGCTCCATGCCGGTAAACCCCAAGCAGCGAAGAAAACAGTCCATGATCGTTTCGAGGCTGCCCGTGGTAAGGCGGATATCAAATGGCGCACGGATGAGCTGATGGCGCTCTTGCGTGGTGAAGATTAATGATACTGGTCGACACCAACGTTTTGATTGATGTCCTGGAAAACGATCCCGTTTGGGCTGATTGGTCTATCCAGCAACTGCGGGCCCAATCGCAAGCCCATGACCTTGTCATCAACCCGATTATCTATGCCGAACTGTCTCAGACTTTTTCCACCTTTGAAGCGTTGGATGAGGTTGTTGCTGAGCTCGGGCTGCTGATGCAGGAAGTACCTCGACCGGCATTGTTCCTCGCAGGGAAGGCTTTTGTGCGTTACCGAAAGGTAGGGGGCGGAAAAAATAACGTGTTGGCCGATTTTTTTATCGGCGCCCATGCTGCTGTGAATGGCCTGCCCTTGCTCACCCGCGATGCCAAACGTTACCGAAGCTATTTTCCTTCAGTGGCGTTGCTAGTGCCGTCATGACACTTGAACCGCCACGACCAGACTCTGCCGTCCGGCCATGGTAGTCGTTCTTTGGCTCAATGCTTGAACATCACATGCCGCACCACCGTGTAGTCCTCCAGCCCATACATCGACATGTCCTTGCCATAACCAGAACGTTTCTGACCGCCATGGGGCATTTCGCTGACAAGCATGAAGTGGGTATTGACCCAGGTGCAGCCATATTGCAGGCGTGCCGCGAGGCGATGGGCGCGGCCGATGTCGGCGGTCCAGACTGAAGACGCCAGGCCGTAGTCCGAGTCGTTGGCCCAGGCCAGCACCTGCGCTTCGTCGATGAACGGCGTGACGGACACCACTGGCCCAAAAACCTCGCGGCGCACGATTTCGTCGTCCTGCTGGGCGTCGGCCAACACTGTCGGTTCAAAGAAGAACCCGTTGCCATCCACGGCCTTGCCACCAGTAATCAGGCGGATATGCGACTGGGCGATGGCCCGTTCGACGAAGCCGGCCACGCGGTCGCGGTGCTGGGCAGTGATCAGCGGGCCCATCTCGGTGTCCGGGGCGGTTTGCAGGCCGTACTTGATACTGGCCACCGCCGCGCCAAGTTTCTCGACGAACCGGTCGTAGATGCCTTGTTGGGCATAAATGCGGCAGGCAGCGGTGCAATCCTGGCCGGCATTGTAGAACCCAAAGGTGCGGATGCCTTCCACGGCCGCGTCAATGTCGGCATCGTCGAAAATGATCACCGGGGCTTTGCCGCCCAGCTCCATGTGGGTGCGTTTGACGCTGTCGGCGGTGCTGGAAATGATGTTTGCGCCCGTGGCGATGGAGCCGGTCAGTGACACCATGCGCACTTTCGCGTGGGTGACCAACGGTTGGCCGACAGTCTGCCCACGCCCGAACACGACGTTCAGTACGCCAGCGGGGAAAATATCCGACGCCAGTTCCGCCAGGCGCAACGCCGTCAGCGGGGTCTGCTCCGAGGGTTTGAGCACCACGGTATTACCGGCGGCCAGGGCCGGGGCGATTTTCCAGGCGACCATCATCAGCGGGTAATTCCACGGCGCGATGGAGGCGATCACGCCCACCGGGTCGCGGCGGGTCATCGACGTGTGTCCCGGCAGGTATTCGCCTCCTGCCGAACCGCTCATGCACCGGCTGGCGCCGGCAAAGAAACGGAACACGTCGGCAATGGCCGGAATCTCGTCGTTGAGCACGGCGTTCAAGGGCTTGCCGCAGTTGTCCGATTCCAGCTTCGCCAGCTCTTCAGCGTGGGCTTCGATGGCATCGGCCAGCCTGAGCAGCAGCACAGACCTGTCTTTGGGCGGAACCTGAGACCAGTTTTCGAAGGCATTGTCGGCCGCGCGCACGGCGGCATCGACCTGGGCTTCGCTGGCTTCGTTGATTTCCACCAGCACCCGGCCCAGCGCTGGGTTGAACACGGCTTGGCCGGGTCCGTCGCCGTTCACCAGTTGGCCATTGATCAGCAGTTTGGTTTGCATGTCCAATCCCTCGTCAAAGCTGTTTTTGCGGCGTTTTTTCAGTGGGTTCGAGTCTATATCGTTTTATCGGGTTCGCCGCAGCCACAAGAAAATCGGCGAGCAACATCTCGAAGCACTCTCACCGACAGGCGCGGGCACTTTCGAACTAGGCTGATTGCCTTAATGATCCGGTTACCCGAATGCGTGGAGGCAGCAAATGAACACCCGTGGATTGCTCGATCAGCTTCTCAAGTCCGGTCAGGAAATGTTGCAGAACAAGGCTGGCGGCGCCCAAGGCAAGTCATCCGGCGGCCTGGGCGGTTTGCTCGGCGGTGGCGCCGGCAATTTGGGCGGGATGCTCTCCGGCGCGGGTGGCGGGGCGCTGGCCGCCGGAGCCATGGGCCTGTTGCTGGGCAACAAGAAGGCTCGCCAGTTTGGCGGCAAGGCCCTGACCTACGGTGGTCTGGCGGCATTGGGTGTGATCGCCTACAAGGCCTATGGCAATTGGCAAGCCCAGCAGGGCAGTGCGCCGAAAACTGAACCGCAGACGCTGGATCGTCTACCTCCGGCCCAGGTCGAGCAGCACAGCCAGGCAATCCTCACGGCCCTGGTGGCCGCAGCCAAGGCCGATGGCCACGTCGACGAGCGTGAAAAGCAGTTGATCGAAGGCGAATTCATCAAGCTCGACAACGATCAGGAACTGCAACACTGGCTGCACGCCGAGCTCAACAAACCCCTGGACCCCACCGACGTCGCCCGGGCCGCCAGCACGCCGGAAATGGCCGCCGAAATGTACATCGCCAGCGTGATGCTGGTGGATGAGGAAAACTTCATGGAGAAATCCTACCTCGATGAACTGGCGCGCCAGCTCAAACTGGAGCCGGGTTTGAAGACCGAGCTGGAGAAGCAGGTACGTCAGGCTGCTCTATAACATAGTCCCAACATCCCTTGTGGGAGCGAACGAGCCCGCTTTCACACTGGTTTTGTGGCCCGTGCTGAAATTGGGGGCTGACGCAACCCCCTGTGGCGAGGGAGCTTGCTCCCGCTCGACGGCGCAGCCGGCGCAAAACCGGCTGACTGGGTTCGTCAGGAAGACACCTTAGGGCGGCTTCGCCACCCAGCGGGAGCAAGCTCCCTCGCCACAGGGGCGCATTCGATTCTTCAAGTGCGGCGAGTCGGCCTCGTTTAAATCATCCACCGCCGCCATACAGCCGCAACGTCGCCCTCGGCTATACTCCCCAGCATTTCAAATGCCTGAGGTTTCACTGTGAAGAACTGGACGTTGCGCCAACGCATCCTGGCGAGTTTTGCGGTAATCATCGCCATCATGCTGCTAATGGTGGTCGTCACGTATTCGCGGTTGTTGAAGATCGAGGCCAGTGAAGAAAAAGTGCGCGTCTACGCGGTGCCGGGGGTGTATTACAGTTCCATGATTCGCGGTGGCTGGGTCGACAGTTACGTCAAGACCCAGCAGATCGTCGGCCTCTCGGGACTGCGGGAAATCACTGCCGAGGACAAGGCGCTCTACCAGGGTTACGAGCAGCATCTGCGCGAGGAAATCCAGCACTATCAAAAGCTGATCCAGGACCCTGCCGACCAAGTCTCCTTCGACGAATTCGAGGTCAATCATCAGGACTTCAACAAGGCCCTGGCGAAGGTTCTGGACCTGTATGAACGCAAGGATTATGACGGGGCACAGCTGGCGCTGGAGAAGGAGCTGACGCCCGCATGGCTGGCTGGTCGCGGGCATTTGAACCAGATCATCGAGCGCAACCGTGAACGGGCGGAAAAAGCCGCCCTGACCATCAGTCAGTCGGTAACCGCCGCTGAAGTTGCCATGGGGCTGTCGTTTCTCGTGGCGGTGCTCATTGCCATGCTCTGCGGCCTGCTCTTGATGCGCGCGATCATGGCGCCGATGAACCGCATTGTGGAAATTCTCGGCGTCATGCGCAGCGGCGACCTGAGCGGGCGCCTGAACCTTGCGCGTAAAGACGAGTTCGGTGCGGTAGAAACCGGCTTTAACGACATGATGGCCGAGCTGACATCGTTGGTGTCCCAGGCCCAGCGTTCTTCGGTGCAGGTCACTACCTCGGTGACCGAGATCGCGGCCACCTCCCGTGAGCAACAGGCCACCGCCACGGAAACCGCCGCTACCACGACGGAGATCGGCGCGACCTCTCGAGAAATCGCCGCCACGTCCCGTGATCTGGTGCGCACCATGACCGAAGTGTCCAGTGCTGCCGATCAGGCCTCGGTGGCCGCCGGTTCCGGCCAGCAAGGCCTGGCGCGCATGGAAGAAACCATGCACTCGGTGATGGGCGCCGCGGATCTGGTGAATGCCAAGTTGGCGATCCTCAACGAGAAGGCCGGCAACATCAACCAGGTGGTGGTGACCATCGTCAAGGTGGCCGACCAGACCAACCTGTTGTCCCTCAATGCCGCCATCGAGGCCGAGAAGGCGGGTGAGTACGGTCGCGGTTTTGCCGTGGTCGCCACTGAGGTGCGGCGCCTGGCGGATCAGACGGCCGTGGCGACCTACGACATCGAGCAGATGGTGCGCGAAATCCAGTCCGCCGTATCCGCTGGCGTGATGGGCATGGACAAGTTCTCCGAAGAAGTGCGCCGAGGCATGGCCGAGGTGCAGCAGATCGGCGAGCAACTGTCGCAAATCATCCATCAGGTGCAGGCGCTGGCGCCACGGGTGTTGATGGTCAACGAAGGCATGCAGGCCCAGGCCACCGGCGCCGAGCAGATCAACCACGCCTTGGTGCAACTGGGCGACGCCAGCAGTCAGACGGTGGAGTCGCTGCGCCAGGCCAGTTCCGCCATCGATGAACTGAGCCAGGTGGCCGTGGGGCTGCGCAGCGGCGTCTCGCGTTTCAAAGTCTGATGAGCGAGCTCGAGGCCAGACGTGGCGCCGCAGCGACGGCCCGTCAGTCGTTGTTCCTGGTGTTTTGCATCGGCAACGAACGCTACGCCCTGCAAGCCATCGATGTGGTGGAAGTGCTGCCGCGCCTGCCCCTCAAGCCGATTGCCCGGGCACCGTCCTGGGTGGCGGGCGTGTTTGCCTGGCGCGGCGTGGTGGTCCCCGTGATCGATCTGTGCAGGCTGACCTTCGGTCAGAGCGCCCAGGCGCGTACCAGTACGCGGCTGGTGCTGGTGCATTACCGCCCCGACGCGCAGCAGGCGGGACAGGTTCTGGGGCTGATCCTGGAACAGGCCACCGACACCCTGCGTTGCGATCCGGCGGATTTCCGCCCCTATGGCTTGGACAACCCACAGGCGCCGTACTTGGGCCCGGTGCGCGAAGACGCGCGCGGCCTGTTGCAATGGGTACGGGTCAATGACCTGCTCGACGAGTCGGTCCGTGCCGTGCTGTTTCCCTCGCCGCCGTTGAGTTTCGATGACCTCGAGGGGCGCCCATGAACAGCGACCAGCGGTTTTTCGATTTCCTCAAAGAGCGTATCGGCCTGGATGTCACCTCCGTCGGGACCGCCATCATCGAGCGGGCCGTGCGCCAGCGCATCATTGCCGTGCCTGGGCGAACCGCAGAGGAGTACTGGCAGTGCCTGCAACATTCGGCCCAGGAGCAACAGGCGCTGATTGAAGCGGTGATCGTTCCGGAGACCTGGTTCTTCCGTTATCCCGAGTCCTTCGCCACCCTTGCCAGACTGGCGATCAAGCGTCTGGCCGAAATCAGGCACCTGCGCGCGCTGCGCATTCTCAGCTTGCCGTGCTCCACTGGTGAAGAGCCTTACTCCATCGCCATGGCCTTGCTCGACGCGGGCCTGGGGCCGCATCAGTTCAAGGTGGACGCGCTGGACGTCAGTCCGCTGTCGATAGAGCGTGCCAGGCAAGCGCGTTACGGCAGGAACTCTTTCCGTGGCGCCGACCTTGGTTTTCGCGAGCGACATTTCAACGCCGAGGCAGAGGGTTATCGCCTCAGCGAGCGGGTGAGTGAACAGGTGCGTCTGCAAGTGGGCAACCTGCTGGATCCGACCTTGCTGGTGAACGAGGCCCCTTACGATTTTGTGTTCTGCCGCAACCTGCTGATCTATTTCGACCAGCCAACCCAGCAGCAGGTGTTCGAGGTGCTCAAGCGCCTGACGCACCAGGACGGCGTACTGTTTATCGGCCCCGCCGAGGGCAGTTTGCTGGGGCGGTTGGGCATGCGTTCGATCGGGATTGCCCAGTCGTTCGCTTTCAGTCGCCAAGGTGCCCCGCAGCCACAACCGCTACCCGCCTTGACGTCGACTCCGCTGCCGGCCCCGCTGCCGCTTGGCCAGGTCGCGTCTCGCGTCATCCCCCCGGTGGTCCGGCCCCGGCCGTTCGCAGCAAGGGTGACCCCGATCACTGAGCCGAAAAACAGCGACGCCGCTACCTTGCTGGCCAATATCGCCGCGCTGGCCAACGCTGGAAAAAGTGCCGAAGCCCGTGCCGCCTGCCAGCAATACTTGAGCAGTCATGCGCCGGCGGCCCAGGTCTTCTACTGGCTGGGGCTGCTCAGTGACATGGCCGGTAGCGCGCTGGAGGCCCAGGGCTTTTATCGCAAGGCGCTCTATCTTGAACCGCAACACGCCGAGGCCCTGGTGCATCTGGCGGCGCTGCTGGCTTCCCAGGGAGACGCGGCCGGCGCCCGTCGATTGCAGGACCGCGCCGCTCGTAGCGGGCGCATGGCTGACAGTGAGCGTGAACAATGAGTGGTTCGGCGAATGACAACCTGACCCATGACGATGCCCAGGCCATCGATGACTGCTGGAATCGCATCGGGGTGCATGGCGATAAATCCTGTCCGTTGCTGGCCGAGCATATTCACTGCCGCAACTGCTCAGTGTATTCGGCGGCGGCCACCCGCTTGCTCGACCGCTACACCTTGCAGCGCGACGACCGGGACCAGACCCACGCGCCGCTGGACAGCGAGATCGTCACCCGATCGTTGTTGATGTTCCGGCTGGGTGAAGAGTGGCTGGGCCTGACCACCCGCAGTCTGGTGGAAGTGGCACCGTTGCAGCCGATTCATTCGTTGCCCCACCAGCGTTCGCGGGCCTTGCTGGGCGTAGCGAATGTGCGCGGGGCCCTGGTGGCTTGCCTGTCGCTGGTGGACCTGCTGGACCTGGAGCCCGGCGGGGCGGTGGTTGCCGGTGCACGGGTCATGCCGCGCATGTTGATCGTTGCGGCCCAGGGCGGTCCGGTGGTGGTGCCGGTGGACGAGGTGGACGGCATTCACGCCATCGATGAACGCGTCCTGAGTGCAGCCTCGCAATCGGCGGCCAAGTACACCCGTGGCGTATTGAAGTTCAAGGGCCGCAGCCTGCGCTGGCTGGACGAAGAACAGTTGTTGTCCGCCATGACCCGGAGCCTGTCATGACCCCTGATCAAATGCGTGACGCCTCGTTGCTGGAGTTGTTCAGCCTGGAAGCCGAAGCCCAGACTCAGGTGCTCAGCGCCGGCCTGCTGGCCCTGGAACGCGACCCGACCCAGGCCGATTATCTTGAGTCGTGCATGCGCGCGGCTCATTCCCTCAAGGGCGCAGCGCGGATCGTTGGGGTGAACGCCGGGGTCAGCGTGGCGCATGTCATGGAGGATTGCCTGGTCAGCGCCCAGGAGCGCCTCCTGGTCCTGCGCGCCGAGCATATCGATGCCTTGCTGCAAGGCACCGACCTGTTGACGCGAATTGCCACACCAGGCAACAGCATCGCAGCTCAGGACGTCGATGCGTATGTGGCGTTGATGGGGCAACTGCTTGATCCTGCCGCTGCGCAGACGCCTGCCGTGTTGCCGCGAATCGAGATGCAAGCCGAGGCCTTTCGCGTTGAGCCGGCCGAGGCAGAACCGCTGGCGTCAACGGAAGCGGTCCCCAAGGGGAAACGGGTCACCGAAGGGGGCGAACGGGTGTTGCGGGTCACTGCCGAGCGCCTCAATAGCCTGTTGGACCTGTCCAGTAAGTCCCTGGTGGAAACCCAGCGTCTCAAGCCCTGGCTGGCGACGATGCAGCGGCTCAAACGCCAGCAGAGCAACGGCTTGCGGGCCTTGGAAGAGCTGAATGTGCACCTCAAGGAACACGCGTTGAGCTTGCAGGCCGAGGAAGCGCTCAACGACGCCCGCCGTTTGCTGGCCGAAACCCAGCAACTGTTGGCGCAGAAAACCGCAGAGATGGATGAGTTCGCCTGGCAGGCCGGTCAGCGAGCACAGGTGTTGTACGACACGGCGCTGGCCTGTCGCATGCGACCGTTTGCCGATGTGTTATCCGGCCAGGCGCGGATGGTCCGTGACCTGGGCCGCAGCCTGGGCAAGCAGGTGCGCCTGGAGATTGAAGGCGACAAAACCCAGGTCGACCGCGACGTGCTGGAAAGGCTCGAAGCGCCGTTGACCCATCTGCTGCGCAACGCCGTGGACCATGGCATCGAATCCCCGGAACAGCGGGTGCTGGCCGGCAAACCCGCCGAAGGTTTGATCCGCTTGCGCGCGTCCCATCAGGCCGGCCTGCTGGTGCTGGAACTGGCGGACGACGGTGCCGGTGTGGACCTGGAGCGGGTGCGGCGCAGTGTCGTCGAACGAGGGCTTTCCCCTGAGCAGACCGCCGCCAACTTGAGCGAAGAGGAACTGCTGACGTTCCTGTTCCTGCCCGGCTTCAGCCTGCGCGACACCGTCACTGAAGTGTCCGGGCGCGGCGTCGGCCTGGACGCCGTCCAGCATATGGTCCGGCAGTTGCGCGGCGCGGTGGTCTTGGAGCAGACGGCCGGCGCGGGCAGCCGCTTCCATCTCGAGGTGCCGCTGACGCTCTCGGTGGTGCGCAGCCTGGTGGTGGAGGTCGGCGGTGAAGCCTACGCCTTTCCCCTGGCTCACATCGAGCGCATGTGCGACCTCGCTCCTGAGGACATCGTGCAGGTCGAAGGACGTCAGCACTTCTGGCACGAAGGGCGGCATGTCGGGCTGGTCGCGGCCAGTCAGTTGCTCAATCGCCCGGCATCACAGAACAACAACCAGGCGCTCAAGGTCGTGGTGATCCGTGAGCGCGAGGCAATCTACGGCGTGGCGGTCGAACGCTTCATTGGCGAGCGCACGCTGGTGGTCCTGCCCCTGGACGAACGCCTGGGCAAGATCCAGGACATCTCCGCCGGGGCCTTGCTGGACGATGGTTCGGTGGTGCTGATCGTCGATGTCGAAGACCTGCTGCGCTCGGTGGACAAGTTGCTCGACACCGGGCGCCTGGAACGCATCGCCCGCCAGAACCAGACGCAGACACCGCGTAAGCGGATCCTGGTGGTGGACGACTCCCTGACCGTGCGCGAGCTGCAACGCAAGCTGTTGCTCAATCGCGGCTATGACGTGGCGGTGGCCGTGGACGGCATGGACGGCTGGAACGCGCTGCGAGCGGAGGATTTTGACCTGCTGATCACCGACATCGACATGCCGCGCATGGACGGCATCGAGTTGGTGTCGCTGTTGCGGCGCGATAACCGTCTGCAGTCGCTGCCGGTGATGGTGGTGTCCTACAAGGATCGTGAAGAAGATCGTCGCCGTGGCCTGGACGCCGGCGCTGACTATTATCTAGCCAAGGCCAGTTTCCATGACGACGCCCTGCTCGATGCCGTCGTCGAATTGATCGGAGGAGCACGCGCTTGAAGATCGCCATCGTCAATGACATGCCCCTGGCGGTCGAAGCCCTGCGCCGTGCCCTGGCCTTCGAGCCGGCGCACCAGTTGGTCTGGGTGGCCGCCGACGGTGCCGAGGCGGTCCAGCGTTGCGCCGAATACACCCCGGACCTGATTCTGATGGACCTGCTCATGCCCATCATGGATGGTGTGGAGGCGACCCGGCGGATCATGGCCGAAACCCCGTGCGCCATTGTGATTGTCACCGGTGACAGCCAGCAGAACGTTCACCGCGTGTTCGAAGCCATGGGGTATGGCGCGCTGGATGTGGTTGATACCCCCACCTTGGGAGTCGGCAACCCCGCGCACGCGGCGGCACCGCTGCTGCGCAAGATCACCAACATCGGCTGGCTGATCGGTGAGCGCAATCACCGTGAACGCGCGGCACCGGCGGCGCAGCGTGTTTCGTTGTCACGCAATAGCCTGGTTGCCATCGGATCGTCGGCAGGTGGGCCGGCGGCGCTGGAGATCCTGCTCAAGGGCCTGCCCCGGCATTTCGCCCCGGCCATTGTGCTGGTCCAGCATGTGGACGAGGTGTTTGCCGCAGGCATGGCGCAATGGCTCAGCAGTGCGTCAGGCCTAGAGGTCCGCCTGGCCCGGCACGGCGAGCCGCCGCAAAGCGGTACGGTGCTGCTGGCCGGCACCAACCACCATCTGCGTCTCTTGAAAAACGGCACCCTGGCCTACACCGCGGAGCCGGTCAACGAGATCTATCGGCCTTCCATCGACGTGTTTTTCGAGAGCGTCGCCCACTTCTGGAGTGGTGACGCGGTGGGCGTTTTGCTCACGGGCATGGGCCGCGACGGGGCCCAAGGGCTTAAACTCATGCGCCAGCAGGGCTATCCGACCATCGCCCAGGACCAGCAGAGCAGCGCGGTGTACGGCATGCCCAAAGCGGCAGCGGCCATCGACGCGGCTGCGCAGATCCTTGCGCTGGACCAGATAGCGCCACGGTTGGCGGAAATTTTTACCCCATGAAGAACCCCGGCAACCTTGTCCACAGCCGTATTCAGGTGAGCTCCCATGAATGATTTACAACTCGACGATTTCAAGCGCGATGAGAATGCCGCCATGGTCTTGCTCGTCGACGACCAGGCGATGATCGGCGAGGCGGTGCGGCGTGGGCTGTCGAGTGAAGAGAACATCGACGTTCACTTCTGCGCCGACCCACACCAGGCCATCGCCCAGGCGGTGCGCATCAAACCAACGGTGATCCTCCAGGACCTGGTGATGCCCGGTCTTGACGGCCTGAGCCTGGTGCGTGAATACCGTAACCATCCGGCGACCCGGGATATTCCGATCATTGTCCTGTCCACCAAGGAGGACCCGCTGGTCAAAAGTGCGGCGTTCGCCGCCGGGGCCAACGATTATCTGGTCAAGTTGCCGGACAACATCGAACTGGTGGCGCGCATTCGCTATCACTCGCGGTCCTACATGATGCTGTTGCAACGCGACGCGGCGTATCGCGCCCTGCGGGTCAGTCAGCAGCAACTGCTCGACACCAATCTGGTGCTGCAACGCTTGATGAATTCCGACGGCCTGACCGGGTTGTCCAATCGTCGACACTTCGATGAGTACCTGGAGCTGGAGTGGAGAAGGGCGCTGCGGGACCAGTCCCAGCTCTCGCTGTTGATGATCGACGTGGATTACTTCAAGTCCTTCAACGACAACTTCGGCCATCTGGAGGGGGACGAAGCCCTGCGCAAGGTCGCCACGGCGATCCGGGATGCGTGCAGCCGTCCGTCCGACCTGCCGGCCCGTTACGGCGGCGAGGAGTTCGCCCTGGTACTGCCCGGCACCTCGCCTGGCGGTGCCCGATTGATGGCCGAAAAGCTGCGCCAGAGCGTCGTTGCCCTGAACATCCCCCACATCACGCCTCATGAGGGGGCGAACCTGACTGTCAGCGTTGGCGTCTCGACCTTCACGCCGCAACAAGGGGGCGATTGCCGGCAGTTGATTTCGGCGGCGGACAAGGGGTTGTACATGGCCAAGCACAATGGGCGTAATCGGGTGGGGATCGAATAAGCCCCGGCCTAGCAGAGGTTTCTTTATGGCAAAGGGATTTATTTGTGGCGAGGGGATTTATCCCCGCTGGCTGCGAAGCAGCCCTTGGTAGCCAACTCAATTTGCCTGGCACACCGAGTTGTCGGGTTTTAGGGCTGCTTCGCAGCCAGCGGGGATAAATCCCCTCGCCACAGGTTAGGTGGCGGACTCATTACCCCTAAAGCCGCCAGGCGGGCTGCCGCTGGCGCTTGATTACGTTATACTCGCCGGCTTTCAAAAGTTCGCCAACGAGTGCTGCCTGCCATGGAAATCAACCCGATCCTGAACACCATCAAGGACCTGTCCGAGCGCTCCGAAACTATTCGGGGGTATCTTTGACTACGATCAAAAGCATGAGCGTCTGACCGAAGTCAATCGCGAGCTTGAAGATCCGAATGTCTGGAACAACCCGTCGTACGCCCAGGAGCTGGGCCGCGAGCGTGCCGCGTTGGCGCAGATCGTTGAGACCCTGGATGAAATGTCCAGCGGCCTGGCCGACTGCCGCGACCTGCTGGACATGGCTGTCGAAGAAAACGATGAAGGTGCCGTCGGCGATGTTGTCGCCGAGCTGACACGCCTCGAGGAGGCGTTGGCCAAGCTGGAATTCCGGCGCATGTTCAGTGGCGAGATGGATGCCAACAACGCCTACCTGGACATCCAGGCCGGTTCCGGCGGCACCGAAGCCCAGGACTGGGCCAACATCCTGCTGCGCATGTACCTGCGCTGGGCCGACAAACGCGGCTTCGACGCGACCATCATGGAACTGTCGGCCGGTGAAGTCGCCGGGATCAAGGGCGCCACCGTGCACATCAAGGGCGAATACGCCTTTGGCTGGCTGCGCACCGAGATCGGCGTGCATCGCCTGGTGCGCAAGAGTCCGTTCGACTCCGGTAACCGTCGCCACACGTCGTTCTCGGCCGTGTTTGTCTCGCCGGAAATCGATGACAACATCGAAATCGACATCAACCCGTCGGACCTGCGCATCGACACCTACCGTTCCTCCGGGGCCGGTGGTCAGCACGTTAACACCACCGATTCGGCCGTACGGATTACCCACGTACCGACCAACACCGTGGTCAGTTGCCAGAACGAACGCTCCCAGCACGCGAACAAGGACACCGCGATGAAAATGCTGCGGGCCCGTTTGTACGAGCAGGAAGTGCAGAAGCGCAACGCGGCGTCCCAGGCCTTGGAAGACACCAAGTCGGACATCGGCTGGGGTCACCAGATCCGTTCGTATGTACTCGACGCCTCGCGGATCAAGGACCTGCGCACCAGCATCGAACGCAGCGACTGTGACAAGGTGCTCGACGGCGACATCGACGAATACCTGATCGCCAGCCTCAAACAAGGGCTGTAACGCGACACCCATGCGGCGGGCAGGCACGTTTCCAAGGGGAGCGAGGCCTGGCCGCAAACTCCGGCCCGGGGCCGGGGGCAACGAACCTGTGATGGAATCTTTAAAGACATGAGCGACCTAGAACTCGACCCGCAAGCCCTGCAACAGGAAGAAAACTCCCTGATCGCCCTGCGCAAGGAAAAGCTTGCTGCCGAGCGCGCCAAGGGCCAGGCCTTCCCCAACGACTTCCGCCGCGACGCGTACTGCGACGTTCTGCAGAAGAAGTACGCGGACAAGACCAAGGAAGAGCTGGCCGAGGCCGCGATTCCCGTCAAGGTGGCCGGTCGCATCATGCTCAACCGTGGTTCGTTCATGGTGATCCAGGACATGACCGGGCGCATCCAGGTCTACGTCAACCGCAAGACCCTGCCGGAAGAAACCCTGGCCGCCGTCAAGACCTGGGACCTGGGCGACATCATTGCCGCCGAAGGCACCCTGGCCCGTTCCGGCAAGGGCGACCTGTACGTCGAAATGACCAGTGTGCGCCTGCTGACCAAGTCCTTGCGCCCGCTGCCGGACAAGCACCACGGCCTGACCGACACCGAGCAACGCTATCGTCAGCGTTACGTCGACCTGATCGTCAACGAAGACGTGCGCCAGACCTTCCGCGTGCGCTCGCAGGTCATCGCCCATATCCGCAGCTTCCTGATGAAGCGTGACTTCCTCGAAGTCGAAACACCGATGCTGCAGACCATCCCCGGCGGTGCGGCGGCCAAGCCGTTCGAAACCCACCACAACGCCCTGGACATGGAAATGTTCCTGCGTATCGCGCCGGAGCTGTACCTCAAGCGCCTGGTTGTGGGCGGCTTCGAGAAGGTCTTCGAGATCAACCGCAACTTCCGTAACGAAGGCGTTTCGACCCGGCACAACCCCGAGTTCACCATGCTCGAGTTCTACCAGGCCTACGCCGACTACGAAGACAACATGGACCTGACCGAGGAGCTGTTCCGCGAGTTGGCGCAGTTGGTGCTCGGCACCACCGACGTGCCGTACGGCGACAAGGTGTTCCATTTCGGCGAACCGTTCGTGCGCCTGTCGGTGTTCGACTCGATCCTCAAGTACAACCCGGACATCACCGCGGCCGACCTGCAGGACATCGAAAAGGCCCGTGCCATCGCCAAGAAAGCCGGCGCCAAGGTGCTCGGCTTCGAGGGGCTGGGCAAGTTGCAAGTGATGATTTTCGAAGAGTTGGTCGAGCACAAGCTGGAGCAGCCGCATTTCATCACCCAGTACCCGTTCGAAGTGTCGCCGCTGGCCCGTCGCAACGACGAGAACCCAAGCGTGACCGACCGTTTCGAGCTGTTCATCGGTGGCCGCGAAATCGCCAACGCCTACTCCGAGCTCAATGACGCCGAAGATCAGGCAGAGCGTTTCATGGCCCAGGTGGCCGACAAGGACGCCGGCGACGACGAGGCCATGCACTACGATGCCGACTTCGTGCGCGCCCTTGAGTACGGCATGCCGCCGACGGCCGGCGAAGGCATCGGCATCGATCGCCTGGTGATGTTGCTGACCAACTCACCGTCGATCCGGGATGTCATTCTGTTCCCGCACATGCGGCCCCAAGCGTAAGTGTTTCAATTAAAAAGCCGCCTCCAACAGGCGGCTTTTTATTGCCTGTCTGGTACAAACGTATCAATTGGTTATTTTTGAAATAGCGAGGAAAGACCTGTCGTGAATCGTGCAATGGCTCCAGAAGGTGCGGCGGGCGTCGCCACTGCTGTCGCTGAAAGTGTTCAGTACCAGGGTCGCAAGGCCAGCCGGCAGGGCAGTGAACAGCGTCGCCAGGAGATTCTCGACGCGGCCATGCGCATTGTGGTGCGCGATGGTGTGCGGGCGGTACGCCACCGCGCCGTGGCCGCCGAAGCGGGTGTGCCGCTGTCGGCCACGACGTATTATTTCAAGGACATCGATGACCTGCTGACCGATACCTTCGCCCAGTACGTGGAGCGCAGCGCGGCGTTCATGGCCAAGCTGTGGACCAACAATGAAGGCCTGCTGCGGGAGATGGTTGCCTACGGAGATGGCAGCGCAGAATCCCGCTCGCAGTTGGCGGACGACATCGCCCGGATGACCGCCGACTACGTGCAGCATCAATTGCACAGCCGGCGCGAATACCTGATGGCAGAACAGGCATTTCGCCAGGAAGCACTGCTCAACCCGCGTCTGGCGGAGCTGGTGCGCTCCCACCAGCAAATCCTGCTGCAGGGTACTTGTCAGTTTTTCCAGGTTTTAGGCTCGCGCGAACCCCAGCAGGATGCCAAAGTGTTGACGGCGATTATCGGACGGATGGAATATCAAGGCTTGCTCAATGGCGCCGAGCCGGTAGCGGCAGAAGAAATGCTCGGCATCCTGACCCGCTACATGCACCTGGTATTGGCGTCGGTGTAACCTTGGTGGAACACGCATTTGTGGCGAGGGGATTTATCCCCGTTGGGGCGCGCAGCGGCCCTACAACCAGACAACTCAGCGTGCCAGGCAAATTGAGTTGACAGCCTTTGGGTCTGCTGCGCAGCCCAGCGGGGATAAATCCCCTCGCCACATTTGCATAGGAGTTCAAATGAAAGCCTGGCGTGCCGTTGTACTGGCCGTGTCGTTGCTGCTGCTCAGTGGCTGCCTGGTGTCCTTCAAGACGCCGTTGCCCGACAGCGAAGCTGCGCCCCAAGGCCTGGTCGGCCACTGGACCAGCACCAACGCCTGGGGCGAGCCGCTCAACCTGGAGTTGGCCGAAGTGGGCCCGCGCCGGTATCAAGCCGTCACGTACTTCAGGGCCAGGCCTCTGGAGCGCGAAGCCATCCCGGTGACCGTCTCCCGTCACGGCAGCCGCTGGTATCTGTCGGCCAAGGTGCCGGCCCGCTTTGGAGGGCATTTCGTGATCGCCGGTTTTGAACTGACCGACAAGCAGGAACTGGTGATCTACAACCTGGATATGGATCAGATCAACCAGGCCATCGGCCAGAAGATCCTCAGCGGCCAGCCGAACCAGAGCGAAGAAGGTGACGGCGTGCTGGTGGACAGCGACATGGACACGGTTTTCCGTTACCTCGACGACCCGGCCAACTCCGATGTGTTCTCGGAGGCCGTGCGCTACCAGCGGCTGGTCAAATCCCAATAATTGCAACAAGCGGACGTTTATTCACAGGAGTTCCGGGTGGACGATTACCAGCAGACGATACGCACCTTGTCCGATCGCATTGTGCTGGCGCAAACGCCGATTCGCATTCTCGACGCAGTAAAGTGGGACGAAAGCATCCGCAAGGGTTTCCTCAAGGCCAAGGGCAAGGAAATGCCCGCCGTGGACCGCGACTATTACCTCAACCGGCCCCTGTCCTTCGATTCCAGCAAAGTGAAGCTGGAATTCCAGAACATCGAACGCGACATCACCCGTCAACTCGGGCAGTTCAACCCGGTCGGCCAGATCATGCGTCGCATGTGCAAGGAATACCGCATGGTGGTGCGCATGCTCGAAGCGCGTGGCACCGAGGATTTCGGGCTGATCTCCCAGGAGCTGTATGGCGCCGCCTCCGACGCGTTCCATGCCGGTGACCCGACCCTGGCTGACCTGGGGCTGATGCTGTCCGATTACTTGAACAACATTGACGGCCGTGGCGACCTGAAGGATGAGCCGAAGATTCTGACCGCCCAGGACGCTGTCAGCCTGCTGCAGCATCGCCTCAACCGGGTCTTTGGCGAAGCCGAGGAAACCATCCGGGTATTCGAGTCCGACGGGATCGTGGCTGACGCGGCGGCCGGTGCCGATTACATCAAGATTCGCACCGATGCGATGTTCAACGACCGTGACGTCCGGGCCCTGGAAGTCCATGAGGGCCTGGTGCACGTCGGCACCACCCTCAACGGCCTGAATCAGCCGATCTGCACCTTCCTGTCCAAGGGGCCGCCCTCGTCCACGGTGACTCAGGAAGGCCTGGCGATCCTGATGGAGATCATCACCTTCGCCTCTTACCCCAGTCGCTTGCGCAAACTCACCAACCGCACCCGGGCCATTCACATGGTGGAGGAGGGGGCGGACTTTCTGCAGATATACGAGTTCTTCCGTGAGCAGGGCTTTGAGATGGGCGAAAGCTACGGCAACGCCAGCCGGGTTTTCCGGGGTTCGGTGCCGACCGGTCTGCCATTCACCAAAGACTTGTCCTACCTCAAGGGCTTCATCATGGTTTACAACTACATTCAGTTGGCCGTACGCAAAGGCAAGCTGGAACAGGTGCCGCTGTTGTTCTGCGGCAAAACCACCCTGGAAGACATGCGCACGATGCGCCAACTGGTGGACGAAGGCCTGGTCGTGCCACCCAAATACCTGCCGGAACAGTTCCGCGACATGAACGCGCTGTCGGCCTGGATGTGTTTCTCCAACTTCCTGAACCACCTGAGCCTGGACCGGATCGAAGCGGATTATTCCAATATCCTTTGAGCACAACACCGTCCCCCTGTGGGAGCGGGCTTGCTCGCGAAAGCGGAGGGTCAGATAACGATGATGTTGACTGACCCACCGCTTTCGCGAGCAAGCCCGCTCCCACAGGGGACTGTGTTCCAACTCTTTTCTTGCGAGGTTTCACCGGATGCGAACCCTCGGCATCATTTGCCTTTTACTGTCTCTGAGCGGGTGCAGCTCGCTGCTGTTCTACCCCGAACGCGGCCTGCCTTTTACCCCCGAGCGGGCCAAACTCGAGTATCGCGACGTCACCTTGACCACGGCCGACGGTCTCAAGCTCCACGGCTGGTGGCTGCCGGTCAAACAAGGGGTGGAGGTCAAGGGCACTGTACTGCACTTGCACGGTAACGGCGGCAACCTGGCCTGGCATCTGGGGGGGAGCTGGTGGTTGCCCGAGCAGGGTTACCAGGTATTGATGGTGGATTACCGCGGCTACGGCCGGTCCGAAGGCGAGCCGAGCCTGCCGGCGATCTATCAGGACATCGACGCGGCGTTCAAATGGTTCGACCAGGCGCCTGAGGTTCAAGGCAAGCCGTTGGTGCTGCTCGGCCAGAGCCTGGGCGGCGCGCTGGCGGTGCATTACCTGGCCGATCATCCCGAGCGTCAGCCGCAACTCAAGGCTTTGGTGCTCGATGGCGTGCCCGCCAGTTATCGCGACGTAGGGCGTTTCGCCCTGAGCACGTCCTGGCTGACCTGGGCCTTGCAAGTGCCGCTGTCCTGGCTGGTGCCCGACGGTGACAGCGCAATCGGTTCGGTGGCGCAATTGAAGGGCGTACCGAAATTGATCTACCACAGCCTCGATGATCCCATCGTGCCTCTTTCCAACGGCATCCGTCTGTATCAAGCTGCGCCGCCGCCCCGGGTCCTGCAACTGACTCGCGGTGGGCATGTGCAGACATTCGCCGACCCGGTCTGGCGCACGGTGATGCTGCGCTATCTCGACGACCCCTGGCACTTCGACGGCCTGCGCCGCCTGGGCGAGATCCCGAATTATCCGAAATCATCCGTTGAATCTTCAGAGAGCCCGCAATGAGCGAAGAACGTAACGCCATCCCCCTGATCATCACCGGTATCTGCAGCATCCTCGGCACCGTCGCGGTGCTCTGGTACTACGGCTACCTGCACTTCGCCAAGCCCGAGGATGCGTTGCTGCTCAACGAGTTCACCATGCTCAAGACTGTGCCGGGCGAAGACTACAAAGTCGCTCTGGAACCGGCCCCACAGGTCGCCCAATGCATCGATGGTGTGCTGGTGCTGTTCGACACCGAACAGAAAGGCCTGACCGGCGTGCTGATCAACGAGAAGAAGCGTGCGGTGCGATGCATGGGGCAGGAGACGCCGCAGAAGCTTGAGCCGTAACCCAGTCACAATTCCCCTGTGGGAGCGGGCTTGCTCGCGAAAGCGGTGTGTCAGTCTCCAGATAGGTCACTGATCCGACGCCTTCGCGAGCAAGCCCGCTCCCACAGGGGGAATGTGTATAGCCAATAAAAAGCCCCGCCTGATTCACTCAGGCGGGGCTTTTCAGTTGCGGTCAGCCGATCAATTGGCGCTCATGGTCGCGCGCGGGGCGACGGGTTGGTTGTCGTTGGAGATGGTCACCTCCACCCGACGGTTCATCGCACGGCCCGAGACGCTGGTGTTGTCCGCCACCGGGAATTCCTTGCCATAACCCTGGGTCACGATGCGCGCCGGGTCGACGCCCATTTTCACCAGTGCCATACGCACGGAGCTGGCGCGGCGCTCGGACAGCGACTGGTTGTAGGCGTCCGAACCGGTGCTGTCGGTGTAGCCTTCGACAATCACCTTGCGGTCCGGGTTTTCCTGGAGGAACTGGGCCAGTTTGTTCACGTTGACCAGGCCGCTGGAACGCAGCTCGGACTTGTTGGTGGCGAACAGCACATCACCGAAGGTCACCAGCGTGCCGCGTTCGGTCTGCTTGGCGTTGAGGCTGTCTTGCAGTTGCTTGATCTGCGCGTTACGCGCTTCGAGCAGAGCACGGGCGCGTTCGTCGCCGGCGTTTTTCAGTTCGGCCTCGGCATTGCGCAGGGCGATGGTCTGCTTGGCCACTTCCACGCGCTGGTTGGTCAGATAGGCCAGTTGGTCCACCTTGGCTTCGTCTTCCTTGTCCATGTACGCCTTGTCGGCTTTGGCCAGGAAGTCGGCGGCGTCCTTGGTTTCCAGAGCGGCAACCTTGGTCGCGGCCGGGTCGGCCTGCAGACCGTTGTAGTTGGTACGGGCCTGTTCCAGGTTCACGTTCGGATCTGTGGAACACGCGGCCAGCGAGACGCAGGCGGCCAGCAGGGCGGGGATCATCAAATGTTTGTGCATCATAGTCTGTCGTCCTTTTATCAATGAGAAGTACGTCGCGGCGTGAACGGCTTACTGAAGCTTGTTCATGCCTTCCTGACGCAGTTCCTGAACCCCTTTCTGGGAGTCCTTGAGAGCCTGTTCGGCCTTGGCGGCCTGGGCCTTGCGCTCAGCGACACGGGCGTCCCACTCGGCCTGCTCGGCCAGACGCTTGGCTTCTTCGTAGTTCTTGTCGTGCATCGCGATTTCGGCCTGCTTGAGCTTGTCCTGGGCCGACTTCATTTCCACAGCGGCGAATTCGGTACCGCCGGCGCTGACGGCGCTGTTGACCGCCGATTGGGTCACCGCGTACTGCTCCGAAGGGGGGTTGCCGGCGCAACCGGCGAGAATGAAGCTGCTACCGATAGCCAGGGCAGCCAACTTCAGGCCGCGCAGGCCAGTGGATGAGGGTTTGGCAGTGCAGGTATTCATAGGCTTCAACTCCATTGGAAAACTCCTGAAAAAACTACAAATCCATGCTGGGACCAAAGCCGTGACGTCTGTTTCGGCGCTGGCGCCAGGACGCGTTTATTTAAACGACCGTTCCAGTATGGTTACTCGGTGTGACCTGAGGCGTTTTTCAAAAGTTCAGCGAGGATGGCCAATCGCCAAAAGTTTTACTGACTGATCGGTCAGCGCCAAAAAAGCTGAACTTTCAAGGCGCGCAGCGGTATTCCCTGTCTTTCCCGAGCATGTTTATTTTTGGCGTATGCCTGTAGGAGCTGCCGCAGGCTGCTATCTTTTGATCTTCGGCTGGAGAACTGAAAAAGATCGCAGCCTTCGGCAGCTCCTACGCAAGAGGTGTGTCAGTGCTTGGCTTTGTCGTTGCGTGAGGAGAGTTCGTGCAGATGACGCCGCGACAGGGCGAGAAATCGCGGGGTCGGACCGACGTCTTCGTACAGCGGGTCACCTTCTTCATCGGTGGCCACCACTTGCGAACCCTTGATGTAAGGAAAGCTGGCTTCCAGTTCTTCCAGCGCCGCCCCGATCAATTCGCCCAGCAGTTCCTCGGGTTGGCGCTTGGGGTACATCTCGCAGATCGCCGCCAGGCGCGCGGCGGCCTCCACGTCCAGATGAATGGTGTAGCCGGTCTGGGTCAGGCAACCCTTGGCGTTTTCTTCCCAATGCTGGGCGAGCTCACGGATTTTCATGATGGCCTCAATAGCCCGCGGATGGCAGGCGCGCAGAGTGACAAGCCTTTGTGTGGCTTATCCATGAGACTAGCTTTGTCCGACAAGGTTTAAAGTCTCTTCGTCGCTTGTCATAAACGACTTGCGTCGGCACTCTCTCTTGATCGTGTAACCCAAGAGCTGTCCGGACCTTTTGCTGGAGAACTGCTGATGACCGATATCGATGCACGCTTGCGCGAGGATGTTCACCTGCTCGGCGAGCTGCTGGGCAACACCATCCGCGAACAGTACGGGGACAGGTTTCTCGACAAGATCGAGCAGATCCGCAAGGGCGCCAAGGCCGATCGACGCGGCTCCATGGACGCCGAACTCAGTGCCAGCCTCAATCAGTTGGGCGAGGACGAACTGCTGCCGGTGGCGCGGGCGTTCAATCAGTTCCTCAACCTGGCCAACATCGCCGAGCAATACCAACTTATCCACCGGCGCGAAGAGTCCAAGCCGGCACCGTTCGAGGCGCGGGTGTTGCCCGAACTGCTTGCGCGGTTGCGGGCCGAGGGCCATGGCGCCGAGTCCCTGGCGCGGCAATTGGGACGGCTGGAAATCGAGCTGGTGCTCACCGCCCACCCCACGGAAGTGGCCAGGCGCACGCTGATCCAGAAATACGACGCCATCGCCGCGCAACTGGCGGCCCAGGACCACCGCGATCTCACCAGCGCCGAGCGCGCGCAGATCCACGAGCGTCTGCAACGGTTGATCGCCGAAGCCTGGCACACCGAAGAAATACGCCGCACCCGGCCGACCCCGGTCGACGAGGCCAAGTGGGGCTTTGCGGTGATCGAACATTCGCTGTGGCAAGCCATTCCCAACTACCTGCGCAAAGCCGATCAGGCCCTGCATGCCGCCACCGGTTTGCGCCTGCCGCTGGAGGCTGCACCGATCCGCTTTGCCTCGTGGATGGGCGGCGACCGGGATGGCAACCCCAATGTCACCGCTGCGGTAACCCGCGAAGTGCTGTTGCTGGCGCGGTGGATGGCGGCGGATCTTTACCTGCGCGACGTTGATCACCTGGCGGCTGAGCTGTCCATGCAAAAAGCCAGCGAGGCTTTGCGCGCCCAGGCCGGCGACAGCGCCGAACCCTACCGTGCCGTGCTCAAACAATTGCGTGAACGCCTGCGCGCCACACGCAATTGGGCCCAGGCATCCCTGAAAGTCACCACCCCAGCCCCTGCCGATGTGTTGCAGAACAATCGCGAACTGCTGGACCCGCTGGAGCTTTGCTACCAGTCCCTGCACGAGTGTGGCATGGGCGTGATCGCCGACGGGCCGCTGCTCGACTGCTTGCGCCGGGCCGTGACATTCGGGTTGTTCCTGGTGCGGCTCGATGTGCGCCAGGACTCCACGCGCCACAGCGCAGCCATGACTGAAATTACGGACTACCTGGGCCTGGGCCGCTATGAGGACTGGAGCGAGGAGCAGCGCATCGGCTTTTTGCTGGAGGAGCTGAACAACCGGCGTCCGCTGTTGCCCGCTCATTTCAAACCGTCGGCCGATACGGCGGAAGTCTTGGCCACGTGCCGGGAAGTGGCGGCGGCGCCGGCGGCGTCCCTGGGTTCTTACGTGATTTCGATGGCGGGGGCGGCCTCCGATGTGCTCGCGGTGCAGCTCTTGTTGAAAGAGTCCGGTGTATTGCGGCCCATGCGCGTGGTGCCGCTGTTCGAGACCCTGGCCGACCTGGACAACGCCGGGCCAGTGATCGAGCAACTGTTGCTGTTGCCGGGCTATCGCTCACGGCTGCAAGGGCCTCAGGAGGTGATGATCGGCTATTCCGATTCGGCCAAGGATGCCGGCACGACAGCGGCGGCCTGGGCGCAGTACCGGGCTCAGGAACGACTGGTGGACATTTGCCGCGAACAGCAAGTCGAACTGCTGTTGTTCCATGGTCGCGGAGGCACCGTGGGGCGTGGCGGCGGTCCGGCTCACGCGGCGATTCTGTCGCAACCGCCGGGTTCGGTGGCCGGGCGGTTCCGTACCACTGAGCAGGGTGAAATGATTCGTTTCAAATTTGGCCTGCCGGACATCGCCGAACAGAATCTCAATCTGTACCTCGCCGCAGTGTTGGAAGCGACACTGCTGCCACCGCCGCCGCCCACACCTCAGTGGCGTCATCTGATGGATGAACTGGCGGCCGACGGGGTCAAGGCGTATCGCGCCGTGGTGCGGGAAAATCCGCAGTTCGTCGAGTATTTCCGCCAGTCCACACCAGAGCAGGAACTGGGGCGTCTGCCGCTGGGCAGCCGCCCGGCCAAGCGCCGGGCCGGAGGCATCGAAAGCCTGCGGGCGATCCCGTGGATCTTCGGCTGGACCCAGACCCGCCTGATGTTGCCGGCCTGGCTGGGCTGGGAAACCGCCCTGAGCAAAGCGCTGGAACGCGGCGAGGGCGAGTTACTGGGACAGATGCGCGAGCAATGGCCGTTTTTCCGCACCCGCATCGACATGCTGGAGATGGTGCTGGCCAAGGCCGACGCGGACATCGCGCGCTCCTACGATGAGCGTTTGGTAGAGCCTGCGCTGTTACCGTTGGGCGAGCATTTACGCGACCTATTGTCGCAGGCGTGCTCGGTGGTCCTGGGGTTGACCGGCCAGTCGCAGCTACTGGCACATAGCCCTGATACCCTGGAATTCATTCGCCTGCGCAACACCTACCTGGACCCCTTGCACCTGTTGCAGGCTGAACTGCTCGCCCGTTCGCGGCAGCAGGACGTTGCCCAGGGCAGCCCCGTGGAACAGGCGCTTCTGGTGTCTGTGGCGGGGATTGCCGCCGGTTTGCGCAACACCGGCTAAGGTGAAGCAGCGTACCGAAACGTCTCGCCCGGTATCCCCGGGCGAGATTCAGGGGGGCAGGGAGCAGGTCGTCCTGGCGACAGTTTGTTATCCGGTTGCGACGATCGCCACCTTCTTCAAAGGTCGCATCGTGCGCGGGTTCCTCCGACTTTCGGCGGCTTGTGTGGGTCGGGCCTGCTGTGTATCTTGATCAGCCTTTGGCCGTTTGGGCGGTCACGATCCTGTTTTCCGAGATTGGCCCCACGAGGCGAATCCGAGCGTTTACATAAAAAAATTGAGGAGCACATCGATGCGCGTCATTCTGCTGGGAGCTCCCGGGGCCGGTAAAGGTACTCAGGCAAAGTTCATCACCGAAAAATTCGGTATCCCGCAAATCTCCACTGGCGACATGCTGCGTGCCGCAGTCAAGGCCGGCACCGAGCTGGGCGTCAAGGCCAAGAGCATCATGGATGCCGGCGGCCTGGTGTCGGATGACCTGATCATCGCGCTGGTCCAGGATCGCATCGCTCAAGCCGATTGCGCCAACGGCTTCCTGTTCGACGGTTTCCCGCGCACCATTCCGCAGGCCGAAGCCTTGGTTACGGCTGGCGTGGAGCTGGATCACGTTGTCGAAATCGCCGTCGACGACGAGGAGATCGTTCAACGCATCGCCGGTCGTCGTGTCCACGAGCCGTCCGGGCGTGTCTATCACACCGTTTATAACCCGCCGAAACTCGCCGGCAAGGACGACATCACCGGTGAAGCATTGGTGCAGCGCAAGGACGACACCGAAGAAACCGTGCGCCATCGCCTGTCGGTCTACCACTCCCAGACCAAACCGCTGGTGGAGTTCTACCAGACGTTGTCCGCCAAGACTCAGGGCAAGCCCAAGTACAGCTACATCGCGGGCGTCGGTTCGGTTGAAGCGATCACCGGCAAGGTGCTTGAAGCGCTGAGCTGAAACGTCTGATCCACAGCCAACAACTCCGGCCCGCTTGCGGGCCGGAGTTGTTTATACTGGCACACTTTTTCCCACCTGATTTACGGACACACCGATGAGCACCTTGCTGGCCCTGGATACCGCGACTGAAGCTTGTTCCGTTGCCTTGCTGCACGACGGCAAGGTCACGAGCCATTACGAGGTGATCCCGCGCTTGCACGCCCAGAAGCTGCTGCCGATGATCCAGCAATTGCTCAGCGATGCCGGCACCACTTTGCAGGCTGTGGATGCGATTGCCTTTGGTCGTGGGCCGGGAGCGTTTACCGGCGTGCGCATCGCCGTCGGCGTGGTGCAGGGCCTGGCGTTTGCCCTGGAGCGACCGGTGTTGCCGGTGTCCAACCTGGCGGTACTCGCCCAGCGCGCCTTGCGTGAACAGGGCGTCAGCCAGGTCGCGGCGGCCATTGATGCGCGCATGGACGAGGTGTATTGGGGCTGCTACCGCGAAACCGATGGTGAGATGCGCCTGGTGGGCGTCGAAGCGGTACTCCCCCCCGAAGCGGCGGCTTTGCCTGCCGACGCCAGCGGCGACTGGTTCGGCGCCGGTACCGGTTGGGGCTACGGCGAGCGGATTGCCGTCCCCCTGAGCGGCCAGGACGCCTCGATGCTGCCGCACGCCGAAGACCTGCTGACCCTGGCCCGCTTCGCCTGGGAGCGCGGCGAAGCCATCCCGGCCGACGATGCGCAACCGGTGTACTTGCGGGACAAGGTCGCAACGCCCAAGTCCGAGCGCTAGACCCAGGCTGAACCGAACTCCCCAGTGGGCAGCGTTGTAGGAGCTGCCGAAGGCTGCGATCTTTCCATTGACACTTGAATCCTAAGTGCAAAATCAAAGATGAAAAGATCGCAGGCTTCGCCAGCTCCTACACTCAGTGGTGCTGAACTCTTTTGTCAAAAAAGTTATTTCCCCACCCCAAAGTCACACCCAATATTACCAGTCGTCATTTTTTCGACCCGTTTTTAAACCTTTTTGACTTTATGTGCTCTAGTTATCACTTGCGCATTTGCGCGGCTGCGAAAGTGCCGCTAAATTGCCATCATTGATACCGAGCATTCTGTTATGCGTATAGACGGCGTTTCATCCCAGTCCTACCCCATCAAACGCAGGCCTCGTGCCGGCAAAGTTGCTGCGGATGAGTCTTTCGATGACATCGATGGCGAACTGGAATTTCCGTCCGAAGAGCAACTGGCCGCCCGCGCTGCCAAAGCCTCGGCGCAACGCCTGAGCAATCTTCCCGCCCGTCAGCAAGACATGCTGTATCACCGCGCGATGAGCCGCAGTGTATCCGCGGCCCTGGCCAGCTACCTGAGCACTGCCGGTTTCGTTGATTGGGATATGGAAGTGCTGGGACTCGACCTCTACATCTGATGGGGCTGCCTTATTACCTGGGCTGCCCGTCCTGGAGCGAAAACGCCTGGCGCGATTATCTTTATCCGCAAGACGCCAAGAGCTCCGACTTCCTGAAACTCTATTCTCAAGTGTTCAACGCCGTGGAAGGCAATACGACCTTCTACGCAAGCCCCTCTGCGGCCATCGTGCAGCGCTGGGCCGAGACCATGCCCGAGCAGTTTCGCTTTACGGCCAAGTTGCCCGGTGACATCAGCCACAATGGCGATTTGCGTGAGCACCTGACGGCCATCGAAACCTTCGTGCAATTGCTCAGTCCCCTGGGCGAACGGGTGTCACCGTTCTGGTTGCAGCTATCGAAGGCCTTTACCCCGAATCGATTGCCGGAGCTGGCGGGCTTCATCGACGCCTTTGAGCGCCCCTTGGCCGTGGAGGTCCGTCACCCTGATTTCTTTGCCAAGGGCGATGCCGAACGGCAGCTCAACCGCCTGCTTCTTGATCGCGGTGTAGAACGCATCTGTCTGGATCCTCGGGCATTGTTCAGTTGCACCTCGACCGATCCGGCCATCCTCCATGCCCAATCGAAGAAACCGCGAGTCCCACCCCGGCCGACCGCGTTCACCCTCTGCCCGCAAGTGCGTTTCATCGGCCATCCGCTGCTGGAGGCCAACGAACCGTTCCTGACCCCCTGGGTGGAGAAAATCGCCGGGTGGATCGAAGAGGGGCGCACGCCTTATATCTTTCTGCACACCGCCGACAACGTGCTGGCGGCCAAACTCGCGCAACACTTTCATAGCCGATTGATGAGCCGTTTGCCTGGCTTGCCGGCCCTGCCTGAGCTATATAGAGAACCCGCCGCCGAGCAACTGGGTTTGCTCTGAGGCGAAAATTTCCTCTGCCAAGGAGTGATTTCCATGGATGCGCAAACCCGTCGAGCCCAGGCGTTCAAAGCCCTGCATGAGCGCGAAGGCGCGTTCGTCATTCCCAACCCGTGGGACGCCGGTTCAGCAAAAATGCTTGCCAGCCTCGGCTTCGAGGCCCTGGCTACCACCAGTGCCGGTTACGCTTTTTCCCTGGGACGGCCCGATGGTGCGGCGGGGCTGGATGACACCCTGGCCAATGTCCGGGCGATTGTGGCGGCCACCGATCTGCCCGTGGCGGTCGATCTGGAGAACGGTTTTGCCGATGAGCCCGAGGCGTGCGCTCGCAGCCTGGTCCGCGCAGCGCAGGCCGGCGCGGTAGGTGGCTCCATTGAAGATGCCACGGGCCGTGAAGACAGTCCGATCTATGGCTTCGAGCATGCCGTGGCGCGGGTTAAAGCCGCGGCCGAGGCGGTGCGCAGTTTGCCGTATCCCTTTGTGCTGACCGCCCGGGCGGAAAACTTCCTCCACGGCAATCCCGATCTGGATGACACGATCCGCCGCCTGAAGGCCTTCGCCGATGCCGGTGCCGACGTGTTGTACGCGCCGGGGTTGAGTTCGGCTGAGCAGGTGCTGGCGGTGGTCCAGGCGGTGGCGCCGAAACCGGTGAATGTGTTGATGTCCGGCGCGCTGGACCTGACGGTCGCACAGTTGAGCGAGATGGGCGTCAAGCGCATCAGTGTCGGCTCCGCGCTGGCCCTGGCGGCGTATGGCGAGTTCTTCCGCGCCGCGGAGGAAATCCGCGAGCAAGGCTCGTTCACCTTCACCCGTCGTTCGATGCCTTTCAACCAGGCTAACCAGCTCTTCAAGGGTTGAGACCCGAGGCATTGTCGTGCGGGTTTTGAAAGGTCTTACGTTCTTGCTGCTGGTCGTTGGCGTTGCAGTGCTGGGGGTATGGCGTGGCTGGCTGGCGGTGCCACCGCAGTGGAATCCCTGGGCGCCCCTGGACGTCAACGTGCCGCCGAACCTGCTGACCCGTTACAAGCTCATGGCCCTGCGCAACGATCCGCAGTTGTGCGACCAGGCGCTCGCGACGTCGGGGCTGCGGGTCACTCGCCAGGCCGACAGCAGTCCCCAGGCCTCTTGCCCGTTGAGCAATGTGCTGAGGGTGCAAGGCGGCGAGGTGGCACTGAGCAGCAGTTTCCTGGCCAGTTGCCCGCTGGCGGTTGCGTTCGCCTTATTTGAACGGCATGCGCTGCAGCCGGTGGCGCTGGCGACCTATGGGCAGAAAGTGGCGCGGGTCGATCATCTGGGCAGTTTCGCCTGTCGCAACCTGTATGGTCGTGAGAGCGGGGCACGCAGCCAGCATGCCACGGCCAGTGCGCTGGATATCGCCGGCTTTCGCCTGGCGGACGGCCGCAGCGTGAGCGTGCTCAAGGACTGGCCGAAGGACAACACCCATGCCCAATTCCTGCGACAGGTGCGCGACGGGGCCTGTGACATGTTCAGCGTGGTCCTGAGCCCAGACTACAACGCGGCGCACCGCAACCATTTTCATCTGGATGTCGGGCCCTGGTGGATTTGCCGCTGACTCAGGCGGCGATGCGCAGGTTCTGCAACACGATCGGGCGCGCCCAGCGGGTATCGAAGTCCAGTTGCTTCCGCTGTGCCAGCAGTTCCTCTTCCGGGAACGGCGGGAACGGCTTGTCCAGCAGGTCCAGTTCGAATTCGGCAATCGGCAGGTGCAGTGGACGTGGCTGAGGCGCTGGGCCCGGTTCTGGCAGCGGTTGGCCGGCGGCAAGAACCAGAGGGCGAACCCAGTTGCTTTCGAAGGTCTGCTGTTTTTGCTGGGTGGCGATTTCTTCCGGCGGGAACGGCGGGAAGGGTTTATCCAGCAGGTCGAGTTCAAACTCAGCGATTGGCAGGAACAGCGGCTCAGGCGGTTTGACTGGGGTTTCTGTCACTTGGCAGTTGCGCTGGCTGACGATGTGCTCGAGCAATTCGGCGCCGAGGGTCGGTTCAACAGCCTCATCGAGGGCGACTGGCTGGTAGCTGCCAGGCGCCGGTGCGTTTTCACCCAGTTGATCGGCCAGGGCCCGGGCAAAAAAATCCTGCCACAGGTGACTGACGCCGCTCAGGGCTTGGGTGTTGCGCAGGCTGTAATCGCCGTAAGGGGAGATGACGCCTATCGATGTGGATTGAATGTCTGACATTTTTCTCGGTCGACGCTCAGCTCTGGCAAAATGCCGTTCACCGTTGTTATCGGCCGTTTTTGCCGATCCTTAATTTTTTGAGCATGTTTTCATGAATGAACAACCTGCGGTCTGCCGCATCCATGTCGAGGCCCTGGCCCCGGCCTTCCAGCCGCAGGCCGAGCACTGGGCACAGCGCCTTGGCCTGCCGTTGCAGGTGGACGATGGCGAGTTTGCCTTGCAGGTCGGCGAGCAGGGGCTGCAATTGCAGCAACTGGGTCCGGACGCGCCGGGGCCGGTGCGGGTGGACTTCGTTGAAGGCGGCGCGGCCCATCGCCGCTTGTACGGCGGCGGTAGCGGCCAGATGATCGCCAAGGCTGTCGGTATCGCCCAGGGCGTGCGTCCGCGTGTGCTGGATGCCACGGCCGGGTTGGGCAAGGATGCGTTTGTGCTGGCCAGCCTGGGCTGTGAAATGAGCCTGATCGAGCGCCAGCCGCTGATCGGCGCATTGCTTGAGGATGGCCTGGCGCGAGCAGCGGAGGATTTCGATGTGGCGCCGATCATCGCCCGCATGCGTTTGCTCAAGGGCAACTCCATCGAGGTGATGCGCAACTGGCAGGGCGAGCCGCCCCAGGTGATCTACCTGGACCCGATGTTTCCTCATCGTGAGAAAACGGCCCTGGTGAAGAAGGAAATGCGCCTGTTCCGGCCGCTGGTGGGCGACGACCTGGACGCTCCAGCGCTGTTGGCCGCGGCCCTGGCCCTGGCCACCCACCGAGTCGTGGTCAAGCGCCCGCGCAAGGCACCGTGTATCGAAGGACCAAAACCCAGTCACGGGCTGGAGGGTAAGTCCAGTCGCTACGACATCTATCCCAAGAAGGCGCTCAAGGCCTGAGACCGCGTCGCCTGCATCGCGAGCAGGCTCGCTCCCACAGCGGATGTGTGTCGGTCTCAGAACGGGTGATCAACACTTTACCCTGTGGGAGCGAGCCTGCTCGCGATGAGGCCCGCCCAGTCGACGAAAATCTATCAGCTGATCTGCGGTCGATAAGCCCGCATAAACAACCCCACCACTTCCTCGACATGCGCCTCGGCCGCCGCGGCTTCCAACGGTGCGCCGCAGCCATACAGCAAGCGGAAATTCGCCGCGCCCTTGATCAGGCAGAAGAAATGCTCGGCGGCATGGCGTGGTTTGTCGATGCTCAGAGCACCGCTCTGGTTGACCTTGGTCAGCAGCCGTTCCATGCCTGAGAGCATCCGTTGCGGGCCGGCTTCAAAGAAGATCGTCGACAACTGAGGATCCTGGCTGCCCAAGGCCATGATCAACCGATGCAGGTTCACCGATTCGTCGCTGTTGATCAGTTGGTGAAAACCACGGGCAATGTTCAACAACACATGTTCGATCGGCACGCCGTCAGGCCATTCGAAGAAAAGCGGCGGCACTTGCTCTTCGCACTTGGCCACCACCGCAGCGGAAAACAGCGTTTCCTTGTCGTTGAAGTGGCTGTAGACCGTCAGCTTCGACACACCGGCCTCAGTGGCCACTGCGTCCATGCTGGTATTGGCATACCCCAGGCTCACAAAGAGTTTTTTTGCCGCGTCGAGGATGGCTTGGCGCTTGGCCAGATCCTTTGGACGGCCTGGGCCGTTGGGAGGGGAAAGATTGTTCGACATTCTTCGCTTTTAATACTGGACTGGTGAGTTTGCTATTAATAACATACTCGCCAGTATAATTATTCCAAGCACCATTAGCGAAAGGTCACTCGCCATGTTCCGCTATGCCTTGCCCCTCGCCCTGCCAGTGAGCCTGATTTTTTTATTGTCTGCGTGTGGCCAGGACGAGCCCGTGTCCCTGGCCGTGCGCCCCGCCATGGTGGTGCAGCCAGAGCCTTCGGGCCAGGCGACGGAAAGTTATCCGGGTGAAGTCAGGGCGCGATTCGAGCCAGACTTGGCCTTTCGCATTGGCGGCAAAGTGAGCCGACGACTGGTCGAAGAGGGCCAGCGAGTCAAGGCCAACCAGCCCCTGGCCGAACTCGATCCCCAGGATGTGCGCCTGCAACTGGAAGCGGCTCGTGCCCAGGTCGCTGCCGCCGAGGCCAACCTGAACCTGGTGCGCGCTGAACGTGATCGCTACAAAACCTTGATGGAGCGGCAGATGGTCAGCCGCTCCCAATACGACAACGCAGAGAACCTCTACCGTTCAGGTGCCGCGCGGCTCAAGCAGATCAAGGCTGAATTCGATGTCGCCAGCAACCAGGCCAGTTACGCGGTGTTGCGCGCGCCTCAGGATGGCGTGGTGGCCCGGCGCTCCGTGGAGGTCGGGCAGGTGGTGTCGGCCGGTCAAACGGTGTTCACCCTCGCTACCGATGGCGAGCGTGAAGTGTTGATCAGTCTGCCGGAGCAGGGCTTTGGTCGATTCAAGATTGGCCAGCCGGTTTCGGTCGAGTTATGGAGCCAGCCCGATCAGCGGTTTAGCGGGCGCATTCGCGAACTGTCGCCAGCCGCCGATCCCAGATCCCGCACCTTCGCCGCTCGCGTTGCCTTCACCGCCGGCAGTGTTCCGGCTGAGCTGGGCCAGAGTGCCCGAGTGTTTATCCAGACCGGCGACAAGGTGTCGCTGTCGGTGCCACTGTCTGCACTCACCGCCGAGAACGGCGCTACTTACGTGTGGATCGTCAACGGTAATAACACCCTGAAAAAAGCCCCGGTGCGCGTCGGTCCGTTTGGCGAAAAAACCGTTCCGGTGCTTGAAGGGCTGAGCCCCAATGACTGGGTCGTCGCAGCCGGTGTGCATGTGCTCCTCGACGGTCAGCAGGTGCGGCCGGTGGATCGCTCCAACCGCGTGGTCAATCTGGCGGTCAAGGAGTAATCCCCGATGGGCTTCAATCTTTCCGAATGGGCGCTGCGCAACCGCCAGATCGTACTGTTTTTGATGTTGCTGCTGGCCATCGTCGGCGCGCTTTCCTACACCAAGCTCGGCCAGAGCGAAGACCCGCCGTTTACCTTCAAGGCCATGGTCATTCGCACCAACTGGCCGGGGGCCACGGCCGAGGAGGTGTCTCGCCAGGTCACCGAACGCATCGAAAAGAAGCTGATGGAAACCGGCGATTACGAAAGAATCGTCTCGTTCTCCCGTCCGGGCGAATCCCAGGTGACTTTCATGGCCCGCGACTCCCTGCATTCGGCGCAGATTCCCGAGTTGTGGTACCAGATCCGCAAGAAGGTCAGCGACATCCGTCACACCTTGCCGCCGGGGATCCAGGGGCCGTTTTTCAACGATGAATTTGGCACCACCTTCGGCAACATCTATGCGCTGACGGGGGACGGTTTTGACTACGGCGTGCTCAGGGATTACGCCGATCGCATTCAGATCCAGCTGCAACGGGTCAAGGATGTGGGCAAGGTCGAGCTGCTGGGCTTGCAGGACGAAAAAATCTGGATCGAACTGTCGAACGTGAAGCTGGCGACCCTCGGTGTGCCGCTGGCGGCAGTCCAGCAGGCGTTGGAAGAGCAGAACGCAATATCGACCGCAGGCTTTTTTGAAACCAGCAGCGAGCGAATCCAGTTACGAGTATCGGGAAATTTTCAGACAGTAGAAGAGATTCGCGACTTTCCCATTCGTGTCGCTGATCGTACGTTCCGAATCGGCGATGTCGCGGACGTGCATCGCGGTTTCAACGATCCGCCGGCCCCGCGCATGCGCTTCATGGCCGAAGATGCCATTGGGCTGGCCGTGGCGATGAAGGACGGCGGCGACATCCTGATCCTGGGCAAGGCCCTGGAGACCGAGTTTGCCCGTATCCAGAACAACCTGCCGGCCGGCATGCAGTTGCGTAAGGTTTCAGACCAGCCGGCGGCGGTGAAAACCGGTGTCGGCGAGTTCGTTCAGGTGCTGGTGGAAGCCCTGACGATTGTGTTGCTGGTGAGCTTTTTCTCCCTCGGCCTGCGGACCGGGATGGTGGTCGCCCTGGCCATTCCGCTGGTGCTGGCGATGACCTTCGCCGCGATGTATTACCTGGGCATCGGCCTGCACAAGATTTCCCTTGGCGCACTGGTGTTGGCGTTGGGCCTGCTGGTGGATGACGCGATCATCGCGGTGGAGATGATGGCGATCAAAATGGAGCAAGGCTTCGACCGGATCAAGGCTGCCAGTTATGCCTGGACCAGCACCGCATTCCCGATGCTCACCGGTACGCTGATCACCGCTGCGGGTTTCCTGCCGATCGCCACGGCGCAATCAGGCACCGGCGAGTACACCCGTTCGATTTTCCAGGTCGTCACCCTGGCGCTGCTGGCTTCCTGGGTGGCCGCGGTGGTGTTCGTGCCGTATCTGGGGGAGAAACTGCTGCCGGACCTGGCGAAAATTCATGCCGCCAAACACGGCAGCGCTGATGGCCAGTTCGACCCCTACGGCACGCCGTTCTACCAGCGTGTCCGGCGCTTGGTGGAGTGGTGCGTGCGGCGGCGCAAAACCGTCATCGTGCTGACCGTGCTGTTATTTGTGGGCTCGGTGGCGCTGTTCCGTTTCGTGCCGCAACAGTTCTTCCCGGCCTCGGGGCGGCTGGAGTTGATGGTCGATCTGAAGCTGGCCGAAGGCGCCTCCCTGAGCAACACCGCCGAGCAGGTCAAGCGCCTTGAAGCGCTGCTCAAGGACCACGCGGGCATCGACAACTACGTGGCTTATGTGGGCACCGGTTCTCCACGCTTCTACCTGCCGCTGGACCAACAACTGCCAGCCCCCAGCTTTGCCCAGTTCGTGGTGCTGGCCAAGACCATCGAAGACCGCGAGCCCCTGCGCAGTTGGTTGATCACTACGTTGAACGAACAGTTCCCGGCCCTGCGCTCGCGGGTCACGCGCCTGGAGAATGGTCCGCCGGTTGGCTATCCGGTGCAGTTTCGTGTGACCGGTGAGCACATCGAACAAGTCCGGGCCCTGGCGCGGAAAGTGGCGACCAAGGTGCGTGAAAATCCCTACGTGGCCAACGTGCATCTGGATTGGGAAGAGCCGAGCAAGGTGGTGTACCTGAATGTCGATCAGGACCGTGCCCGAGCGTTGGGCGTGAGCACGGCGAACCTGTCGAGCTTTTTGCGCAGCTCCCTGACCGGCTCCAGCGTCAGCCAGTACCGGGAAGACAACGAACTGATCGAGATTCTGCTGCGCGGTACGTTGCATGAGCGCAGCGAATTGTCCCTGCTGCCGAGCCTGGCGGTGCCGACCGACAATGGTACAAGCGTTGCGCTGTCGCAAATCGCGACGCTGGAATACGGCTTCGAAGAAGGTGTGATCTGGCACCGCAATCGCCTGCCCAGTGTGACCGTGCGGGCTGATATCTATGGCAAGGAACAACCGGCGAGCCTGGTACAGCAGATCTTCCCGACCCTGGACCCTATTCGCGCCGAGCTGCCGGACGGTTACCTGCTGGAAGTAGGCGGTACGGTAGAGGATGCCGCCCGTGGTCAGGCGTCAGTGAACGCTGGGGTGCCGCTGTTCATCGTCGTAGTGCTGACGTTGTTGATGCTGCAACTGCGCAGTTTTTCGCGCACGGCCATGGTGTTTCTCACCGCGCCCCTGGGGCTGATCGGCGTCACGCTGTTCCTGCTGGTGTTCCGTCAGCCGTTCGGTTTTGTCGCCATGCTGGGCACCATCGCGTTGTCGGGGATGATCATGCGCAACTCGGTGATCCTGGTGGACCAGATCGAACAGGACATCAAGAGTGGGCTGGCGCCGTGGCAGGCGATCATCGAAGCCACGGTGCGACGCTTCCGCCCGATTGTGCTTACCGCGCTGGCGGCGGTGCTGGCGATGATCCCGCTGTCGCGCAGCCTGTTCTTTGGCCCGATGGCGGTGGCGATCATGGGTGGGCTGATCGTGGCGACGGCGTTGACGCTGTTGTTTTTGCCGGCGTTGTATGCGGCGTGGTTCAGGGTCAAGAAAACCTGATCAACAGCTGCACACTGGACTGTGGCGAGGGAGCTTGCTCCCGCTGGGCCGCGCAGCGGCCCTAAGCTTTTGCGGTTGCTGCGCAACCGAGCGGGAGCAAGCTCCCTCGCCACAAGGGTTTTGTGATGTGATTTAAAGGGTGCCAAACACCTTCTTCGCCAAACTGCTCGCCGCCGCCGCAGGGTTCTGGCGGATGGTGGCTTCCTGTTTACCGATCATCTCGAACAGACCGTCCAGCGCTTGTTCGGTCACGTAGTTTTCGATGTTGGCGCTTTTGGCGTCCAGCACACCGAAGGTCGCGGCCTGGCCTGCGAACGTGTTGTATTTCTGCGCCAGGCCAACCTTGTCGGTGGCTTGTTTGACGATGGGCAGGAACTTGGCGCGAATCTGCTCGCGGCTGCTCTTGTTCAGGTACTGCGTAGCGGAGTCGTTGCCGCCGCTCAAGATCCCCTTGGCATCGCTCACACTCATGTTCTTCACGGCATTGACCAGGATCGGCTGGGCCTGGACCACAGCGGCTTCAGCGGCCTGGTTCATGCTGGTTTCCAGTTGTTCGACTTGATCGCCCATGCCAAAGGCTTTCATCTTGCTGGCGACTTTACCGAGCTTGCCCGGCAGTTCGATCTTCACTTCGGGGTTGTTGCTGAAGCCACCGGGTGTGCCCAGCTGCTTGACCGCTACTTGGGCGCCCTGGGTCAGGGCGTCCTTGAGGCCGCCGGTGGCGTCCTTCTGCGAGAGGTCGGCGAGGGACAGGGCCATGGTGTTGGCGCAGAACAATAGGCCGGCACACAGGCTGGTGAAACGGAGCGTAGCGCGGAGCATGGCAGCTTCCTTGAAAACAGTTTGAAAGGGCAATCAGCGTGCGGCGTTGACGCGGATCTTCAACGGCTGGGGATCGTTACCATCGAGCTGCACACTGTGTTGTTCGGTCGTGATGAACATCAACTGACCGTCCACTTCAATGCGCGCGCTCACGGCATAGCGATGGCCGGGCTTGACCTGTGACTGATCATAACTGAGCTTGAACGGCAAGGGGACCTGGCCTTTGATCGGGCCGCTCTGTTGGTCGAGTATCGCCGCAGGGGCGTCGGCCAGGGAAACGTCCTGCAGGCTCACGGTCAGTATGGCGGTAGCGGGCAGGGCGATGCGTTGCAGATAAAACACCTCGCCGTTGAGACTCTTGGTGGGTGCGGTGGGGAGCGTTGTTGATTGGCAAGCGGCCAGTAAGGCACTGAATACAAGTAGAACGAGCTTTTTCATGTTGGAATTACCTTTTTGCTTTGACGCCAGCAATGTGTCGGCGTCAAAGCGAATCTGGAGCATCCAGAACTAAAAATCCAGCCGAAACATCACGGCTCAGTCGATGGATGCGGTCTCTTTTGCAGTTTCAGCGTCCGACAGCGACGCCAGGCTCAAATCAATCTCGACCTCTTGACTACCTCCATTCCAGATAAAGGTATGTTCGTTATCAACCAAGAGGTCGGTACCTTCGTGGTTGATCTGCATCTTTACCGAAAACTCATCCCCAGCAACGGCTGGGTCATGACCGGGGACGATGTGAAAGGAAAAGATCAAAGGTGATCCATTGGGAAACACGTTGGAGCTGATTTCAGGATAGGCGCCTGGCAGTCCGGTCGTTTTTTTGATGGAGATTGCGTAATGGCCGGCACCTGTTTGAGGCGCTTGATATTCATCGGGAAGACGCAGTTTTACGTTGATAGCATGTTTCATGATTGACTTCCTTTTCAGTACGTCGACATTGACGTGAGCCCATCCTAGAGGCCTGCTCCAAAGTTCTCTGTAAGTCTTTTCTTCGTTTGACGTCGCTTTAGCCGCTCCGAAGCGTCGGAGCAAGCTCGTTGACTGGCCCATCAACTCACCGGAACCGTTCCATGTTTCTCGGTGAGTGATCGGCAACGTTCAACTGTCCGGACTGACGGCGATTTCCGCCGCATCTTCACTGCGATGCAACGCCACCTGACGGATCGATAAACGGATCTCCGCCGGCAGGACCCGCTTGGCCGCACCTTCGGCCAGTTCACCCAGCAGCTCGTGATAGCTCAGCTTGCCGGCTTCGTCTCGGCGCAGCACGTCCAGGTCCAGCATGGTCTGGATGAAATGCCGGAACAGACTCTTGTCGAAGAATTCCGGTGCGTTCAGACCGTGCAGGATCGACAGACGCTGGGCCATGACCGTGCAGAGGTCTTCCAGTTCTTCGGCGCTGATGCTGTTCTGGCCGCTGTTGAGCAGCAGGGAGACGGTCATGTAGAAGCGCTGCAAGGTCTGCGCGATGCTCTTGGACAACAGGGTCAGCAGCACGAAATGCCGCGAACTTGGGGCCGGACGCAAGTACAGGTCTTTTTCGAAACGCAGCAGGCCCTGTTCGACGAACGCGTCGAGCCATTGGTCGACCACGGCGTCCAGTTCTTCCAGTGACCAGCGAATGAACAGCTCCGATTGCAGGTAGGGGTACAAGGCGCGGGTGTAGCGCAGGAGCTGTTCGCGGCTCATGCGCGAGGTGCTCTGGAAGAAACTCGCCAGCAACGCCGGCAGGGCGAAGATGTGCAGCACGTTGTTGCGGTAGTAGGTCATCAGCACCGCGTTCTGCTCGTCCAGATACAGAATCTTGCCCAGGGCGTCGCTCTGTTCCGACAGCAGGTGCATGCCTTTGACGTGCTCGATCAGCGCTCGACCATCGCCCTCGGGCAAGGTGGTGTGGGGCGAGTACGGCACCTTGCGCAGCAACGCCAGGTACAGGTCCAGCACCCGGGCCATGGCACGGTCGTCCAGGGCCAGGCGGCTGGTGGAGAGCAGCGCCAGGGCGACCAGATTGACCGGGTTGATGGCCGCCGCTTCGTTCAAGTGTCGGGCCACCCGCTCGCCGAGGCGGTGGGTGGTTGCGTTGAGCCAGGCCGGTTTGAATTGCGGGCCCAGCTCCTGTTGGCGCCAGCCAGGCTGTTCGCTGTCGAGAAATTCCGCCAGTTTGATCGGCTCGCCGAAGTTCACCGCCACCTGGCCGAAACGCTGCTTGAGGGCGCCGATGACCTTGAAGATGTCGAAGATCGATTCTTTCTTCTTGCTCGCCCCACGCAGTTCACCCAGGTAGGTGCGGCCTTCCAGGACCCGCTCATAGCCGATGTAGACCGGCACGAACACGATGGGCATGCGCGATGAGCGCAGGAAGCTGCGCAAGGTGATGGCGAGCATGCCGGTCTTGGGTTGCAGCATGCGCCCGGTGCGCGAGCGACCGCCCTCGACGAAATATTCCACCGGGAAGCCTTTGGTGAACAGCGTGTGCAGGTATTCGTTGAACACCGCGGTGTAGAGCGGGTTGCCTTTGAAGGTACGACGCATGAAAAACGCCCCGCCACGGCGCAACAGGCCGCCGATCACCGGCATGTTGAGGTTGATGCCGGCGGCGATGTGCGGCGGGGTCAGGCCGTTGCGAAACAGCAGGTACGACAGCAGCAGGTAGTCGATATGGCTGCGGTGGCACGGCACGTAGATGACTTCGTGGCCCTGGGCGACGTTCTGCACGCCTTCGATGTGGTTGACCTTGATGCCGTCGTAGATCTTGTTCCAGAACCAGCTCAGCACCACTTCCAGGAAACGTATCGCGGTGTAGGTGTAGTCCGACGCGATCTCGTTGCCGTAGCGCAGGGCTTGGGCCTTGGCTTTTTCCGGGGTGATTTTTTCCCGCTCGGCCTCGTCGACAATCGCCTGTTTGACCAGCGGCTGGTTCAGCAGACCCTTGACCAGGTTGCGTCGGTGAGAAATGTCGGGGCCGATGACCGCTGCTTTCAAATTGCGAAAATGCACCCGCAGGATCCGCTGGGCCATGCGCACGGTGCGTTCGTGACCCTTGTCGTGCTCGATCAGTTCGCGCAAATGGATCGGCGCGGAAAACTGCACGCGGGTCTTGCGCCCCAGGATCATGATGCTCAGCAAGCGACGCAGACGGCCGGTGACCGCCCAGCTGTCGGCGAACAACAGTTTCCACGGGCTGGATTCGCTGTCGGGCGACTGCCCCCAGAACACGCTGACCGGGATGATCTGCGCGTCTTCGGCGGCGTTGTGGGTCAGGGCATTGACCAGCCGTGTCAGGGTCGGCGGCGCGCCACGTTTGTCCTGCCGGCCGAGCCAGTCCGGCGCCGGGGTCAGGTAGAAAAACGCTGCCGGTTCCAGCAGGTTGCCCACAGACACCGGCAGTACCGGACGAGGCAGGCCAGCCTTGGTGCACTCGGTGTCGAGCACCGCCAGGTCGGTGAGCGAAGGGTTCTGCAGAACGTAGAACACCGGACGACTGCGGTCGAGGTTAAGGGTGAAGGACGACTGGTTGATCGTCTCGGAGCGAACCCAGAGGTACAACAGTCGGCGCAGGGTGCCAAACACAAGACGGCGGAACGGGGAACGGGTCATACGGCTTCTGCATGAGTGGATAAGATAAAGCGGCCGCTAGTGTGCCGGATTCGCCGAAAATCGGCAAAAAAGCGCCGAAGTAAAGTCAGTTGAGAGTTTTTGCGTCTGTCATATACTCGGGCGGCTGACTGCCTCTGCCTTCCTCGTGGACGGCTGGACGGCGGCGAAGATCGTACGGCTTTCCCTCGAAAGGCCGACTTAAAAATAAAAATGGGAGTGAGCAATCATGGCAGCACGCGAAACCGGCAATGTGAAGTGGTTCAACGACGCCAAAGGCTATGGCTTCATCCAGCGTGAAGGCGGGGCGGATGTATTCGTGCATTACCGCGCGATCCGCGGTGAGGGGCACCGTTCCCTGACGGAAGGCCAGCAGGTCGAGTACGCGGTGGTGGAAGGGCAGAAGGGCTTGCAGGCTGAGGATGTGGTGGGGTTGTAACCCGCGTTCAGGGGCTATTCAAAACCCATTGTGGGAGCGAGCCTGCTCGCGATAGCGGTGTATCAGGCAAATACATCATTGACTGCTACACCGCTATCGCGAGCAGGCTCGCTCCCACATGGGTTCTGCTTTTACATTTTTATCTGCGGCGGGCATCGCAATGGTGGCAGGCCCTCAGATAGTCACGCCGTCTTCCAGGTAATCTCTTCTTCCCCATCAACGCTGATGCGAATCCAGCGGTCCGCCGATTCTTCACCTTCTTCTTCCACCCACGAGCCGGGCGCGCAGCGCACTTCGACGTTTAGCGCGGCAAAGGCTGCACGGGCGCAGGCAATGTCGTCTTCCCACGGGGTCTGATCGCTTTCCAGGTACAGGCTGTTCCATTTGCCCACGGCCTTGGGCAGCCAGGTCACCGGGATGTTGCCGGCCTTGCACTTGTAGGTCTGGCCTTTCTGGACCCAGTCGCTGCACGGGCCCAGGGCCTGGCCGAGCCAGGCGGCAATGGCCTTGTGATCGACGTCGGCGTCTTTGAGGTAAATCTCGATATCGGGTTGGCGCATGGATGTCCTCACTGCGGTCTTGAAAAATCCATTCGCGGATTTAACGGGCCTCTGGCGGTTGCCCGAGGCCGGGAATCAAAAGGTTATTGAAGAACGAAATAATCGTAGCGCATCGACACCGTGACCTCGAACGGCTCAGCCTGCTCGATCACGCTGGCGCGGCGTTCGGCACTGGCGCGCCAGCCGTGGGGCGTCATCGCCAACAGGTTGGCGCGGTCCTGGGCACTTGTGAGCATGAGCTTGAATTCGAGGGTTTCGCTGTGATCGAGCATCATGCCCGCCGGCACCAGGGCCAGGTGCTTGTCATCCGTGTACTGGCGCACTTCGTCGTACAGCCGCTCGCGCAACTCCATCAGATGGCCGCTGGTCGGGCCCACCTTCATCAGGCCGCCACCGGGGCTGAGCAGGCGCTTGGCCTCCTGCCAGTCCAGCGGGCTGAACACGCTGGCCAGGAACTGGCAGCAGCCGTCCGCCAGCGGTACGCGGGCCATGCTGGCGATCAACCAGGTCAGCCGGGGATCGCGTTTGCAGGCACGTTTGACCGCTTCCCGGGAAATATCCAGGGCGTAGCCATCGGCATCGGGCAAGGCGTTGGCGATTTGTGCGGTGTAGTAGCCTTCGCCACAGCCGATGTCCAGCCAGCGACCGGGCGCACGCTCGGCGGCCAGTTCCGCCAGGCGCCGAGCGACAGGGGCGTAATGCCCGGCGTTGAGAAAATCGCGCCGGGCTTCGACCATGGCCTGGTTATCGCCGGGGTCGCGGCTGTTCTTGTGCTGCACCGGCAGCAGGTTCAGGTAACCCTGCCGCGCGCGGTCGAAGCGATGGCCGGCCGGGCACGCCACGCCGTTGTCCACGGCGCTCAGCGGTTCACTGCAGATCGGACAGGCGAGCATCAGGCGAGCAACTTGATCAGCGTCTTGTAGTAGATCTCGGTCAGCACGTCGAGGTCGGCCGCCAGCACGCGTTCGTTGACCTGGTGGATGGTTGCGTTGACCGGCCCCAGTTCCACCACTTGGGTGCCCATGGTGGCGATGAAGCGACCATCGGAGGTGCCACCGCTGGTGGATGCTTTTGTTTCGCGGCCGGTGACGTCCCTGATGCTCGACGATACGGCGTCCAGCAACGCGCCCGGTTCGGTGAGAAACGGCAGGCCCGACAACGCCCAATCGATGTGCCAGTCCAGTTGATGCTTGTCTAGGATATTGGCGACGCGTTTCTGCAAGCCTTCGACGGTGGACTCGGTAGAGAAGCGGAAGTTGAACACTGCCACCAGGTCGCCGGGGATCACGTTGGTCGCGCCAGTGCCGGAGTTGAGGTTGGAAATCTGGAAGCTGGTGGGCGGGAAGAAGTCGTTGCCGTGGTCCCAATGCTCGGCGGCCAACTCTGCCAGCGCTGGAGCCGCCAGATGGATGGGGTTCTTCGCCAGGTGCGGATAGGCCACGTGGCCTTGCTTGCCGCGCACCGTCAGTTTGGCGCCGAGGGAGCCACGGCGGCCGTTCTTGACCACGTCACCCACCAGGGTGGTGCTCGACGGCTCGCCGACGATGCACCAGTCCAGGCGTTCCTGGCGGGCCTTGAGGCGCTCGACCACGGCCTTGGTGCCATGGTGGGCCGGGCCTTCTTCGTCGCTGGTGATCAGAAAGGTGATCGAGCCTTTGTGGTCCGGGTAGTCGGCGACAAACCGCTCCGCTGCCACCACCATCGCCGCCAGGCTGCCCTTCATGTCCGCCGCGCCGCGACCACAGAGCATACCGTGTTCATCGATGACCGCATCGAACGGATCGAGCTGCCAGGCTTGTACCGGACCGGTCGGCACCACGTCGGTGTGCCCGGCGAAACATAGCACCGGACCGTCATGCTTGCCGTGGCTGGCCCAGAAGTTATCCACATCCTCGATGCGCATCGGCTCGAGCTGGAAACCCGCGTTGCCCAGGCGCTGCATCATCAGTTTCTGGCAATCGGCATCCACCGGCGTCACGGACGGACGGCGGATCAGGTCGCAGGCGAGTTGCAGGGTCGGCGAGAGGTCGGCGTGGGCCGTCATGGAGAACTCCGGAAACATGGAAAGGAAACACGGGCTCTGTGGAAGCGGGCTTGCTCGCGAAAGCGGTGTATCAGGCGATACATGTGTGACTGACACACCGCTTTCGCGAGCAAGCCCGCTCCCACAGGTCCTGAGTTTGGCCGTTGGGTTGTGTTTGGCCAAGGCTCGCAAAATGGCGGTTATCTTATAGCAAAACGACCAGCATGGGCCCAAGTATGCCGACGGTGTGTGACACAGAACCTGTGGGAGCGAGCTTGCTCGCGATGGCGTCGGATCAGCCAGCATCGATGTCGACTGATACACCGCTTTCGCGAGCAAGCTCGCTCCCACAGAGGTTTTGCTTAAATTGTTACGACAAAGCCCTATAATGCGCGCCGGTTTTTGGGGTAATGGTCATGAGTACAGAAGATCCACGGTTTGCCGGCATCGCCCGTTTGTACGGCATCGAAGGCCTGGAGCGCCTGCGGGCGGCCCATGTGGCGATTGTCGGGGTGGGCGGCGTTGGTTCCTGGGCGGCGGAAGCCATCGCCCGGTGCGGCGTGGGTGAGATCTCCCTGTTCGACCTGGACGATGTCTGCGTCAGCAATGCCAACCGCCAATTGCACGCCCTGGACAGCACCGTCGGCAAACCCAAGGTCGAGGTGATGGCCGAGCGCTTGCGCGGCATCAACCCCGACTGCACGGTGCATGCCGTGGCGGATTTCGTCACCCGCGACACCATGGCCGAGTACATCACGCCGAACATCGACTGCGTGATCGACTGCATCGACAGCGTCAACGCCAAGGCGGCGCTGATCGCCTGGTGCAAACGCCGCAAGATCCAGATCATCACCACCGGCGGCGCGGGCGGGCAGATCGACCCGACGCTGATCCAGGTCTGCGACCTGAACCGCACGTTCAACGATCCACTGGCCTCGAAAGTGCGTTCTACCTTGCGCCGCGACTACGGTTTTTCCCGCACGGTGACCCGCCACTACAGCGTGCCCTGCGTGTTCTCGACCGAACAACTGCGCTACCCCAAGCCCGACGGCAGCATTTGCCTGCAGAAGAGTTTTGTCGGCGATGGCGTCAAGCTCGACTGCGCTGGTGGGTTTGGCGCGGTGATGATGGTGACCGCGACGTTTGGCATGGTCGCGGCGACCAAGGCTGTGGATAAGATTGTGGCGGGTGTGCGGCGACCGGCGGACCGGGTTAAGCCCGGGCACTGAGCGCTTTATGTGGCGAGGGGATTTATCCCCGCTGGCCTGCGAAGCAGCCCTCAAACCTAACAATGCGCTGTGTCAGACAGTTTGAGTTGACTGCTTTAGGGCTGCTTCGCAGCCCAACGGGGATAAATCCCCTCACCACAATCATTGAGTCAACTCAAGCATCCGCTTCAACACCGCATTCAAACCATTGCTACGCGACGGCGACAACTGCCGGGACAATCCCAGCTGGTTGAACCAATCCGGTAAATCCACCTGCCGCAACTCCACGGCAGACAACCCATTGACCCGCGCCAGCAGCAACGCCACCAACCCACGGATCAACCGCGCATCGCTACTGGCGCAAAACTGCCAGTGCCCGTCGTGCAAGCGACCCACCAACCATACCTGGCTCTCACAGCCGTGGACGAGGTTGGTCTCGCACTTGTCCTCGTCGCCCAAGGGCGGCAGACGCTCGCCCCATTGCATCAGCAGCCGGGCGCGCTGTTCCCAACCCGATGCGTCCTGAAAAACTTGCAGCGCTGTGGCCGCGTCGGCCGGCAGGTTCATCGGAGCATCTCCAGGGCCTGGTCCAGCGCTTCGAAGAAGCGTTCGATATCGGCCGAGTCGTTGTACAGCGCCAGCGACACCCGAATCGCCCCGGACAGCTTCAGATGCTTGAACAGCGGCATGGCGCAGTGATGCCCGGCGCGTACAGCGATGCCTTGTTCGGTCAGCAAGTGGGCCAGGTCGGCGTTGTGCACGCCTTCGACCACGAAGCTGACCAGGGCCAGGCTCGGCTTGCCCACCAGGCGGACGCCGTTGCGGGCCAGCAGCCCGTGGAGCAGGTAGTCATGCAGCGCCGCTTCATGCTCGATGACCGCTTGCGGATCGAGGGTGGACAGGTAGTCCAGGGTCGCGCCCAACCCGATCACGCTGGCAATCGGCGGCGTGCCGGCCTCGAAGCCCAGCGGCGCAGGACGGAACGTGGCGCTGTGGTAATCGGCCTGTTGCACCATTTCGCCGCCGAACTGCCAATGGCGCAGCTTGCCAAGGGCTTCGGTACGGCCGAACAGCACGCCCAGTCCTTCGGGGCCATAGAGCTTGTGGCTGGAAAATACATAAAAGTCGCAGCCCAGTGCCTCCACATCGTGACGGCCATGAACCACGCCCTGGGCGCCATCGATCACCGTCAGCGCGCTCTGGGCCTTGGCCAGGGCCAATAGCGCTGGTAAGGGCTGCCCAGTACCCAGCACGTTGGACAACTGGCTCACTGCCAGCAGGCGCGTACGTGGGCCGATCAGTTCGGCGGCGGCGCCAGCATCGATCACCCCGTCGGCATCCAGCGGCAGCACCACCAGCGTCAGCGCACGACGCTCGGCCAGTTGTTGCCACGGCAGCAGGTTGGCGTGGTGTTCCAGGGCGCTGATGACGATTTCATCGCCCGGATTGAAGAGATGTTCCAGTCCATAGGCCAGAAGATTCAGCGCCGAAGTGGCGCCATGGGTGAAGACGATTTGCCCGCAATCCCCTGCATTGAGCCATTGCGACACTTTGAGTCGGCTGTCTTCGAAGGCCTGGGTCGCATGGGCGCCCGGCAGATGCTGCGCGCGGTGCACGTTGGCCGCGCCATTGGCATAGTAATGCGCCAGAGCGTCCAGCAGGGCCTGGGGTTTTTGCGTGGTGGCGGCGTTGTCCAGGTAGGTCTGGCCTTGCCGTTGCAGGGCGGCGATGGCCGGGAAATCGGCACGCCAGGGGGATTGGATCAACATGCTTTCGGGCCCTGCTGGAGTTACGCCGGACCTTGTGGGAGCGGGCTTTTTTGTGGGAGCCGAGCTTGCTCGCGATGGCAGCGACACGGTTTAACTGCAAGACCGCGTCATCCGCGTCATCGTTCATCGCGAGCAAGCTCGGCTCCCACACAGGCTCGCCCCCACAGGTGGTGGTGTGAAGCTTAGTTGTGGGCGTGCAGTGCTTCGTTCAGCTCGATGGCCGACTTGTGCGTCTTGCATTCCACCGCGCCGGTCTCGGAGTTGCGACGGAACAGCAGATCGGGCTGGCCGGCCAGCTCGCGGGCCTTGACCACTTTCACCAGTTGGTTGTTTTCGTCCAGCAGGGCGACTTTGGTGCCGGCGGTCACGTACAGGCCCGACTCCACGGTGTTGCGATCGCCCAGCGGGATACCGATGCCGGCGTTGGCGCCGATCAAGCAGCCTTCGCCGACCTTGATCACGATGTTGCCACCGCCCGACAGGGTGCCCATGGTCGAGCAACCGCCGCCCAGGTCCGAACCCTTGCCAACGAACACGCCAGCCGAGACACGGCCTTCAATCATGCCCGGGCCTTCGGTGCCGGCGTTGAAGTTGACGAAACCTTCGTGCATCACCGTGGTGCCTTCGCCCACGTAGGCGCCCAGGCGGATCCGCGCGGCATCGGCGATACGCACGCCGGCCGGGACCACGTAGTCAGTCATTTTCGGGAACTTGTCCACCGAGAACACTTCCAGCAGCTCGCCGCGCAGACGGGCTTCGAGCTGGTGCTCGGCCAGTTCGCTCAGGTCGATTGCGCCCTGGCTGGTCCAGGCCACGTTCGGCAGCAACGGGAAAATGCCAGTCAGGTTCAGGCCGTGAGGCTTGACCAGGCGGTGGGACAACAGATGCAGCTTGAGGTAGGCCTCAGGGGTGGAGCTCAGTTGTGCGTCTTCAGCCAGCAGGGTGGCGACCAGCGGCTTGTGGCTCTCGGCCAGGCGGGTCAGCAATGCGGCTTGCGCGGCATCGACGCCCTTGAGCGCGTCAGCCAGTTGCGAGGCCTGGGCGGTGGTGAAGGTGATGGCCTGGTTGCCTTCGCTGTAGCCAAGGATCGGCGCGATGGCTTTGACGATGTCGGCCGACGGGTTGAGCAGCGGTTGTGCGTAGAACACTTCCAGCCAAGCGCCTTGACGGTTTTGCGTGCCGACACCGAAGGCCAGGCTGAATAAAGTATTGGACATGAAGTTACCTCTACAAAATGGACTGGGCAGGCTTACTTGATCTCTGCCGCATAAATATCTGGCTTGAAGCCAATCAGGGTTCGGTCACCGAGATCGAGCACCGGGCGCTTGATCATCGAGGGTTGGGCGAGCATCAGTTCGATGGCTTTCGTCTGGTCGAGATCGGCTTTGCGTTCGTCGTCGAGTTTGCGAAAGGTCGTACCGGCACGGTTCAACACCACTTGCCAGCCATGCTCGTTGCACCATTGGGTCAGGTGTTCACGGTCAATGCCGGCGGTTTTGTAATCGTGAAAGTCATAGTTGACAGCGTGTTCATCGAGCCAGGTGCGCGCCTTTTTCATCGTGTCACAGGCTTTGATGCCGAAAAGGTGTAAGTGTTTGTTTTCATTGGGCATAAGTGCTCCCCCAAAACGTCCCTGGTATCGTCCTGACAATCAGCCGACGATTATGCCACGTCGTTCCTTTCAGTGCCTTGACTGTCGCGACGGATCGGACGAGGCGGAACCGATAGGAAAGAGGTGGCCACACAGCACAGGAAAACCCAGCACTTTTGCGCACAAGAGACCCGCCCATGGATTCCATCTCCCTGACACCGCCCCGTCCACTGACGAATCAAACTGAAGAAACACTCCCGCCCCATTCAACGACATCGACCACCGGGACCGCTGCATCCGTCCCGATCGGCCCCGTCACGGCTGAACAGGATCTGGCAAATCGCACGGGTGCAATCAAAGCCCAGCTCACCCGGGTATTCGAGCCGCATATAAACGGTGCCAATCGCCAGGCCTTCGAAGCACTGATCGATGATCGTTCGCGTACCTTGGCCAATGACGGGGAAACCACGCAAAGCGTCGATGCCGTGCTGACCAAAGGCTCGCGGCTGGATCGCGCGTCCCATGACACTGTTGGATTCCTTCGTTCGGTTCCCTTCGGCGCGGCGTCCATTGCGCTGGACTTCGCCCCGGCGGTGACCGGCAATGGCTCGATTACCGCTCCGTTGGCGCTGTCGGCGATTGCCGGCCTGGTCAGCAGCGCCGCCGACACGGTCGGCAATGGCCTGATCAAGCGCGCCACCAGCGACACCCAGTGGCTGGTGGCCGAAAATGCCGATCTGGAGCCGGTCATGCAGGAGGCGGCCAAAACGGTGAAGCCGAGCCTGACGACCCAGGCTGCCGAGGGCAGCATGACCTTCCAGACCTTCACGGCTCGAAACGTTTTGCGGACCGTCGTCCAACCCGTGGTGACCAAGACGGTCGATGCTCAAACGGGCAGCAAGGTCGATTCCGTGATAGCCGCGATTGGCTCCCCGCTTTCAGGCATGGCGGCCTATGACCTGCAGCATTCCATTGATAAATCCAAGCACCGGGTCGGTCCGGAGTACCTGTTGGGGCGGCAAGACTGGCATCAGCGTTTCAAAGACCTCAAGGACTATGGAGTAGGGGGCGCCGCCCTCGGGATCGCGAAGCGGGTCGGCAGCTTGCCCCTGGACATCGTACGTGATGGCAGCAAATCGCTGCAGGCGCTGGTTACTCCCACGGGACTGGTCAGTGGCCTCGGTGCATTGGCCGGTGGTATCACCGCGATTGGCATGGCCCAGACGGCCGCGGTCAACGCCGCCAGGCAGGCCGGCATTTCTCCCGCAGGCGTCGCGGCGGTGGGCAAGGCCACCGTCACCGCCACCATGGCCCCGGTGGTCGCCGCCTGGGTGACAACGGGGGTGTTGACCCAACCGCTGGCGGACAAAGCCTCGGCGGCGCTGGACAGGCTTACTGGCCCTGCCGGGCATCTGGATGAGCAGCAAGGGCTGTTGCCGCTGGTCGAGATGCCTGAGGCTGAACCGGTCCAAGGCGAGGGGAGCGATGGCGACAGATTCGTCTCGGCGCGCTCAAACCTCAATGCCGCCGAGCGAATGGTGTAGCTTCGAATCAGTCACGGTCGTTCCAGGCAATGCAAGGGCCTGGAACGACCGGGGCCTGTTTTTTCTCCCATGCTGGAGATAAAAGGTGTTTATCCAATAGCCGGACGGCGTCGGCTGGCGCAGCTGCGTGGCGCTGCCGCCGGGGTGCGACCAATGTGCAACGGCAGCGGCACGGTCGGAGGGGCTAATATGGCACTTCAACGGCAAGCTGTTGCCGGATGTGTGTCGCTGTAAATGGAAACTCGTTATGCAAAGCGCTTATACCGTGCTGATCCTGTTGACACTGGTGGGTGTTTCGCGGCTGATCGGACGGTTGGTCCCGCTGCCGTTGCCCTTGGTGCAGATCGGCGCAGGGGCGTTGCTGGCCTGGCCCTCCCTGGGGTTGCATGTAACGCTCAACCCGGAGTTGTTTCTGTTTTTGTTCCTGCCGCCTCTGCTGTTCTCCGACGGCTGGCGCATGCCCAAGCGCGAATTCTGGCGCCTGCGCGGGCCGATCCTGACGCTGGCGGTGGGGCTGGTGCTGTTTACGGTAGTGGGCGCCGGTTATTTTATTCATTGGCTGCTGCCGAGCATCCCGCTGCCGGTGGCGTTTGCCCTGGCGGCGGTGCTGTCGCCGACCGACGCGGTGGCAGTGTCGGCGATTGCCCGTGATCGGCTGCCTGGGCCCCTGATGCATATGCTCCAGGGTGAAGCTTTGATGAACGACGCCTCGGGCCTGGTGACGTTCAAATTTGCCTTGGCGGCGGCTATCACCGGCGTGTTTTCCCTCGCTAACGCCAGTCTGGCCTTCGTGCTGGTGGCAATCGGTGGTCTGCTGGTCGGCGTGGCCTTGAGCTGGCTGGTGGGGCGTTTGCGCGCCTGGATGGTCGCCCGGGGCTGGGACGACCCGGCGACCCATGTGGTGTTCATGTTGCTGTTGCCTTTCGCCGCGTATGTGCTGGCCGAACGATTGGGTGCATCAGGCATTCTCTCGGCGGTGGCGGCCGGGATGATGCAGAGCTGGCTTGATCTGCTGCCGCGTCAGACGGGCACGCGGTTGCTCAATCGCAGTGTCTGGTCATTGCTGGAGTTTGCCTTCAACGGCTTGATCTTCCTGCTGCTGGGCTTGCAATTACCGGATATCGTCAAGGCGGTGACCAGCCACGAAACCACGTTGTGGCCGACGCTGTTCTACCGCTGCCTGGACGTGGTGGCGATTTTCCTGGTGTTGCTGGTGCTGCGGTTTGTCTGGGTGCAAAGCATCTGGCGTTTGTCTGGGTGGTTGCGCCGTTGGCGTGGCAAGGGCGAGCTGACGCTCGTACCGACTGCGCGCTCCGGCTGGTTGCTGACCTTCGGCGGGGTGCGCGGTGCGGTGACGCTGGCGGGGGTGCTGTCGGTGCCGATGCTGTTGGCGGCGGGTGAGCCGTTTCCCGAGCGAGACTTGCTGATCTTCATCGCCGCCGGGGTCATTCTGCTGTCGTTGATTGCGGCCTGCATCGCCCTGCCTCTGCTGCTACGGGGCATCGAGAAGAGCCCCGACGACAAACGTCGCAACGAAGTGCGCGAAGCCTGGCGCAAAACCGCTGAAGCGGCGATCCATGCACTGGAAGTGGAAGAACCGACCGAGGCGGGCAGTACCCCGGATGCAGCCCAGGCGGCGCTGGCGGCCGAGGTCAAGGCCCGGTTGATGTCTGAGTATCGTCATCAGCTCGATGTGTTCAACGACTCCGCCGAGGCCCAGGCGTTGGCGTTCGAAATGGACCTGCTGGAGCGCCGGCTGCGCCTGAAGGCTTTTCGGGCGCAGCGCCTGGAGTTGTATCGCCTTAGTCGTCATCACCAGATTGGCGATGATGTGCTGCGTGAGGTGCTGGGGGAGTTGGATCTGGCGGAGGCGAATTTGGGGTTGGGTAAATAGAAGCCATTGCGCAAAGCTACTTGTGGCGAGGGAGCTTGCTCCCGCTGGGGCGCGAAGCGGCCCTAACACCGGGCAGCGCAGCATGTCAGACAGATCGAGTTGACTTGTTTGGGGCCGCTGCGCAGCCCAGCGGGAGCAAGCTCCCTCGCCACGGGGATGGTGGTCTGACAGACGCACCGAAGTTTCCGACAAGTTTTTAAGGTTGTCCGTCGGAAGCGGGGGCTCTAGCCTCTGGGTGTCGCTGCCAATTCAGCGACCGGACGTGAGAATCCGAACATCCTCTAGCAGCACTGGCTTCTGCACAATCCAAGTGCAGGGCTTACATCTTCAGCTCTAGGGAGCAAGCAATTCGATGAACAAAGAACCCCAAAATCCACCAAAACCTGCCTCTACTTTCCCTTATGGCGATTACGCCCCCGAAAAGCTGCAAGAGGCTGCAGACCGTGCGCTGGATCATTACCTCAAGCCTGACACCAGCGAGTCAGAACCCAAGCCCTCGATACAGTTGTTCACCGTGTCGGACAGCGTTGATACCGAAGCCTTGCTAGCCAATCTCAGCGAAACCCTGGCTTCGGCCAATGCGATGCTCAATGACCTTGCCTTCGATCAGGACGGCTCGCGACGACATGTAGCATTGGGAGTGGCCCAGATGATTGAGTTGGGGATGTTGTTGGCGAACAAGTGCCTGGATCGGGTAGAGCTTCGGGTTTGATGCAGTAAACAACGGCCTCATCGCGAGCAAGCTTTGCTCCCACAGAATCCGGTATCGATCACAGGTTGTGTGAGCCACACAAGTCCACTGTGGGAGCAAAGCTTGCTCGCGATAAATCGAAAGGCAAACACAAAAATTCCGGCAGAACACTGGACCTGTGGCGAGGGGATTTATCCCCGCTGGGCTGCGAAGCAGCCCCAAAGCAGTCCACTCACAATCTGCCTGAGACACCGAGGCGCCAGATTTTAGGGCTGCTTCGCAGCCCAGCGGGGATAAATCCCCTCGCCACAACAGCGGTCCGCTTCAGTCCGATATAACCATCAACCCCGACGCTGGATAAACGCGCGAATCCGCTCCGCCGCTTCCACGCATTCGGCCAATGGCGCGACCAGGGCCATGCGCACGCGCCCGGCGCCTGGGTTGACGCCAGCCACATCGCGGGACAGGTAGGAGCCCGGCACCACGGTGACGTGTTCCTGTTCGAACAGGTCCCGGCAGAATGCTGCGTCATCGCCGGCCACATTCGGCCACAGATAGAAGCTACCATCGGGACGTTGCACGTCCAGCACCGGGCTGAGGATCTCCAGCACGGCGTCGAACTTCTCCCGGTACAGCGCACGGTTGGCCCGTACATGCTCTTCGTCGTTCCACGCGGCGATGCTTGCCAGTTGGGTCTGAACCGGCATCGCGCAGCCGTGGTAGGTGCGATACAGCAAGAAGCCCTTGAGGATGTCCGCATCGCCGGCCACGAAGCCGGAGCGCAGGCCTGGCAGGTTGGAGCGTTTGGACAGGCTGTGGAACACCACGCAGCGCTGGAAATCCTGGCGGCCGAGCTCGACGCAGGCGCTGAGCAGGCCTGGCGGCGGGGTCTGTTCGTCGAAGTACAGTTCGCTGTAGCACTCGTCCGCGGCGATGACGAAGTCGTGCTCGTCGGCCAGGGCGATGAGTTTCTTCAGGACATCCACCGGAATCAGCGCGCCGGTCGGGTTGCCAGGCGAGCACAGGAACAGGATCTGGCAGCGTTTCCAGATGTCCGGCGAGACGGCATCGAAGTCCGGGTTGAAGCCGTTTTCGTCCAGGCAGGGCAGGTAATGCGGCTTGGCCCCGGCCAGGAACGCGGCGCCTTCATAGATCTGATAGAACGGATTCGGGCTGACCACCAGCGCATCGTCGCCACGGTTGACCACGGTCTGGGTGAAGGCAAACAGCGCTTCGCGGGTGCCATTGACCGGCAGCACGTGGCGCGCCGGGTCGAGCCAGCCGTTCGGCACGTTGAAGCGTCGTTCGCACCAGCCCGCGATCGCTTCACGCAACTCCGGGATACCGAGGGTGGTCGGGTACACGGCCATTTTTTCCAGATTACTGGCCAGGGCGTCGGCTACAAAGCTGGGCGAGCGATGCTTGGGCTCACCGATGGACAGGGCAATTGGCCGCTTGTCCGGGTTTGGCGTGACACTGCCCAGCAGGGCGCGGAGCTTTTCGAACGGGTAGGGCTGGAGCTGGTTCAGAGCGTTGTTCATCGAGGGCCTCGTCAATGTGGGCGCGGTCCTTGTGGGAGCGAGCTTGCTCGCGATAGCGGCGGAACATCCAGCATTGATGCTGCTGACACACCGCCATCGCGAGCAAGCTCGCTCCCACAGGAAGTTCGTTGATTCAGATATTGATACGTGTCAGATGAGTATCAGGTTCCTGGTTGACGCTCAGTTGCTGGACAATCGCGTCCTGCAAGCGGCTGCACAACTGCGGATCGGACAGCGGCTGGTTATGCGCGTCGGTGATGAAGAACACGTCTTCCACCCGCTCGCCCAGGGTGGCGATCTTGGCGTTCTGCAGCGACAGGTCGAACTCCAGGAAGATATGCCCGACCCGTGCCAGCAGACCCGGGCGGTCAGGGGCGCTGAGCTCCAGTACCGTGACCTGGCGCTGGGCGTCGTTGTGGATCGTCACCTGGGGCGCAAACGCAAAATGCTTGAGCTGGCGCGGGACCCGGCGCTGGATGATGGTCGGGTAATCCGCCGGGTTGCGCAGGGCCTCGGTGAGACCGTCGCGGATCTGTTTGACCCGCGCCGGGTTGTCGCCAATCGAATCGCCATCGGTGTCGAGCACAATGTAGGTGTCGAGGGTGAACTGGCTGCTGGACGTAATGACCCGGGCGTCGTGAATGTTGAGGTTGAGCTGGTCCATCGCCGCCACGGTCACGGCGAAGAAGTCGTGCTGGTCCGGGGCGTAGATGAAAATCTGCGTGCCGCCCTCGAACTCGCGCTGGGTGGTTTCCTTGATCAGCACCAACGGCCCGCCATCGGCCGGTTGCTGCAAAATCGCGTCACTGTGCCAGGCGACGTCGCCGGCAGTGTGGCGCAGGAAATAGTCATCGCCCAACTGCGACCAGAGCTGCTCGACGTCGTCCGGATCGGTGCCGCCGCGCACCAGGATGTCCAGGGCGGCAGTTTGGGTGCGACGGATCTGCTCTTCGCGGTCCACCGGGTTTTCCAGGCCGCGGCGCAAGGCACGCTTGGTCTCGGTGTAAAGCTGGCGCAACAGGCTGGCGCGCCAGGAATTCCACAGGCTCGGGTTGGTGGCGTTGATATCGGCCACGGTCAGCACATAGAGGTAGTCCAGCCGTGTTTCATCGCCGACGGTCTGGGCGAAGTCGTGGATCACCTGCGGGTCGGACAGGTCCTTGCGCTGGGCGGTGGTCGACATCACCAGGTGGTTCTGCACCAGCCAGACGATCAACCGGCTGTCCCACAGGGGCAATTGATGGCGCTGGCAGAATGCCTCGGCATCCACCGCGCCAATCTCGGAGTGGTCGCCCTGACGACCCTTGCCGATGTCGTGGTACAGCCCGGCCATGTAGATCAGCTCGGGTTTGGGCAGCTTGCCCATGAGCTTGCTGGCCAGCGGGAATTTCTCCGACACCTGGGTGTATTGCAACTTACGCAGGTGCTTGATCAGATTCAGCGTGTGGGCATCGACCGTATAGATGTGGAAGAGGTCGTGCTGCATTTGACCGACGATGAAGCCGAACTCCGGCAGGTAGCGCCCCAGAATGCCGTAGCGGTTCATCCGCCGCAGGTTGCGATGCACCCCGATCCTGCACTTGAACAGCTCGATGAACAGGCTGGTGTTACGAATGTCGTGGCGGAAATCGTCATCGATCAGGTGACGGTTTTCCCGCAGCAGGCGAATCGTGTCGGCTCGTACGCCCTTGATTTCCGGCTGCTGGGCCATGAGCACGAAGATCTCGAGCATGGCAAAAGGTGTGCGGCGGAACACATTGGCGTTGCGCGCTTCGATGTAGCCGTCATGCAGTTGGAACCGGGAGTTGATCGGCTGAGGCGGTTCTTCGTCCTCGGGGGCGAGGATGACTTCCTCGAAGTGCTGGATGATCAGTTCGCTGAGCTGGGCAATGCTCATCACTACCCGATAGTACTGCTGCATGAAGTTTTCGATGGACTGCTTGGCATCCTGGCCCTCGAAGCCCAGCAAGCCCGCGATGGAGCGCTGGTGATCGAACAGCAAGCGGTCTTCGGAGCGCCCGGCAAGCATGTGCAAGGCGTAGCGCACTTTCCACAGGAATTCCTGGGACGAGGCCAGCAGGGCGTTTTCACTTTCCACCAGAAAGCCTTCGCCCGCCAGGGCTCGCAGGTTCAGCGTGCCGTACTGCCGGCGGGCAACCCACAGGATCGTCTGGATGTCCCGCAATCCGCCAGGGGAGCCTTTGACGTTGGGTTCCAGGTTGTATTCGGTGTCGTTGTACTTGTGGTGGCGGGCCTTCTGCTCGGCGTGCTTGGCCAGGAAAAAGTCCTTGCTGGGCCACATGTGCGCCGTGCTGGTGACCTCGAGCATGCGCTGGCGCAGGCGCTCAGGGCCGGCGATGGTGCGGCTTTCCATCAGGTTGGTGATCACCGTCAGGTCGGCGCGGGCCTCGTCGGCGCATTCCTGCACCGAGCGCACGCTTTGACCGACTTCCAGGCCGATGTCCCACAACAGCGTCAGGAAACGCTCGATGGAATCGCGGAAAACTTCATGGTCGGCGCTGTCCAGCAGGATCAGCAAATCGATGTCGGAATAGGGATGCAGCTCGCCGCGCCCGTAGCCACCCACCGCCACCAGGGCAATGTCGGCATCTTCGCTCCAGTTGAACTGCTCCCAGGCCTTTTGCAGGATGTTATCGACGAACCAGGCGCGGTCTTCGATCAGCCGGCGAATATCCCGGCCACTGCGAAAGCGCTGGTCGAGCACTTCGTGAGCCTGGCGGATCGCCTTCTTGAAGGCCGATATGGGGCTTGCCTTCAGGGCCAGTTCAGCCTGGAACTGGCCGCGGTCGAAGAGTTCGGGATCCACCTGCGGCATCGAATGGCTTTCCTTTCTTTCTATCTATAGCTGGGTTCTATAGCTGGGTTGTGGATCAGGCGGAAACGCGAGCGATGGTGTCATCGCTGCGCAGGGTAAAGATCTCGTACCCGGTTTCGGTCACCAGCAGGGTATGTTCCCACTGGGCCGACAGCTTGCGGTCCTTGGTGATGGCGGTCCAGCCGTCGCCCAGCACCTTGGTGTCGGCGCGGCCCTGGTTGATCATGGGCTCAATGGTGAAGGTCATGCCCGCTTGCAGCTCCATGCCGGTGCCGGCACGGCCATAGTGCAGGATCTGCGGTTCTTCATGGAACACTTTGCCGATACCGTGGCCGCAGAATTCGCGCACCACCGAAAAACCGTTCTTCTGCGCGTGTTTCTGGATCACTTCGCCGATGTCCCCCAGGCGGCAGCCCGGTTTCACCAGTTCAATGGCCATGTACATGCATTCCTGGGTGACTTTCGACAGGCGCTGGGCCCATTCCGGCACGTTGCCGACATGGAACATGCGACTGGTGTCGCCGTGGTAACCGTCCTTGATGACGGTGACGTCGATGTTCAGGGTGTCGCCATCCTTCAACGGCTTTTCGTTGGGGATGCCGTGGCAGACCACGTGGTTGATCGAGGTGCAGATCGACTTGGGGAAGCCTTTATAGTTGAGCGGGGCAGGGATGGCTTTCTGCTCGTTGACAATATAGTCGTGGCAGATCCGGTCCAGCTCTTCGGTGGTAACGCCCGGCTTGACGTGTTCGGCAATCATTTCCAGCACGTCGGCGGCGAGTTTGCCGGCGACACGCATTTTTGCGATGTCCTCGGGGGTCTTGAGGGTGACGGTCATACAGGCTCTCTCTGCGCCCGGCGGCGCTGTTCAAAACGAAATAGGCGGCGGATGATGATCCGGGCGGCCCTGAAAAACGCAATTCTAACAGACGATCAGTGCAATGAGCTCTTCAGCCTGGAACTCTGTGGTGAGGGGATTTATCCCCGTTGGGCTGCGCAGCAGCCCCAAATCAGGCGGCATGGTGTATCAAGTCGATTGAATCGCCTGGTATGGGGCCGCTACGCGCCCCAGCGGGGATAAATCCCCTCGCCACAAGAGGTTTTCAGAATCCGTGTTCCGTTTTCGCCCTTGCTGTGGTATAAAATGCGCCGCTTTCCGGGGATGACCCCGCAAGCTTAAATCCACACACGTGTCGACACGATGACCTGGGTGCCTTCGGCTTATATAGGCCGCTGGTTGGTCATTGGGATACGTGGAGGCCAAACCCGACTTATCAAGGAACTATCATGTCCCAAGTCAACATGCGCGATATGCTGAAGGCCGGTGTGCACTTCGGTCACCAGACCCGTTACTGGAACCCGAAAATGGGTAAGTACATTTTCGGCGCGCGTAACAAGATCCACATCATCAACCTTGAAAAAACCCTGCCAATGTTCAACGAAGCTCTGACCTTCGTAGAGCGCCTGGCCCAGGGCAAAAACAAGATTCTGTTCGTCGGCACCAAGCGTTCCGCTGGCAAGATCGTTGCTGAAGAAGCAGCACGTTGCGGTTCGCCGTACGTCGATCACCGCTGGTTGGGCGGCATGCTGACCAACTTCAAGACCATTCGCGCTTCCATCAAGCGTCTGCGTGACCTTGAAGTCCAGTCCGAAGACGGTACTTTCGCCAAGCTGACCAAGAAAGAAGCGCTGATGCGCACTCGCGATCTTGAGAAGCTGGACCGCTCCCTGGGCGGTATCAAGGACATGGGCGGTCTGCCTGACGCGCTGTTCGTGATCGACGTTGACCACGAGCGCATCGCGATCACCGAAGCCAACAAGCTGGGTATCCCGGTCATCGGCGTTGTCGATACCAACAGCAGCCCGGAAGGCGTTGACTACATCATCCCAGGCAACGATGACGCCATTCGCGCCATCCAGCTGTACATGGGTTCGATGGCTGACGCTGTTATCCGTGGTCGCAACAACGTTAATGGCGGCACCGAAGTCTTCGCTGAAGAAGCTCCGGCAGCAGCCGCTGAGTAATTGACGCCCTGGCGTTGACTCAGTAAGCAAAAAGGGGGCTTGGCCCCCTTTTTGCCACCTCGGAAACCATTTGTAGGCAGCGCAGCTACAGCATCTGTAACGTGCAGCGGCTAACAAGGGTGGTTCGGGAAGAATTGCACGCCCGTTCAATCGGGTGGAATGGTTGAAAACCTATCCAAGAGGATTTTGAAATGGCAGAGATTACTGCAGCGTTGGTCAAAGAACTGCGCGAGCGTACCGGCGAAGGCATGATGGACTGCAAGAAAGCCTTGACCAAGGCTGGCGGCGACATCGAGAAAGCCATTGATGACATGCGTGCTTCGGGCGCCATCAAGGCTGCCAAGAAAGCCGGCAACGTTGCCGCTGAAGGCGCCATCGCCATCAAGGACGACGGCAAGGCCGCCGTTCTGCTGGAAGTCAACTCCCAGACCGACTTCCTGGCTCTGCAGGATGACTTCAAGGCATTCGTCGCTGCCAGCGTCGAAAAAGCTTTCGCTGACAAACTGACCGACGCAGCCCCGCTGATCGAGTCCCAGGAAGAAGCGCGCCTGGTCCTGGTTGGCAAGACCGGCGAGAACGTCAACATCCGTCGCCTGGTTCGCGTTGAAGGTGACGTGGTCGGTACCTACCTGCACGGCAACAAGATCGGTGTTGCGGTTGTCCTGAAGGGCGGCGATACCGAGCTGGCGAAAGACATTGCCATGCACGTGGCTGCAACCAACCCTGAGTTCCTGCTGCCTTCGGACGTTTCCGCTGAAGCGATCGAGCGCGAGAAGGGTGTTTTCCTGCAGCTGAACGAAGAGAAGCTCAAAGGCAAGCCTGCTGACATCGCAGAAAAAATGGTCAGCGGCCGTATCTCCAAGTTCCTGGCCGAAGCCAGCCTGGTTGAGCAGGCCTTCGTCAAGAACCCGGAAATCAAGGTCGGCGACCTGGCGAAGAAGGCGGGTGCTGAAATCGTTTCGTTCACCTACTTCAAAGTAGGCGAAGGCATCGAGAAGCCGGTCGACAACTTCGCTGAAGAAGTTGCTGCTCAGGTAGCGGCTGCTTCCAAGCAATAAGACGGTTTTTTTAACTGTCGCCCAGAAGAGGCTGCCCGCTTAACGCGCGCAGCCTCTTTTTGGATGGGGATGCCGATTTTTATTGGTTTCCTGTCGGAACTGGCTTACAAAGCCGTGTTTCGATGGCGCTGTGTCAGCGTCAAGCTAGAGTGAACGCAGGCTGCAAACAGCCTGAAAGAATTTTCGAAAATACGCCGCAGGAGAGATTCGCAATGGCTCAGCAGGGCAGTGGTTATCAGGCTCGCTATAAACGCATTCTACTCAAGCTTAGCGGCGAGGCCCTGATGGGCTCGGAAGAGTTCGGGATCGATCCGAAAGTGCTGGATCGCATGGCGCTGGAAGTCGGCCAGTTGGTCGGGATCGGCGTTCAGGTCGGCCTGGTCATCGGCGGCGGCAACCTGTTCCGCGGCGCTGCGCTGAGCGCGGCCGGCATGGATCGGGTGACGGGCGACCACATGGGCATGCTGGCCACTGTGATGAACGCCCTGGCTATGCGCGACGCGCTGGAGCGTGCCAATATCTCGGCCATCGTCATGTCGGCCATCTCCATGGTCGGCGTGACCGATCACTACGACCGCCGCAAAGCCATGCGCCACCTCAACGCCAAGGAAGTGGTGATTTTTGCCGCCGGTACCGGTAATCCGTTCTTTACCACGGATTCGGCCGCCTGCCTGCGAGCGATCGAGATCGATGCCGATGTCGTGCTCAAGGCAACCAAGGTCGATGGCGTCTATACCGCTGACCCGTTCAAAGATCCGCATGCCGAGAAGTTCGATCATCTGACCTACGATGAAGTACTGGATCGCAAGCTGGGTGTCATGGACCTCACGGCTATCTGCCTGTGCCGCGACCACAAGATGCCGCTGCGCGTCTTTAACATGAACAAGCCCGGCGCCCTGCTGAATATCGTGCATGGCGGCGCCGAAGGAACCCTGATCGAGGAAGTACAACAATGATCAACGAAATCAAGAAAGACGCTCAAGAGCGCATGCAGAAGTCCGTGGAATCGCTGGCGCACAACTTCGGTCGCATTCGTACCGGCCAGGCGCACCCAAGTATTCTCGAAGGCGTGATGGTGCCGTACTACGGTGCTGATACGCCGATCAAGCAAGTGGCCAACATCACCGTCAAGGATGCCCGGACCCTGCAAGTCGTTGCCTTTGAGCGCAACATGCTGGGCGCGGTCGACAAGGCCATCGGCAGTGCCGGCCTGAACCTGAACCCGACCAACCTGGGTGAGCTGCTGCTGATTTCCATGCCGGCCCTGACCGAGGAAACCCGTAGGGGGTTCACCAAGCAGGCCCGTGATGTGGCTGAAGACGCCCGCGTCGCCGTGCGTAACATCCGTCGCGATGCCAACAGCCAGCTCAAGGATCTGGTCAAGGAAAAGGAAATCAGCGAAGACGAAGAGCGTCGCGCCGCTGGCGAAATTGATGATCTGACCAAGAAGTTCGTGGCTAAGATCGATGCGGATTTGGCGCAGAAAGAAAAAGACCTGATGGCCGTATAAGGGTCTCGTTTTCATGGAAAAGACCAAGCAGGCCGTGCCGTTTGCGATTCCGCGTCACGTGGCGATCATCATGGATGGCAATAATCGCTGGGCCAAGAAGCGCTTCATGCCTGGCGTCGCCGGGCATAAGGCTGGGGTCGATGCAGTTCGCGCGGTCATCGAGGTATGTGCCGAGGCCGGGGTCGAGGTGCTGACCCTGTTCGCCTTCTCCAGCGAGAACTGGCAGCGTCCGGCCGATGAAGTCAGCGCCTTGATGGATCTGTTCCTCAAGGCTCTGCGGCGTGAGGCCAAGCGTCTCAACGACAACAGTATCAGCCTGCGCATCATTGGCGACCGCTCGCGCTTTCATCCCGAGTTGCAGGCCGCGATGCGCGAAGCCGAGGCTGCCACGGCAGGTGCCAATCGGTTCGTCCTGCAAATCGCCGCCAATTATGGCGGCCAGTGGGACATCGCCCAGGCAGCCCAGCGGCTGGCTCGGGAGGTCCAGGCCGGTCATCTGCAGCCGGAAGACATCACGCCTGAGCTGCTGCAGACCTGTCTGGCCACGGGTGACTTGCCGTTGCCGGACCTGTGCATCCGTACCGGTGGCGAGCATCGCATCAGCAACTTCCTGCTCTGGCAGCTGGCTTACGCCGAGCTGTACTTCTCCGACCTGTTCTGGCCGGACTTCAAACACGAAGCCATGCGCACGGCGCTGGCCGATTTCGCTTCCCGTCAGCGTCGTTTCGGTAAAACGAGCGAACAGATCGAAGCTGGAGCCCGGGTTTAATGCTTAAACAACGAATCATCACCGCCCTGATCCTGTTGCCCATCGCCCTGGGTGGATTTTTCCTGCTTAAAGGTGCCAGTTTCGCGCTGTTCATCGGGTTGGTCGTGACCTTGGGGGCGTGGGAGTGGGCGCGTCTGGCAGGTTTTCCTGCGCAATCTGCGCGGGTGGCCTACGCCGTGGCCGTCGCGGCGATGCTGTTCGTCATGTACCTGGTGCAGGGGCTCGCGCCTTGGGTGCTGGGAGCATCGGTGTTGTGGTGGGCCACGGCGACCTTCCTGGTGTTGACCTATCCGCAGACCACGCATCATTGGGCAGGCGCTGCGGCGAAGCTGCTGATTGGCCTGCTTATCCTGCTGCCGGCTTGGCAAGGGCTGATCTGGATCAAGCAAGGCCCGTTGGGCAACTGGCAGATCATGGCCGTGATGGTGTTGGTCTGGGGGGCGGATGTCGGTGCCTATTTCTCCGGACGAGCGTTTGGCAAGCGCAAGCTGGCCCCCAAGGTCAGTCCTGGCAAGAGCTGGGAAGGGGTCTATGGAGGCCTGGCCTTGAGCCTGGTGATCACAGCGGTGGTTGGCGTCGTGCGGGAGTGGAGTGCCGGGCAGTTGCTGATGGGCCTGTTGGGTGCCGCCCTCATCGTGTTTGTATCGGTGGTCGGCGACCTGACCGAAAGCATGTTCAAGCGTCAGTCCGGCATCAAGGACAGCAGTAATCTGCTGCCCGGCCATGGTGGCGTGCTGGATCGCATCGACAGCCTGACGGCTGCGATTCCGATCTTTGCCGTGTTGCTGTGGATGGCGGCATCGTGAGTCGCCCTCAACACATTACCGTCCTGGGGGCTACCGGTTCGATCGGTCTGAGTACACTTGATGTCATCGGTCGCCACCCGGAGCGCTATCAGGTATTTGCCCTCAGTGGTTTTACTCGCTTGAGTGAGCTGCTGGCGCTGTGCATACGCCACACCCCGCGTTTTGCCGTGGTGCCTGAGGCTGGCCTTGCCCGAGCCTTGCAGGACGACTTGCGTGCGGCAGGCTTGCCTACCCGTGTGCTGGTGGGGGAGGAGGGGCTCTGTCAGGTGGCCTCCGATCCTGAAGTCGACGCGGTGATGGCCGCGATTGTCGGCGCGGCGGGCTTGCGTCCGACGCTGGCGGCGGTGGAGGCAGGCAAGAAGATCCTGCTGGCCAATAAAGAAGCACTGGTCATGTCCGGCGCGCTGTTCATGCAGGCGGTGCGCAAAAGCGGTTCGGTGCTGCTGCCTATCGACAGCGAGCACAATGCGATTTTTCAATGCATGCCGCAGGACTTTTCCCGCGGTCTGGGTGCGGTGGGGGTCCGGCGAATTTTACTGACGGCTTCCGGCGGCCCATTCCGGCAGACCCCGCTGGAAGAATTGATGCACGTTTCACCGGAGCAGGCCTGTGCTCACCCGAACTGGTCCATGGGTCGCAAGATTTCCGTGGATTCGGCCAGCATGATGAACAAAGGGCTGGAGCTGATCGAGGCCTGCTGGTTGTTCGATGCCAGGCCGTCCCAGGTGGAAGTGGTGATTCACCCGCAGAGCGTGATTCACTCCCTGGTGGACTACATAGACGGTTCGGTGCTGGCCCAGTTGGGTAACCCGGACATGCGTACGCCGATCGCCAATGCACTGGCCTGGCCTGCGCGGATTGATTCGGGCGTGGCACCGCTGGACCTGTTCGCCATCGCCCGCCTGGATTTCCAGGCGCCCGACGAGCAGCGCTTTCCATGCCTGCGTCTGGCGCGACAGGCAGCCGAGGCAGGCAACAGTGCTCCGGCCATGCTTAATGCCGCCAATGAAGTGGCGGTTGCAGCGTTTCTCGACGGACGTGTCCGTTACCTCGAGATCGCGAGTATCATCGAGGAGGTCTTGAACCTCGAGGCTGTGGTTTCGCTCGATGACCTCGATGCAGTATTCACGGCGGACGCCAGGGCTCGTGAGCTGGCGGGTCAATGGTTGAAGCGCCACGGGCGTTGAGGCTGCGGTACGTTAGCCAGGGTTGTCCTGGGCAGGATTGCGGAGAAAACAGATGAGCGCGCTCTATATGATTGTCGGCACCCTGGTTGCCTTAGGGGTGTTGGTCACTTTTCACGAATTCGGTCATTTCTGGGTCGCGCGTCGCTGTGGCGTCAAGGTTCTGCGTTTTTCCGTCGGTTTCGGCATGCCGCTGTTGCGCTGGCATGACAAAAAGGGCACCGAATTTGTTGTGGCAGCCATCCCACTGGGCGGCTACGTAAAAATGCTCGACGAGCGTGAAGGTGAAGTGCCCGCCGATCAGCTCGACCAATCCTTCAATCGCAAGACCGTCCGTCAGCGCATAGCCATCGTGGCGGCCGGGCCGATTGCCAACTTCTTGCTGGCCATGGTTTTTTTCTGGGCCCTGGCCATGTTGGGCAGCGAACAGGTGCGGCCGGTCATCGGCGCGGTCGAGGCCGGCAGCATAGCTGCACGGGCGGGTCTGGGCGCGGGCGAGGAAATCGTCGCCATCGACGGTGAGCCCACCTCGGGCTGGGCGGCCGTGAATCTGCAATTGGTGCGGCGTCTGGGCGAGAGTGGCTCGTTGCAGTTGATGGTGCGTGAGCAAGGTTCGACAACGCAGTCGCCTCGCGAGCTGGTGCTGGATAACTGGCTCAAGGGTGCCGACGAGCCGGATCCGATCCGTTCCCTGGGTATCCGACCTTGGCGACCTGCGTTGCCGCCGGTGCTGGCCGAGCTTGATCCGAAAGGCCCGGCCCAGGCAGCAGGCCTGAAGACCGGTGATCGGCTGCTGGCGCTCGATGGCCTGCCGGTCAGCGATTGGCAGCAGGTGGTCGATTCGGTTCGTGTACGTCCTGATAGCAAAATTGTGCTGCGCGTCGAACGCGAGGGTGCGCCAATCGACGTCCCGGTCACCCTGGGCGCCCGTGGCGAGAGCAAGGCGCCGACCGGTTATCTGGGGGCTGGCGTCAAGGCCGTCGACTGGCCGCCGGAGATGGTCCGTGAGGTCAGTTTCGGCCCTGTGGCGGCGATTGGCGAGGGCGCGCGTCGTACCTGGACCATGAGCATCCTGACCCTCGATTCGCTCAAGAAAATGTTGTTCGGCGAGCTCTCGGTAAAAAACTTGAGTGGACCGATAACCATTGCTAAAGTGGCGGGCGCTTCTGCCCAGTCGGGCGTCGCTGATTTCCTGAATTTCCTTGCTTATCTGAGCATTAGCCTGGGGGTTCTGAATTTGCTGCCCATTCCGGTACTGGATGGGGGGCATCTGCTGTTTTATCTGATCGAGTGGGCGCGTGGTCGTCCCTTGTCGGATAGGGTGCAAGGTTGGGGGATACAGATCGGTATCAGCTTGGTGGTCGGGGTGATGTTGCTTGCCTTGGTCAACGATCTGGGTCGTCTGTAATGCTTCGCTGAATTGCGAATCTGCCGCATTTTGCGGCAGTTTGTTTATTGCCAGTTGGAATAAGAAAGGACTTCATGAAACGTCTGCTGCTAACTGCGGTTCTCACCGTATTGATGATCGCCGAAGTTCACGCCGAGTCCTTCACTATCTCTGATATTCGCGTCAATGGCCTCCAGCGGGTCTCCGCGGGTAGTGTCTTTGGTGCCTTGCCGTTAAACGTCGGCGAGCAGGCGGATGATCGGCGCCTGGTGGAGTCCACTCGTGCGCTGTTCAAAACCGGCTTCTTTCAAGATATCCAACTGGGTCGTGATGGCAATGTACTGGTCATCACGGTAGTCGAGCGGCCATCGGTCGCCAGTATCGAGATCGAAGGCAACAAGGCGATCTCCACTGAAGACCTGATGAAGGGCCTCAAACAATCGGGCCTGGCCGAAGGCGAGATCTTCCAGCGCGCCACCCTTGAAGGTGTTCGTAACGAGTTGCAACGCCAGTACGTTGCCCAGGGCCGTTACTCGGCCACCGTCGACACCGAAGTGGTACCGCAGCCGCGCAACCGCGTGGCCCTTAAGGTCAACATCAATGAAGGCACCGTTGCGGCCATCCAGCACATCAACGTGGTGGGCAACACTGTTTTCCCTGATGAAGACCTGATTGACCTGTTCGAGCTCAAGACCACCAACTGGCTGTCGTTCTTCAAGAACGATGACAAGTACGCCCGCGAAAAACTCTCCGGTGACCTGGAGCGTCTGCGTTCCTACTACCTGGACCGCGGCTATATCAACATGGACATCGCTTCGACCCAGGTGTCCATCACCCCGGACAAGAAGCACGTCTACATCACCGTCAACGTCAATGAAGGCGACAAGTACACCGTTCGTGACGTCAAGCTCAGCGGCGACCTGAAGGTCCCTGAAGACCAGGTCACGTCGTTGCTGCTGGTGCAGAAGGGCCAGGTGTTCTCGCGCAAGCTGATGACCACCACCTCCGAACTGATCACCCGTCGCCTGGGTAACGAGGGTTACACCTTCGCCAACGTCAACGGCGTGCCGCAACCGCACGATGAAGACCATACCGTCGACATCACCTTCGCCGTGGATCCGGGCAAGCGTGCCTACGTCAACCGCATCAACTTCCGTGGCAACACCAAGTCTGAGGACGAGGTGCTGCGCCGTGAAATGCGCCAGATGGAAGGTGGCTGGGCGTCGACCTACCTGATCGACCAGTCCAAGACCCGTTTGGAGCGCCTGGGCTTCTTCAAGGAAGTCAACGTCGAGACGCCGGCAGTACCGGGCGTCGATGACCAGGTCGATGTGAACTACAGCGTCGAAGAGCAGGCGTCCGGCTCGATCACCGCCAGCGTCGGTTTTGCCCAGAGCGCCGGCCTGATCCTCGGCGGTTCGATCACCCAGAACAACTTCCTGGGGACCGGTAACCGGGTCAGCGTTGGCTTGACCCGTAGCGAATACCAGACCCGTTACAACTTCGGTTTCGTTGACCCCTACTGGACTGCTGACGGTGTGAGTCTGGGCTACAACGCCTTCTATCGCACCACTGACTATGATGAGCTCGATGCTGACCTGACCAGCTATGCGGTCGACAGCATGGGTATCGGCGCGAACGTCGGTTATCCGATCAGCGAGACCTCGCGTCTGACCTTTGGTCTGACCGCCCAGGCGGACAAGATCAATACCGGCCTCTATACCGTTGACGAGATCTTCGACTTCGTAAACAAGGAAGGCGACAACTACCTGAACTTCAAGGCGTCCGCCGGCTGGTCCGAGTCGACCCTGAACAAAGGCGTGCTGGCGACCCGCGGCCACTCCCAGAGCCTGGTACTGGAAGCCACCACCCCTGGCAGCGACCTGTCGTTCTTCAAACTCGACTACCGTGGCCAGTTGTTCCAGCCCCTGACCGACAACTACACCATGCGCTTGCATACCGAGCTGGGTTACGGTGACGGTTACGGTTCGACTGAAGGCCTGCCGTTCTACGAGAACTACTATGCCGGTGGTTTCAACTCGGTGCGTGGCTTCAAGGACAGCACTCTCGGCCCTCGCAGTACCCCAAGTCTTGGCGTAGATCGGACGGGGAACGCAGGTACAGCTCGTGACCCGGACCAGGATCCACTGCCATTTGGTGGTAACGTTCTGATCCAGGGCGGTGTCGAGCTTCTGTTCCCGATGCCGTTCGTCAAGGACCAACGTTCCCTGCGTACCTCGGTATTCTGGGATGTGGGTAACGTATTCGATTCCAAGTGCGAGACCACCACCAACACCAACGGCAGCAAGTCCAACACTCAGTGCAACGACATCGGCCTGAGCAACCTGGCCAGTTCCGTGGGCGTGGGTGTGACCTGGGTCACCGCGCTGGGTCCTTTGAGCTTCGCCCTGGCGATGCCGATCAAGAAACCGGATGACGCTGAAACCCAAGTGTTCCAATTCTCCCTCGGCCAGACGTTCTAAGCGTCTGACCCAAGATAACGACAATGGATTTTGTAGGAGTACATCGTGCGTAAGTTGACTCAATTGGTTCTCCTGGCGACCTTGATGGTCGCAGGTCCGGCTTTTGCCGACATGAAGATCGCCGTACTGAACTATCAGATGGCACTGTTGGAATCCGACGCGGCGAAGAAGTATGCCGTGGATGCCGAGAAGAAGTTCGGTCCACAGCTGACAAAGCTCAAAGGCCTGGAGAGCAGCGCCAAGGGTATCCAGGATCGCCTGGTCTCCGGTGGCGACAAAATGGCCCAGGGCGAGCGTGAGCGTCTGGAACTCGAGTTCAAGCAAAAGGCCCGTGACTTCCAGTTCCAGTCCAAGGAACTGAACGAAGCGAAAGCCGTTGCCGACCGCGAGATGCTCAAGCAGCTCAAGCCAAAGCTCGACAGGGCAGTGGAAGAAGTCATCAAGAAAGGTGGTTTTGACCTGGTGTTCGAGCGTGGCGCAGTGATTGATGTCAAACCTCAGTACGACATCACGCGCCAGGTTATCGAGCGCATGAATCAGCTGAAGTAATCCATGACAGCGACTATCAAGCTCGGCCAGTTGGCCGAGTTCCTTGGCGCCACCCTGCGTGGCGACCCGGAGAAGGTCATCACTGGGCTAGCCACTTTACAAGAGGCTGGCCCAGCTCAGTTGAGCTTCCTGGCAAATCCTCAATATCGCAAATACCTGGCTGAAAGCCGGGCCGCCGCGCTGTTGCTCAAGCCCGCCGATGCCGACGGGTTTGCAGGCGATGCGCTGATCGTGCCGGATCCCTACCTGGCGTATGCGCGGATTTCCCATCTGTTCGACCCCAAGCCCAGGTCGGCCTCCGGTATTCATCCCAGCGCAGTCATTGCGGCGGATGCGGTGGTTGATCCCACGGCCAGCGTCGGTCCTTTTGTCGTCGTCGAAAGCGCAGCGCGGATCGGCCCGGGCGTCACGCTGGGTGCCCATTGCTTCATAGGCGCGCGCTGCGAGATCGGTGAGGGTGGCTGGCTGGCTCCGCGGGTCACGTTGTATCACGACGTGCGTATCGGTAAGCGGGTGGTGATCCAGTCGGGCGCGGTATTGGGCGGTGAAGGGTTCGGTTTTGCCAAGGAGAAGGGGATCTGGCAAAAGATCGCCCAGATCGGCGGCGTTACTGTCGGCGATGACGTGGAAATCGGCGTCAACACCGCGATCGACCGGGGTGCCCTGGCTGATACGGTCATCGGCAACGGCGTCAAGCTCGACAACCAGATCCAGATTGCCCACAACGTCCAGGTCGGTGATCACACCGCCATGGCCGCCTGCGTAGGCATCTCCGGCAGCACCCGGATCGGCAAGCATTGCATGCTCGCCGGTGGCGTGGGGCTGGTGGGACACATTGATATTTGTGACAACGTATTCCTCACCGGAATGACCATGGTGACCCATTCGATCACCGAGCCGGGTGCTTATTCTTCCGGCACGGCGATGCAACCGGCGGCCGAATGGCGCAAGAGCGCGGCCCGAATCCGCCAGCTCGATGACATCGCGCGGCGTTTGCGTCAGTTGGAAAAGCGTGTAGGGGACGTGACCCCTGACGGTAATGCTTCATCAGATGGCTGATACCATTTCCATATCAAGTGTGCACAGCCGCTAGACTGCCTCCTTGATTTGCTAGAGAGGCGCGCGTCGATCGTGCGCTTCCAATCTTTACATAGGCTTCCCCCCGAAATGATGGACATCAACGAGATTCGCGAATACCTGCCTCACCGTTACCCGTTCCTGCTGGTGGACCGGGTGGTGGAACTTGACGTTGAAGGCAAGCGGATTCGCGCCTACAAGAATGTCAGCATCAACGAACCGTTCTTCAATGGTCACTTCCCCGCGCATCCAATCATGCCCGGCGTGCTGATCATCGAGGCAATGGCTCAGGCTGCCGGGATCCTTGGTTTCAAAATGCTTGACGTGAAGCCTGCCGACGGCACGCTTTACTACTTCGTCGGCTCCGACAAGCTGCGTTTTCGCCAGCCGGTCACCCCGGGCGATCAACTGATCCTCGAAGCCACGTTCATCAGTTGCAAGCGCCAGATCTGGAAGTTCGAATGCCAGGCTTCGGTCGACGGCAAGCCGGTCTGCTCCGCTGAAATCATCTGTGCGGAACGCAAACTATGAGTTTGATTGACCCTCGCGCAATCATCGATCCGGCGGCAGTCCTGGCCGCCGATGTCGAGGTCGGCCCATGGTCGATCATCGGCCCAGGTGTGGAAATCGGCGAGGGTACGGTGATCGGGCCCCATGTAATTCTGAAGGGTCCGACCCGGATCGGTCGGCACAACCGCATCTACCAGTTTTCTTCGGTAGGCGAGGACACCCCCGATCTCAAGTACAAAGGTGAAGAAACCCGTCTGGTCATTGGCGATCACAACGTGATCCGCGAAGGCGTGACGATTCACCGTGGCACCGTTCAGGATCGTTCCGAAACGACCTTGGGCAACCATAACCTGATCATGGCCTACGCCCATATCGGTCATGACAGCGTCATTGGCAACCATTGCATCCTGGTCAACAACACTGCGTTGGCTGGCCATGTGCATGTGGACGACTGGGCGATCCTGTCCGGGTTCACCCTGGTGCACCAGTATTGCCATATCGGCGCCCACAGCTTCTCTGGCATGGGTACCGCTATTGGCAAGGACGTCCCGGCCTATATCACCGTCTTCGGCAACCCGGCTGAAGCCCGCAGCATGAATTTCGAAGGCATGCGCCGTCGTGGTTTCAGCGAAGAGGCGATCACGGCATTGCGGCGCGCCTACAAGGTTGTGTACCGCCAGGGGCTGACCGTTGAACAGGCCCTTGTCGAACTGGCCGAGGCTTCGGCGCAGTTCCCGGAAGTCGCGATTTTCCGCGACTCCATCCAGTCCTCGACTCGCGGCATCACTCGCTAACCATGGCTAACTTGCGTATAGCACTGGTGGCGGGAGAGGCTTCCGGTGACATTCTGGGTGCCGGTCTGATGCGCGCGCTCAAGGCGCAGCACCCAGCAGTGGAGTTCATCGGTGTCGGCGGGCCCTTGATGCAAGCCGAAGGGCTGACATCTTATTTCCCCATGGAACGCCTATCGGTGATGGGGCTGGTTGAAGTGCTCGGACGCCTGCGCGAACTGCTGGCCCGGCGCAAGAAGCTGATTGCGACCCTGATCGACGAAAAACCGGATGTGTTCATCGGCATCGATGCGCCGGATTTCACCCTCAATATCGAACTCAAGTTGCGTCAGGCCGGCATCAAGACGGTGCACTACGTCAGCCCCTCGGTCTGGGCCTGGCGGCAGAAGCGCGTGTTGAAAATCCGCGAAGGCTGCGACCTGATGCTCACGCTGCTGCCGTTCGAAGCCCGATTCTACGAAGAGAAGGGCGTGCCGGTGCGGTTTGTCGGCCATACCCTGGCCGATACCATTCCCCTGGAAGCGGATCGTGACGCGGCGCGTCAGGCGCTGGGCCTGCCCGACGGCCCACTGGTGGCCTTGATGCCGGGCAGTCGTGGTGGCGAGGTCAGTCGCCTGGGGGGCTTGTTCTTCGACGCCGCCGAGCGTCTGCGCGCGCTGCGTCCCGGCGTGCGGTTTGTTCTGCCCTGTGCCAGCCCGCAACGGCGGGCTCAGCTTGAAGCGCTGTTGGTCGGGCGCGACCTGCCTGTCACATTGCTCGATGGCCGCTCTCATCTCGCGCTCGCTGCGTGTGACGCCGTGTTGATTGCGTCCGGCACTGCTACCCTTGAGGCATTGTTGTATAAACGTCCGATGGTGGTCGCCTATCGCCTGGCGCCATTGACGTTCTGGATCCTCAAACGCATGGTCAAGAGCCCTTACATCTCCTTGCCCAATCTGTTGGCCCAGCGCTTGCTGGTGCCAGAGTTGCTGCAGGATGAGGCAACCGCCGATGCGCTGGCCCATACGCTGTCGCCCTTGATCGACGGCGGCCAGGAACAGACCCAGGGCTTTGACGAAATCCACCGTACCCTGCGCCGTGATGCCTCCAACCAGGCCGCCGACGCAGTATTGACCCTGATCGGCGCCAAACCATGAGTCACGTGAAATTGCAGATGGGCCTGGACTTCAATCTGGTGGCTGAAGTTGAAGAACTGGTGGCCGGTGTTGATGAGGTCGGCCGTGGTCCGTTGTGCGGCGCAGTGGTAACGGCAGCAGTGATTCTCGACCCGAACCGGCCCATTCTGGGCCTCAACGATTCCAAGAAGCTCACCGAAGCCCGTCGCGAAAAGCTCTACGACGAAATCTGCGAGAAAGCCCTGAGCTGGTGCATCGCCCGGGCTGAAGTGGAAGAGATCGACGAGCTGAATATCCTGCATGCCACCATGCTTGCGATGCAGCGTGCCGTGGAAGGCCTGCACATCACCCCAAAACTGGCGATGATCGATGGCAATCGCTGCCCTAAGCTGTCGATGCGCGCCGAAGCGGTCATTCAGGGTGACGGTAAGGTGCCGGCCATCGCCGCGGCCTCGATCCTGGCGAAAGTCAGTCGTGACCGGGAAATGAGTGCCTTCGAGTTGATCTATCCGGGCTACGGCATCGGCGGCCACAAGGGTTATCCAACGCCCGTTCATCTGGAAGCCCTGGCGCGCCTTGGGCCAACGCCCATCCATCGGCGCTCGTTCGCGCCGGTGCGGCTGGCTTATGAAGCCCGTGAAGGGCTGATGGAACGCTCGTCCATCAAGGGAACCCCGGCCCTGTAGGAACTGCCGCAGGCTGCGATCTTTTAATCTTGGGTTTCAAGATCAAGATCTAAAGATCGCAGCCTTCGGCAGCGCCTACATGTTTTACCCAAGGCTCGGTACAATCCGGGCCTTGTTGTTTTCATGACTTAACGCAGGATCACTATGCCGGCTTCATTCGTTCATCTACGCCTGCACACTGAATACTCCCTGGTCGATGGCCTGGTGCGGATCAAGCCACTGGTCAAGACATTGGTGGGCATGAACATGCCTGCTGTGGCGGTTACCGACCAGAACAACATGTGTTCGCTGGTCAAGTTCTACAAAAATGCCATGGGCGCCGGGATCAAGCCGATCTGCGGGGCCGACCTGTGGCTGTCGAACAAAGACCCGGATGCGCCGCTGAGCCGAATCAGCCTGCTGGTGATGAACGCCGTGGGTTACCGCAACCTCACCGAGTTGATCTCCCGCGGTTTTATCGATGGCCAGCGCAACGGCTCGATCATCATCGAGCGCGAATGGGTAGCCGAGGCCAATGAAGGTCTGATCATGCTGTCGGCGGCCAAGGAAGGTGAAATAGGCCTGGCCCTGCTCAGTGGCAATCCAGAAGAAGCCGAGACCCTGGCCCGCGATTGGATGGCAGTGTTCCCGGACCGCTTCTACATTGAAGTGCAACGCACCAATCGCCCCAACGATGAAGAACACCTGCATGCCGCCGTGGCCCTGGCCGACCGGATCGGTGCGCCGCTGGTGGCGACCAACGATGTGCGGTTCATCAAGCAGGAAGATTTCGAAGCCCACGAGACCCGCGTCTGCATCGGTGAAGGCCGAGCGCTCGATGATCCGCGTCGCCCGAAAAATTACAGCGATCAGCAATACCTCAAAAGCGCCGAGGAAATGGCCGAGCTGTTCAGTGACCTGCCCGAAGCGCTGGAAAACACCGTCGAGATCGCCAAGCGCTGCAACATCGAAGTGAAACTGGGCAAGCACTTCCTGCCTAACTTCCCGATCCCCGATGGCATGACCATCGACGAATATTTCCGCAAAGTGTCCTTCGATGGCCTGGACGAGCGCCTCAGCGTTCTCTTGCCCAAGGACACCACCGAAGATTACGAAGCCAAGCGTCAGGTCTATGTCGACCGGTTGAATTTCGAGCTGGATATCATCATCCAGATGGGTTTCCCCGGTTACTTCCTGATCGTGATGGACTTCATCCAGTGGGCCAAGAGCAACGGCGTGCCGGTGGGGCCGGGCCGGGGATCGGGTGCTGGCTCCCTGGTGGCTTACGTCCAGAAGATCACCGACCTCGACCCGCTGGAATATGACCTGCTGTTCGAACGTTTCCTCAACCCGGAACGGGTTTCCATGCCCGACTTCGACGTCGACTTCTGCATGGACGGTCGCGATCGGGTGATCGACTACGTGGCCGAGAAGTACGGCCGCAACGCGGTGAGCCAGATCATCACCTTTGGTTCCATGGCGGCCAAGGCTGTGGTGCGCGACGTGGCGCGGGTGCAGGGCAAGTCCTACGGTTTGGCGGATCGTCTGTCGAAGATGATTCCGTTCGAAGTCGGCATGACCCTGGAAAAAGCCTACGAGCAGGAAGAGATCCTGCGGGACTTCATCAAGGTCGATGAAGAAGCCGCGGAAATCTGGGAAATGGCCCGCAAGCTTGAGGGCGTGGTGCGTAACGTCGGCAAGCACGCCGGGGGCGTGGTGATTGCGCCGACCAAGCTGACTGACTTCTCGCCGATCTATTGCGATGAAGAAGGCGACGGCCTGGTGACCCAGTTCGACAAGGATGACGTCGAGGCCGCGGGCCTGGTGAAGTTCGACTTCCTCGGGCTGCGGACCCTGACGATCATCGACTGGGCGCTGAAAACCATCAACCGTGATCGGGCCAAGGTCGGCGAAGCGCCGCTGGACATCGCGTTTATTCCGCTGGACGACAAACCGACCTACAGCCTGTTGCAAAAAGCCGAAACCACGGCGGTGTTCCAGCTTGAATCCCGGGGCATGAAGGAGCTGATCAAAAAGCTCAAGCCCGACTGCCTCGAAGACCTGATCGCACTGGTGGCCCTGTTCCGTCCGGGCCCGCTGCAATCGGGCATGGTGGATGACTTCATCAACCGTAAGCACGGGCGCGCCGAGCTGGCGTACCCGCACCCGGATTATCAGTACGACGGCCTCAAGCCGGTACTGGCACCGACCTACGGCATCATCCTGTACCAGGAGCAGGTGATGCAGATTGCCCAGGTCATGGCCGGCTACACCCTCGGCGGCGCGGACATGCTGCGTCGGGCGATGGGCAAGAAAAAGCCCGAGGAAATGGCCAAGCAGCGCGGCGGTTTCATCGAAGGCTGTGCTAACAACGGCATCGACGCGGACCTGGCCGGCAACATCTTCGACCTGGTGGAAAAATTCGCCGGTTACGGCTTCAACAAATCCCACTCGGCCGCCTATGGCCTGGTGTCGTACCAGACCGCCTGGCTGAAGGCTCACTACCCGGCGCCGTTCATGGCCGCGGTACTGTCGGCGGATATGCACAACACCGACAAGGTCGTGACCTTGATCGAAGAAGTGCGGACCATGAAGTTGCGCCTCGACGCGCCGGACGTGAACGCCTCAGAGTTCAAGTTCACGGTGAACGACGAAGGCCGCATCATTTATGGACTGGGGGCGATCAAGGGCGTGGGTGAAGGACCGGTGGAAGCCATCACCGAAGCCCGTCAGGACGGGCCGTTCAAGGACCTGTTCGATTTCTGCGCGCGGGTCGATCTCAAACGCATCAACAAACGTACCCTCGATGGTTTGATTCGCAGTGGCGCGCTGGACCGTCTGGGCCCGTATTTCCAGGATGAGCCCAAAGCCTACCAGGCCAACATCGACCGCAACCGTGCGGTGCTGCTGGCGGCCATGGAAGAAGCGATCAAGGCCGCCGAGCAAACCGCCCGGACCCACGACAGCGGCCACGCCGACCTGTTTGGCGGGTTGTTCGTCGAGGAAGATGCCGATGTCTATGGCAATCATCGCAAGGCCAAGGAGCTGACCCTCAAGGAACGCCTCAAGGGTGAGAAGGACACCTTGGGCCTGTACCTGACCGGGCACCCGATCGACGAATACGAAGGCGAGATCCGTCGGTTCGCCCGCCAGCGCATCATTGACCTGAAGCCGGCGCGTGACACGCAGACCGTCGCCGGTATGATCATTGCCCTGCGGGTCATGAAAAACAAAAAGGGCGACAAGATGGGCTTCATCACCCTCGACGACCGCTCCGGACGCATCGAGGCGTCGTTGTTTGCCGATGCGTTCCATTCGGCCCAGTCGCTGTTGCAGACTGACGCGATGGTGGTGGTGGAAGGCGAAGTCAGCAACGACGATTTTTCCGGTGGCCTGCGGCTGCGGGTCAAGCGGGTGATGAGCATGGAAGATGCCCGAACCAACCTGGCCGAGAGCCTGCGCCTGAAGTTGCAGACCCAGGATCTCAAGGGCGATCAGCTACGCTGGCTGGGGGAGTTGTTCAAGCGCCATCGCGGTGCTTGCCCGATTACCATGGAGTACGTGCGCCCCGACGCCAAGGCCGTGTTGCAGTTCGGCGAAGGCTGGCGGATCGATCCGGCGGATGCGTTGATTCAAGCCTTGCGTGACCAGTTCGGCAAAGACAACGTCTTCCTCCAATACCGTTGACGGCCAGGTGCCACTCTTGAACCTTGGAGCGGCCCTGATCTCGACCCGAATTTTTAATCTCGACCTGAACGCGCCTCTCCCTTAAGGTAGGGCGCGAATAGACAACCGGCCGGCCCAAGCTCTCTTGGACGTCGACCCAAGACGGACGCCTATGAACCCGAATTTTCTAGATTTCGAACAGCCGATCGCCGACCTGCAAGCCAAGATCGAAGAGTTGCGCTTGGTCGGTAATGACAATTCGCTGAATATCGGCGATGAAATCTCTCGTCTGCAGGACAAAAGCCGCACGCTGACCGAAGACATCTTCGGCAAGCTGACCAGCTGGCAGATCGCCCGCCTGGCGCGTCATCCGCGTCGTCCATACACCCTGGACTACATCGAGCACATCTTCACCGAGTTCGATGAGCTGCATGGCGACCGCCACTTCTCCGACGACGCCGCGATCGTCGGCGGTGTTGCCCGTCTGGACGACCAGCCGGTGATGATCATCGGCCATCAGAAGGGCCGGGAAGTCCGCGAAAAGGTACGCCGCAATTTCGGCATGCCGCGGCCGGAAGGCTATCGCAAGGCGTGCCGCCTGATGGAAATGGCCGAGCGCTTCAAAATGCCGATCCTGACCTTCATCGACACACCGGGCGCATATCCGGGCATCGACGCCGAAGAGCGCAACCAGAGCGAAGCGATCGCCTGGAACCTGCGCGTGATGGCACGGCTGAAAACTCCGATCATCGCCACCGTGATCGGCGAGGGCGGTTCCGGCGGTGCGCTGGCCATTGGTGTCTGCGATCAACTGAACATGCTGCAATATTCCACCTACGCGGTGATCTCGCCGGAAGGCTGCGCCTCGATCCTGTGGAAGACCGCCGAGAAGGCGCCGGATGCCGCCGAAGCCATGGGCATCACCGCTGAGCGCCTCAAGGGCCTGGGCATCGTGGATAAAGTGATCAGCGAGCCTGTAGGCGGCGCTCATCGTGATCCGGCCGAGGCAGCGGCGTTGATTCGTGCCGAGCTGAGTTCGCAACTGTCGATGCTCAAGAAGTTCGACAATGACGCGCTGCTGGCCCGTCGCTATGAGCGGCTGATGAGCTACGGCCTCTAAGTCGAGCGCGATACCCATGTGGGAGCGGGCTTGCTCGCGAAGGCGGAGTGTCAGTCGACATAATCGTTAACTGATGCACCGCATTCGCGGGCAAGCCCGCTCCCACATTTGATTGGTGTGTAGGCCAGTTTCTATGAATCAGCCCAGGATCGATCTGCCAACCCGGCTCCTCACACAACTGTCCCCCTGGCGCGACGCTACCACCTGGCGCATCGCCTTCTCCGGTGGCCTCGATTCCACCGTCCTGCTGCACCTGCTCGCGTCTCTCTCTAAAACCCAAACCCTGCCACCGCTACGTGCTATCCACGTTCATCATGGTCTTCAGGCTGTGGCCGAGGCATGGCCGGACCATTGTCACTCGGTCTGCAAGGCCCTTGGGGTGCCGCTTGAAGTCGTGAACGTGCAAGTCCCGCCCGGCGCCAGCGTCGAGCGTGCCGCCCGGGAGGCGCGTTATGGTGCCTTCGTGGCGCGGCTCCACAGCAATGAAGTGCTGCTCACTGCCCAGCACCGTGACGATCAGTCTGAAACCCTGTTGTTTCGTTTGTTGCGCGGGGCAGGGGTGAGGGGCTTGTCGGCGATGCCGAGGCAGCGTCCTTTGGGTCAGGGGTATTTGCTGCGACCCTTGCTCGATGTGTCCCGGGCGGAGCTGGAGGCCTACGCAACGCAACAGGGCTTGAGCTGGGTCGAGGACCCTTCCAACGACGATCATCGCTACGCGCGCAATTTCCTGCGCCAGCGAGTTTTCCCGGTATTGACCGAGCAGTGGCCTCAGACCTCGGCGACCCTGGCCCGCAGCGCTGCGCACCTGAGTGAGGCCCAAGGCTTGCTGGATGACCTGGCGCGAATCGATCTACACCGAGCCATCACGCCCAGTTCGTTCGACTGGCTTGGGTTGCGGTCGCTTGAGTTGGCCCCGTTGCGAGCCTTGTCGCCGGCCCGTCAGCGTAATGCGTTGAGTCATTGGCTGGTTTCGATGACAACGCTGCCTGACAGCGATCATTGGTCTGGCTGGGATTCGTTGCGCGATGCAGCGGACGATGCCCGGCCGATCTGGCGGCTGGCCGGTGGTGAGCTGCACCGCGCCGTCGGGCGCATTTGGTGGTTATCCGACCGCTGGCTGCGAGCGGCCGCAGGCCCGGTAGAATGGCCGCTGACTGCTCAAGCATTGACCCTGCCAGACAACGGCACGGTGACCCTCGACGGTAAAATCCCCGACGGACCGCTCTGCGTCCGCTATCGTCAGGGAGGTGAAACCATGATGTTGCCCGGCCGTGGTCATCGGGACCTCAAGCGTTTGCTCAACGAAAGTGGCGTGCCGGCGTTTGCGCGCGGTCGATTGCCGCTGCTGTATCGAGACGAGCAATTGCTGGCAGTGGCTAACTTGTCAGGACTCGACAGTGGCCTTGATGGCACCTGGCAACTGATCTGGCAGCCATGAAACCAAGATCTGGGTTTGAGCTGAAAGGGGCTTTCCGGTAGACTACGCTCCCTTCTTGATACAACTTCTGTGGATTCGCCTGAATTGCAGGAGTTGCCGATTACCAAGCAGTCTTTGCTGGGCGATTCCAAAAAATGTGTAGCGAGCAACGTACCGGTGATTTCACTTCCGGTCTGTCCCAACGCGGCGGTTTTTTTGAAAGGTGCACTGTGATTAATGCAGGTGATCGGGGGCTTCGGCCTTCCTTCGCTTTCCCCGGCGGCTCGGACCGCTTTAACGCAGACTTCTAGGGTTTTTCATGACGCGCTACATATTCGTCACGGGCGGTGTTGTTTCTTCATTGGGGAAAGGCATTGCCTCGGCTTCATTGGCGGCCATCCTGGAGGCGCGGGGACTTAAGGTCACCATGCTCAAGCTGGACCCGTACATCAACGTCGACCCGGGCACCATGAGCCCGTTCCAGCACGGTGAAGTGTTCGTCACCCACGACGGCGCCGAGACCGACCTGGACCTGGGCCACTACGAGCGGTTCATCCGCACGACCATGACCCAGAACAACAACTTCACCACCGGCCGTGTCTACGAGCACGTGCTGCGCAAAGAGCGCCGTGGTGATTACCTGGGGGCGACCATCCAGGTCATCCCGCACATCACCGACGAAATCAAGCGCCGCATCATCAAGGGTGCCGGCGACGCCGACGTGGCGATGGTCGAAATCGGCGGCACCGTGGGTGACATCGAATCCCAGCCGTTCCTCGAAGCCATCCGCCAGTTGCGTTTCGAAATCGGCGCCAAGCGCGCGATGCTGATGCACCTGACCCTGGTTCCGTACATCGCCACCGCTGGCGAAACCAAGACCAAGCCCACCCAGCACTCGGTCAAGGAGCTGCGCTCCATCGGCCTGCAGCCGGATGTGCTGATCTGCCGCTCCGATCACCCGATCGATATTTCTTCGCGTCGCAAGATCGCCCAGTTCACCAACGTTGAAGAGCGTGCGGTGATCGGCCTGGAAGACGCTGACACCATCTACAAGATCCCGGGCATTCTGCATTCCCAGGGCTTGGACGATTTCGTCGTCGAGCGTTTCGGCCTGCAGTGCGCCAGCGCCGACCTGTCCGAATGGGAAGCAGTGGTCGATGCCAAGCTCAACCCGGAACACGAAGTCACCATCGCCATGGTCGGCAAGTACATGGAGCTGCTGGATGCCTACAAGTCGCTGATCGAGGCGATGAGTCACGCCGGCATCAGCAACCGTACCAAGGTCAACCTGCGCTATATCGACTCCGAAGACATCGAGAACCAGGGCACCGGTCTGCTCGAAGGCGCCGATGCGATCCTCGTGCCGGGCGGCTTTGGCCTGCGCGGCGTGGAAGGCAAGATCACCGCTGTTCAATACGCTCGCGAAAACAAGGTCCCGTACCTGGGCATCTGCCTGGGCATGCAAGTGGCGGTCATCGAGTTCGCCCGTAACGTGATGGGCTGGAAGGACGCCAACTCCACCGAGTTCGATCGCGCCAGCGGTCACCCGGTCGTGGGCCTGATCACCGAGTGGGAAGATGCCACCGGCGCTGTGGAAGTGCGCACCGAAACCTCCGACCTGGGCGGCACCATGCGCCTCGGCGCCCAGGAATGCCTGCTTGAAGCCGGCTCCAAGGTGCACGATTGCTATGCCAAGGATGTGATCGTCGAGCGTCACCGTCACCGCTACGAAGTGAACAACAACCTGCTGCCGCAACTGATCGAAGCCGGCCTGAAAATCTCCGGTCGCTCCGGTGACGGCGCGCTGGTGGAAGTGGTCGAAGCCCCGGATCATCCATGGTTCGTCGCTTGCCAGTTCCACCCCGAGTTCACTTCGACGCCGCGGGACGGTCACCCGCTGTTCAGCGGTTTCGTGAAAGCCGCTTTGGCTCAACACCAGAAGAAGGCATAAAACGATGGCCCAGAAGATCATTCGCGTCGGCGACATCGAGATTGCCAACGACAAGCCCATGGTGCTGTTCGGCGGCATGAACGTACTGGAAAGCCGCGACATGGCGATGCAGGTCTGCGAGGAGTACGTGAAGGTCACCCAGAAACTGGGCATCCCTTATGTCTTCAAGGCTAGCTTCGACAAGGCCAATCGCTCATCCGTGAGCTCTTACCGTGGCCCGGGCCTGGAAGAGGGCATGCGCATCTTCCAGGACATCAAGCAAGCCTTCGGCGTGCCGATCATCACCGACGTCCACGAGCCTGCCCAGGCCGCCGTGGTCGCCGAGGTCTGCGACATCATCCAGTTGCCGGCCTTCCTGTCGCGCCAGACCGACCTGGTGGTCGCGATGGCCAAGACCGGTGCGGTGATCAACATCAAGAAAGCCCAGTTCCTCGCGCCCCAGGAAATGAAGCACATCCTGAGCAAGTGCGAAGAGGCCGGCAATGACCAGTTGATCCTCTGCGAGCGTGGTTCGAGCTTCGGCTACAACAACCTGGTGGTGGACATGCTCGGCTTCGGCATCATGAAGCAGTTCGAATACCCGGTGTTCTTCGACGTGACCCACGCGCTGCAAATGCCCGGTGGTCGTTCAGATTCCGCGGGGGGGCGTCGCGCCCAGGTCACCGACCTGGCCAAGGCCGGCATGAGCCAGTCCCTGGCAGGTCTGTTTCTTGAGGCCCATCCGGACCCGGACAATGCCAAGTGTGACGGCCCTTGTGCCTTGCGCTTGAACAAGCTGGAACCGTTCCTGTCTCAGCTCAAGGCGTTGGACGAACTGGTCAAGAGTTTTCCGACGATAGAAACCGCGTAACGCGGTTTTCTCCGGTAAAGTACCGCTCGATTATCGCTCTGGCCCGCTGGCCGCACTGCTCTTGTGGGAGCATGGCCTGCGATGACGTCCTTCAAGGGCCATCGTCGGCACGCCTTGCTCCTAGTGGCGAGGGAGCTTGCTCCCGCTGGAGCGCGAAGCGCTCCCCATCCAGGCGCTTGGCTGCATCGCAGCTGAGCGTGAGCAAGTTTTCTGCAACGTTCTAGTCAACTTTGGAGTGTTTACAACAATGGCAAAAATCGTCGACATCAAAGGTCGTGAAGTTCTCGACTCCCGTGGCAACCCCACTGTTGAAGCGGACGTGCTTCTCGACAACGGTATCATCGGCAGCGCCTGCGCGCCGTCCGGTGCTTCCACTGGCTCGCGCGAAGCGCTGGAGCTGCGTGATGGCGACAAGAGCCGTTACCTGGGCAAGGGCGTGCTCAAAGCCGTCGCCAACATCAACGGTCCGATCCGTGACCTGTTGCTGGGCAAGGATCCTGCCGACCAGAAAGCTCTCGATCACGCGATGATCAAGCTCGACGGTACCGAAAACAAAGCCACCCTGGGCGCCAACGCGATCCTCGCCGTGTCCTTGGCCGCTGCCAAGGCTGCCGCCCAGGACCAGGACCTGCCGCTGTACGCACACATCGCCAACCTCAACGGTACCCCGGGTGTCTACTCGATGCCGGTGCCGATGATGAACATCATCAACGGTGGCGAGCATGCCGATAACAACGTCGACATCCAGGAATTCATGGTCCAGCCGGTGGGCGCCAAGTCCTTCTCCGAAGGCCTGCGCATGGGCACCGAGATTTTCCATCACCTCAAGGCTGTGCTGAAGGCCCGTGGCCTGAGCACTGCCGTTGGCGACGAAGGCGGTTTTGCACCGAACCTGGCCTCCAACGAAGACGCGCTGAAAGTGATCTCCGAAGCCGTGGCCAACGCCGGTTACACGCTGGGCACCGACGTGACCCTGGCCTTGGACTGCGCCGCCAGTGAGTTCTACGAAGACGGCAAGTACAACCTGTCCGGCGAAGGCCAGGTCTTCACCGCCGAAGGTTTCGCCGATTACCTCAAGGGCCTGACCGAACGCTACCCGATCATCTCCATCGAAGATGGCCTGGACGAGTCCGACTGGGCTGGCTGGAAAATCCTCACCGACAAGATCGGCGAAAAAACCCAGCTGGTGGGCGACGACCTGTTCGTGACCAACACCAAGATCCTGAAAGAAGGCATCGACAAGAAGATCGCCAACTCGATCCTGATCAAGTTCAACCAGATCGGTACCCTGACCGAAACCCTGGAAGCCATCCAGATGGCCAAGGCTGCTGGCTACACGGCTGTGATCTCCCACCGCTCCGGCGAAACCGAAGATTCGACCATTGCCGACCTGGCCGTGGGCACTGCGGCAGGCCAGATCAAGACCGGTTCGCTGTGCCGTTCCGATCGCGTCTCCAAGTACAATCAACTGCTGCGTATTGAAGAGCAGTTGAACGGCAAGGCCAAGTACAACGGTCGTGCCGAGTTTCGCGGCTAAGCAGTAAATGGTAAAAAGACAGCGGATTGTGTCGAAAAGGTCGCCCTGGCGGCGGTTTTGCCTCTAATCTGATGCCTTATCAAGCACAAGCCTGGTTTTTCCAGGCTTCGTGCTATCAGACGCTTCAAAGTGTGGCATGGCTGTCTTTTTCACTGGATACCTGAGATTCGATGCGCAGTCCCAATTGGTTGTTTCTTGTCTTGCTCCTGTTGCTGGCTGGCCTGCAGTACCGCCTATGGGTGGGTAATGGCAGCCTGGCGCAAGTGGCGGACCTGACTCAGCAGATTGCCGAACAGCATGCCGAAAACGAGGCGTTGCTGGAGCGTAACCGGGTGATGGACGCCGAAGTCAGTGAGCTGAAAAAAGGCATGGAGACCGTTGAAGAGCGGGCTCGCCATGAACTGGGCATGGTTAAAGAGGGCGAAACCCTCTACCAGTTGGCCCAATGAGTATCCGTTTGCCGGCCTTCTGGGCCGTGATTCCTGCCGCGGGCGTTGGAGCTCGTATGGGCGCGGACCGTCCCAAGCAATACCTGCAACTGGGCGGGCGCACAATTCTTGAACACAGCCTTGGCTGTTTCCTCGATCATCCGACCGTAAAAGGCGTGGTGGTCAGTGTTGCACACGATGACCCTTATTGGCCGACCCTGGCCTGCGCCAGCGATACGCGCATCCAGCGCGTGGACGGCGGCGAACAGCGTTCGGATTCGGTGCTCAATGCCTTGCTGCATCTTCACGGGCAGGGTGCCGATGATCACGACTGGGTATTGGTGCACGACGCCGCCCGGCCCAACCTGGCCCGGGACGATCTGGACACATTGCTCAGGGAACTGGTGAATGACCCGGTCGGTGGTCTCTTGGCTGTGCCGGCGCGTGACACCCTCAAGCGAGTCGACAAACACGGCCGTGTAGTGGAAACCGTTGACCGTAGCGTTATCTGGCAAGCCTACACACCGCAAATGTTTCGTCTCGGTGCCTTGCACCGGGCCCTGGCTGACAGCTTGGTGGCCGATGCGCTGATTACCGATGAGGCGTCCGCCATGGAGTGGGCGGGGCAAGCGCCACGGCTGATCGAAGGGCGGGCCGATAACATCAAGGTCACGCGACCGGAAGATTTGGAGTGGTTGCGTCAGCGTTGGGCGAATCGCCGCTAATTAATGGCGTATCTCGAATACCGCGTCGCGCCTTTCGCGAGCAAGCCCGCTCCCACACGGGTCCTGTAGTTGGCCACGCATTTGTGATCAACATAGATTTATGGTGGGAGCGGGCTTGCTCGCGAAGGCGAACATTCAGGCGCCGAATAAACCACGGACAGAAACGACCTAACCCCGATACTCCGGCCGCTGGGCCAATCCCTCCTTCAAGTAATCCACCAACTTGCGCACCTTCGGCGACAAATGCCGTTGCTGCGGATATAACGCCCACACCGCTGTATTCGGCGGCTGGTGAGCCTCTAACAGCGATATCAATGCCCCGCTGTGCAAATGCTCCAACACGTAATAGTCCGGCAACTGACACAACCCCACCCCTTGCAAAGCGGCATCCAGCACCGCCTGCCCACTGTTACAGCGCCAGTTTCCCTGCACTCGTTGGGAAAATTCCCGCCCATTCTGCTCCAGTTGCCAGAGGTCGGAGCTGCCGATCAGGCAGTTGTGGCGGCTCAATTCCGACAAGCTATGGGGGCGACCGTAGCGCTCCAGGTAGGACGCCGATGCGCACAGGTACATGCGCCGGGGCGCCAGGCGCGTGGCAACCAGTCGTGAGTCCTGCAAACGGCCCAGGCGAATCGCCAGGTCCAGGCCTTCGTGAACCAGATCCAGAGGGCGGTTGCTCAGTTCAATGTCCACCCGCAATTGCGGATAAAGCGTCATGAACCGTGTCACCAGCGGCACGATGAACCGCTCGCCGTAGGCCACGGCACAGGTCATGCGCAACATGCCCTTGGGTTCGCTGGTAAGGTCGCCCACCGCCCGCAGTGCTTCTTCGCGTCCATCCTGCAAACGCTGGCAATGCTGCAAGAACGTCTGGCCGGCCTCGGTCAGGGTGACCCGGCGGGTACTGCGATACAGCAGTCGAGTCTGCAGACGTTCTTCCAGGCGTACGATTTGTCGACTGATGTGGGAAGACGAAACGCCCAGACGTTCTGCGGCAGCGGTGAATTGGCTGCATTCGGCCACGGCGACGAACTCGTCAATCCCCTCCCAGCGGTTCTCGGACATGAATGATTATCCCTGTGCAGCAATAATGTTTTGCTTTTGGTTGGATTATTCATCGTCCGGTGAGGGATTACACTCCCTGTCTTGTTTTTATTTGCTGGAGACTCCCCATGATCAAGTCACGCGCGGCCGTTGCCTTCGAGGCCAAGAAACCCCTGGAAATCGTTGAAGTCGACGTCGCCATGCCCAAGGCCGGTGAAGTGTTGCTGCGTGTGGTGGCCTCGGGTGTCTGCCACACCGATGCCTACACCTTGTCGGGCGCTGATCCGGAAGGGATCTTTCCCTCGATTCTCGGCCATGAAGGCGGCGCAATTGTCGAAGCCATCGGCGAAGGTGTGACGTCGGTTGCGGTGGGCGATCATGTCATTCCGCTGTACACGCCGGAGTGCGGGCAGTGCAAGTTCTGTAAGTCGGGCAAGACCAACCTGTGTCAGGCGATTCGCGCTACCCAAGGCAAAGGCCTGATGCCGGATGGCACCTCGCGTTTTTCCTACAAGGGTGAGACGATTTTCCACTACATGGGAACCTCGACGTTCTCCGAATACACCGTATTGCCAGAAATATCCGTGGCGAAAATTCCCAAAGAAGCGCCGCTGGAAAAAGTCTGCCTGCTGGGTTGCGGCGTCACCACCGGTATCGGCGCGGTCCTCAACACTGCCAAGGTCAAGCCAGGTGACACCGTGGCGATCTTCGGCCTGGGCGGCATTGGCCTGTCGGCGGTGATTGGTGCGGTGAAAGCCAAGGCCTCGCGCATCATTGCCATCGACATCAACCCGGCCAAGTTCGAAATCGCCAAGCAACTGGGTGCCACCGATTGCGTCAACCCGAAAGAGTTCGACCGTCCGATCCAGGAGGTCATCGTCGACATGACTGACGGCGGCGTGGACTTCTCCTTCGAGTGCATCGGCAATGTCCAACTGATGCGTGCCGCGCTGGAATGCTGCCACAAGGGCTGGGGCGAGTCGGTGATCATCGGTGTGGCCGGGGCCGGCCAGGAAATCGCCACCCGTCCGTTCCAGTTGGTCACCGGGCGCGTCTGGCGTGGTTCGGCCTTTGGCGGCGTGCGCGGGCGCAGCGAATTGCCGAGCTACGTAGACATGGCCGAGAAGGGCGAGATTCCGCTGGATACCTTTATCACCCACACCATGGGCCTGGAAGATATCAACAAGGCATTCGACCTGATGCATGAAGGCAAGAGCATCCGTACCGTTATTCATTTCTGAGGTCGGTCATGAGCCTTGAAAATATCTCCTGCCAGAAAAGCTTCGGCGGCTGGCACAAGCGTTACCGTCACCGTTCCGAAGTGCTCGGTTGTGACATGGTGTTTGCCGTGTACCTGCCGCCCCAAGCCGAGCAGGGTGGCAAGTTACCGGTAGTGTATTGGTTGTCCGGATTGACCTGCACTGACGAGAACTTTATGCAAAAGGCCGGCGCCCAGCGCATGGCCGCCGAACTGGGCCTGATTATTGTCGCGCCGGACACCAGCCCGCGCGGCGCCGACGTGCCGGGCGATCCGGACGGTGCCTGGGACTTCGGCCTGGGGGCGGGGTTTTATCTGAACGCCACGCAGGAACCGTGGGCGCGGCACTATCGGATGCATGACTACGTGGTGCAGGAATTGCCGGCGTTGGTCGAAGCGCATTTCCCGGCCTCGGATAAGCGCGGCATCAGTGGTCATTCCATGGGCGGCCACGGTGCGTTGGTGTGCGCCTTGCGTAACCCTGGGCGTTACCGCTCGGTGTCGGCTTTTTCGCCGATCAACAATCCGATGGATTGCCCGTGGGGTCAGAAGGCGTTTTCTCGTTATCTGGGGGAAGACCGCTCGAAGTGGCGTGAGTGGGATGCCTGTGCATTGATCGCTGAAGCCGACGAGAAGCTGCCGTTGCTGGTGGATCAGGGCGACCGCGATGATTTCCTGGCCAACCAGCTCAAGCCCGAAGCCCTGCAGCAAGCGGCCAGGGCCGCCGGTCATCCGTTGGAACTGCGCTTGCAGCCGGGCTACGACCACAGCTACTTCTTCATCGCCAGCTTCATTGAGGATCACTTGCAACATCATGCCCACGCTTTAGGGGGCGCTTAGTCGGTTTCCCCTTGGCGGGGGAGCTAATTGAGGGCGCTCCCTACGCTGAATGCAGGTAGAATCACGCCCTGACAAAAATCGGGGCGTTTTTTATATGCGTATTGGCCACGGCTACGATGTTCACCGTTTCGCTGAAGGCGACTTCATTACTCTGGGCGGCGTGCGTATTGCACACAGCTTCGGGCTGCTCGCGCATTCTGACGGTGACGTCCTGCTGCACGCCTTGAGCGACGCCTTGCTGGGCGCGGCCGCGCTGGGTGATATCGGCAAACATTTTCCCGACACCGACCCGCAATTCAAGGGCGCCGACAGCCGGGTGCTGCTGCGCCATGTAGTCTCGCTGATCCATGCCAAGGGCTGGACAGTCGGCAATGTCGATAACACCATCGTCGCCCAGGCACCAAAAATGGCGCCGCACATCGAAGCGATGCGTCAGTTGATTGCCGAGGACCTGCAAGTTGAACTGGACCAGGTCAACGTGAAAGCCACCACCACCGAGAAACTGGGTTTCGTCGGTCGCGAAGAAGGCATTGCCGTTCATAGCGTTGCCTTGTTGCTGCGCCCATGACCGAACTGGAACTATTGGGCCCCCGTGCCTACGGCGAGTCGCTGGGCAGCGCCGTACTCAAGGCCACTGCTGAAGACTTCCAGGTCGACGAAGTGCTCGACATCCCGCTGACGGGCGAAGGCGAGCACTTATGGATATGGGTTGAAAAGCGCGGTTTGAATACCGAAGAGGCTGCCCGGCGAATTGCCAAGGCCGCCGGCGTATCGTTGCGCACCGTCAGTTATGCCGGTCTCAAGGACCGTCAGGCGCTGACCCGCCAGTGGTTCAGCGTGCAGTTGCCGGGCAAGGCCGACCCTGACCTGTCGGCGGCGGAAAACGAAACGCTGAAGATCCTCAAGACCGGTCGCCATAAACGCAAGCTGCAACGCGGCGCGCATTCGGCCAATGGCTTCACTTTGCGCCTGACCCAGTTCAAGGGGGACGTGGCCGCCATCGAGGCGCGGCTGCAACAGATTACGCGTCAGGGCATCCCCAATTATTTCGGCGCCCAACGGTTCGGGCATGACGGCGGTAACCTCGTCGATGCCCGCGCCTGGGCGGCGCGCAAGGCTTTGCCGGAACAGCGCAATGTGCGTTCACGGCTGTTGTCCACGGCCCGCAGTTTTCTGTTCAACCGGGTGTTGGCGGCTCGGGTGGCCGATGGCACCTGGCAGCAGGCGCAGGTGGGCGACCTGCTGGCCTTCACCGACAGCCGCAGTTTTTTCCCGGCGGGCGAAGCTGAATGCAGCGATCCACGCCTGGCGATCCTCGATCTGCACCCGACCGGGCCGCAGTGGGGCGAGGGACCTTCGCCTGCCGCCGGCGCGACCTTTGAGTTGGAACAGGCCATCGCCGAGAGCGAAGCCGACCTGCGGGACTGGTTGATAAACGCGGGAATGAGTCACGAACGTCGCATCCTGCGACTGCCCATTGGCGGCCTGTCGTGGCATTATCCCCAGCCTGACATTCTGCAACTGGAATTCGTCCTGCCGGCCGGATGTTTCGCCACTGTCTTGGTGCGCGAACTCGTCGATCTGGTGCCGGTGGGGCAGACGGACAGCCCATGCGTATTCTGATTTCTAACGACGACGGGGTGACAGCACCCGGCCTTGCCGCGCTTTATGCTGCGCTGGCGGATTTTGCCGAATGCGTGGTCATTGCCCCGGACCAGGACAAAAGCGGCGCCAGCAGTTCGCTGACGCTCGATCGACCATTACACCCGTGTTATCTGGATAATGGTTTCATCAGCCTCAACGGCACCCCGACCGATTGCGTGCACCTGGGCCTCAACGGCTTGCTGGAGCGTGAGCCGGACATGGTGGTTTCGGGCATCAACCTGGGGGCCAACCTGGGCGATGACGTGCTTTATTCCGGCACCGTGGGCGCCGCCCTTGAGGGACGTTTCCTCGGGCATCCGTCGTTTGCCTTTTCGTTTGTTTCGCGGCAAGTCGATAATTTGCCTACCGCCGCGTACTTCGCCCGCAAGCTGGTCGAGGCCCATGGCGAACTGGACCTGCCGCCGCGCACGGTGCTGAACGTGAACATTCCGAACCTGCCGCTCGATCACATCCGGGGTATCCAGCTCACTCGCCTGGGTCACCGTGCCCGCGCGGCGAAGCCCATGCAGGTAGTCGATCCCCGGGGCAAGGCCGGTTACTGGATCGCCGCCGCCGGTGATGCCGAGGATGGCGGGCCGGGCACCGATTTTCATGCAGTGATGCAAGGCTACGTCTCGATCACGCCGTTGCAGCTGGATCGCACCTTCAACGATGCTTTTCGAACCCTCGATGGCTGGCTGGAGGGGCTGCGCTGATGGCCCGCGAGCAAGACGACATACTGCGCCGCGGAATCGGCATGACCTCCCAGCGTACTCGGGAGCGGCTGATTCAACGGCTCTATGAAGAAGGCCTTTCCAACGCCCAGGTGCTGGAAGTGATTCGCCGCACCCCACGGCATTTGTTCGTCGATGAAGCCCTGGCCCATCGCGCCTACGAAGACACCGCATTGCCGATCGGCCACAACCAGACCATCTCCCAGCCTTATATGGTGGCCCGCATGAGCGAGTTGCTGCTGGAGGCGGGGCCGCTGGACAAGGTGCTGGAGATCGGCACCGGTTCCGGTTACCAGACGGCGGTGTTGTCGCAACTGGTGGAGCGGGTGTTTTCCGTGGAGCGGATCAAGGTGTTGCAGGATCGCGCCAAGGAACGCCTGGTGGAACTGAACCTGCGCAATGTGGTGTTTCGTTGGGGGGATGGCTGGGAAGGCTGGCCGGCCCTGGCGCCTTATAACGGCATCATCGTGACCGCCGTGGCCACTGATGTGCCCCAGGCCTTGCTGGATCAACTCGCGCCCGGTGGGCGGCTGGTGATTCCGGTGGGTGCCGGTGAAGTCCAGCAGTTGATGCTGATCGTGCGCGAAGAACAAGGTTTCTCACGTCATGTATTGGGGGCGGTGCGGTTCGTTCCGTTGCTTAACGGGCCATTGGCCTGAGCATTTATAAACAGACGCTGAATTCCGTGGCGTGGGTTGTGTCTTACATCGGCACTGATCTTGTCACCGTTGTTTGGTTAAACGGATTCCAACGGCGTCGAGCAAACGTGTGCGTCAGCGCCTCGCGCTTCTTTAATAGAGGTGGGGTTGCGGCCAGCTATATTTGTTATACCGTTGCCTGCACAGGCAGTTTCCAATTTTTCAACCACCACAAAGGGAGCGGCGGGTGAGTCTCACAGTCATTGCGCAGCGTATGGGTATCACGAGCTTTCAGCGCCTGGTGACTGGCCTTGTCTTGAGTACCTTGCTGGTCGGTTGCTCCAGTACCCCGTCGGGTAACGTCCGGGTTGTCGATCGCAACGCAACGCCTCAACGTCCTACAGTAACGACCGGTCAGTATGTAGTCCGTCGCGGTGATACGCTGTTTTCCATCGCATTTCGCTATGGCTGGGACTACAAAGCCCTCGCTGCGCGAAACAACATTCCTGCGCCTTATACGATTCATCCGGGTCAGAGAATTCGCTTTGATGGGCGCAGTGGTTCAACGCCTACCGCAGTGGTGACTCAGTCGGGTTCGACGGCTTCTTCGTCGAGTAAAACGACGGTGATTCGCCGTCCGGTCGGAGCGGCGACGGCGACAGTACCGTCCGTCGCGAGCAAACCGGCGCCGGCTCCTACCCCTGCGGCAGGCCCCAGCCCGACCGGCTGGGGATGGCCTTCTAATGGCGTTCTGATTGGAAAATTCTCTTCAAACGGTAGTTTGAATAAAGGAATTGATATCGCCGGGGATTTGGGACAGCCTGTTTTAGCCGCGTCTGATGGCACGGTTGTGTACGCCGGGAGTGGTTTAAGGGGCTACGGCGAACTCGTGATCATCAAACACAGCGATACCTACGTCAGTGCCTACGGTCACAACCGCAGGCTGTTGGTTCGGGAGGGGCAGCAGGTCAAGGTCGGGCAAAAAATTGCCGAAATGGGATCAACGGGAACGGACCGGGTGAAACTGCATTTTGAGATTCGCCGACAAGGTAAGCCAGTCGATCCGCTGCAATTCCTGCCACGTCGTTGATTTGAATGTCAGCCTGTTCCGTCACGTAGAGGGAACAGGCTCCAGCGTTGCCAAGGATAAAGGCGTCGCTTGAGCTTGAGGTCGAACTCACCAAAGGACTATAACAATGGCTCTCAGTAAAGAAGTGCCGGAGTTTGACATCGACGATGAGGTTCTCCTTATGGAGACCGGCATCGCTATGGATTCGATGTCGAATGATGAAGGGGCGACTCCACCTTCCGTTCGTGCCAAATCCAGACACTCCGCTTCGCTTAAACAACATAAGTACATCGACTACACACGGGCGCTGGACGCCACTCAGCTGTACCTCAACGAAATCGGCTTCTCGCCGCTGCTCTCCCCCGAAGAAGAAGTTCATTTTGCGCGTCTGTCGCAAAGTGGCGATCCGGCCGGGCGAAAACGCATGATTGAAAGTAACTTGCGCCTGGTGGTGAAAATCGCCCGACGCTACGTCAATCGTGGACTGTCGCTACTGGACCTGATCGAAGAGGGTAACCTGGGGCTGATTCGCGCTGTCGAGAAATTCGATCCCGAGCGAGGTTTCCGTTTCTCGACCTACGCGACCTGGTGGATTCGTCAGACCATCGAACGGGCGATCATGAATCAGACCCGGACCATCCGGTTGCCGATCCATGTGGTCAAGGAACTGAACGTCTACCTGCGGGCCGCCCGTGAACTGACCCAAAAGCTTGACCACGAACCTTCACCCGAAGAGATCGCCAACCTGCTGGAAAAACCGGTGGGCGAGGTCAAGCGCATGCTTGGGCTCAACGAGCGGGTTTCCTCGGTTGACGTCTCGTTGGGGCCGGACTCGGATAAAACCCTGCTGGACACACTCACCGATGACCGACCTACCGACCCTTGCGAGCTGCTCCAGGATGATGACTTGTCCCAGAGCATCGACCAGTGGCTCTCGGAGCTCACGGACAAGCAACGGGAAGTGGTGATTCGTCGCTTCGGCCTGCGCGGTCATGAAAGCAGCACCCTTGAAGATGTGGGCCTGGAGATTGGGTTGACCCGTGAGCGGGTCAGACAGATTCAGGTCGAAGGCCTCAAGCGTCTTCGGGAGATCCTGGAGAAGAACGGCCTGTCGAGCGAGTCGTTGTTCCAATAAACAGGAACGCGCGCGTAATAGGAAAAGCCCTGACTGGTTCGGGGTTTTTTCGTTTCTGTAGCGGCTGTTTCAGTGCTTACGTTGTTTGTCGGCTTGGCGTGTAAGCATTTGCCTAGTGTTGCGTAAGCGTTTGGTTTCCCAGTGGAGGGATAGACGACTATAAGGGGCGTCGTATTTTTCATATCTTATTGATATATAAGAGTATTATTCTGTATTTCAGTGCTGTGACAGGGCCGGTCGACGGTGTGAGGCCAATTGCACTCGCCGAGGAAAATACTAATATCAGTCCTGTGTCGACGGACAGACACACCTGTCACGGACGATGGGGAAGGAAGGACATCGCAGGACGCGATTCATCAGGACGATGAAAAGGATCAAAGGGATTAGGGAAAAAATGTGGGCGGGTCAAACCGCCCCTTTTTTTTGCCTGCGATTTAGTGAATCCGAGAAAACAAAAAGGCCCGCAAGGGGCCTTTTTCGACGAACGCAGGGTGATATCAGCGTTCGAGCTCTTTGAGCTTGTCTGGCTTGCCATCCCACTCTTTGGCTTCTGGCAGCTCGTCTTTCTTTTCGGTGATGTTCGGCCAGATGTCCGCCAGCTCGGCGTTCAGCTCGATGAAGTTTTCCATGCCGGCCGGCACTTCGTCTTCCGAGAAAATGGCGTTCGCCGGGCATTCCGGTTCACACAGGGCGCAATCGATGCACTCGTCCGGGTGAATGACCAGAAAGTTCGGCCCTTCGTAAAAGCAGTCCACCGGACAGACTTCTACGCAGTCGGTGTACTTGCACTTGATGCAGTTGTCGGTGACGACGAAGGTCATTCTAATTCTCTCCTCAGGCGCGGCGTGCTGCGCCCCTTCACGTGGGGGCGTAGGTTCGGGAGCGATAGTCTGCGGACCAGGCTAAAAGTCCGCAGCATCCCAAACCGCGCGAGATTCTAACAGCTTGCAAGCCCGTGCGTTAGATCCGTGTCTTCAATGTATAGAGCAATTCAAGTGCCCGACGTGGCGTCAGGTCGTCCAGATCCACTTTGGCCAGTTCATCGAGCACCGGATGCGGCAGGCTGGCGAACAGGTCGCTCTGCTGCGGAGCAGCCGGTTTGCCTTTGCTCGGGCGTGGTGTTTCGTGGGGCAAGCTGGTGGTTTCCAGCCGGCTCAGGTGTTCGCGGGCACGGCTGATCACTTCGCTCGGGACGCCAGCCAGTTGCGCGACTGCCAGGCCGTAACTCTGGCTGGCCGGGCCGGGCAGCACGTGGTGCAGGAACACGATGCGCTCGTTGTGCTCGGTGGCATTGAGGTGCACGTTAGCCACCAGTGGCTGGCTTTCTGGCAGCACCGTCAGTTCGAAATAGTGGGTGGCGAACAGGGTGTAGGCCCGCAGGTGCGCCAGGCGTTCGGCCGCCGCCCAGGCCAGGGACAGGCCGTCAAAGGTGCTAGTGCCACGTCCGACTTCGTCCATCAGCACCAGGCTGCGCTCGGTGGCGTTGTGCAGAATGTTCGCCGTTTCGCTCATTTCCACCATGAACGTCGAACGCCCGCCGGCCAGGTCATCGCTGGAACCGATACGGGTAAAGATCCGGTCCACCAGGGACAACTCGCAGCTGGCCGCCGGCACGAAGCTGCCGATGTGGGCCAGCAGCACGATCAATGCGGTCTGGCGCATGTAGGTGGATTTACCGCCCATGTTCGGACCGGTGATTACCAACATGCGGGTGTTGTCATCCAGGCTCAGGTCGTTGGCCACGAACGGCGTGGTCAATACCTGTTCGACCACCGGATGACGGCCCTGGCTGATGCGCATGCACGGCTCGCTGACAAAGCGCGGGCAGTTGAGGTCCAGGTTGAGCGCGCGTTCGGCCAGGTTGCTCAGCACGTCCAGCTCCGCCAGGGCTCCGGCGGTATCCTGCAGCGGTGGCAGTTGGCTGATCAAGTCTTCGAGCAGCGCTTCGTAGAGCATCTTTTCCCGGGCCAGGGCGCGGCTCTTGGCCGACAGCGCCTTGTCTTCGAAGGCCTTGAGTTCTGGGGTAATGAAGCGCTCGGCACCCTTCAGGGTTTGGCGGCGAATGTAGTCGGCCGGCGCCTGTTCGGCCTGTTTGCTCGGCAATTCGATGAAGTAACCGTGGATGCGGTTGTAGCCGACCTTGAGGTTGGCCAGGCCCGTACGGGCTTTTTCTCGGGCTTCGAGGTCGATCAGGAACTGCCCGGCGTTCTCGCTTAACGATTGCAGCTCGTCGAGTTCGGCGTCGTAGCCGGTTTTCAGCACGCCGCCGTCACGGATCACCGCCGGCGGGTTGTCGATAATGGCCTTTTCCAGCAGCGCGGCCAGCTCCGGGTAAGTGCTGGTGGTGCGCGCCAGTTGTTGCAGATGCGGCGCTTCCAGGTCGGTCATCGCCACCTGCAGCTCGGGCAGGGCGCCGAGGGCATCGCGCAGACGCGCCAGGTCGCGAGGACGGGCGTTGCGCAGGCCGATCCGCGCCAGGATCCGCTCGATGTCACCGATTTCCTTGAGTTGCGGTTGCAACTGTTCGAAGCGATAGCGATCCAGCAGGCAGGTAATGGAGCTCTGGCGCGCCAGCAGCACCGTCAGGTCCCGCAACGGACGGTTCAGCCAACGGGTCAGCAGACGACTACCCATCGCGGTCTGGCAGCGATCGACCACCGATTGCAGGGTGTTGTCGCGCCCGCCGGCCAGGTTGGTGTCCAGTTCTAGGTTGCGTCGACTCGCGCCGTCCAGCACCACCGTGTCATCCAGGCGTTCGTGACGCAGGCTGCGCAAATGGGGCAGGGCGGTGCGCTGAGTTTCCTTGGCGTAAGCCAGCAGGCAGCCGGCAGCGCCGATGGCCAGGGTCAGGTTTTCGCAACCGAAGCCTTTAAGGTCCTGAGTGGAGAACTGCTGGCAGAGACTTTTCAGCGCCGAGTCGCGCTCAAAATCCCACGGCGCCCGACGCCGCACGCCACGGCGTTTTTCCGCTGGCAGGTCTTTGGGCCAGTCATCCGGGATCAGCAGTTCTACCGGATTGACCCGCTCCAGCTCCGCCAACAGGTTTTCCCAGCCCTTGATTTCCAGCACCGAGAAATTGCCGCTGGTGATGTCCAACACCGCCAGGCCGAACAGGCGTTCGTCCCCCAGGACTGCGGCGATCAGGTTGTCCCGGCGTTCATCCAGCAAGGCTTCATCACTGACCGTACCCGGCGTGATGATCCGTACGACTTGGCGCTCCACCGGTCCTTTGCTGGTGGCCGGGTCGCCGACCTGCTCGCAGATCACCACCGACTCGCCGAGCTTGACCAGCTTCGCCAGGTAACCTTCCGCCGCGTGGTAAGGAATCCCACACATCGGAATGGCCATGCCTGCCGATTGCCCACGTGCCGTCAGGGTGATGTCTAGCAACTTGGCGGCTTTCTTCGCATCCTCGTAGAAGATCTCGTAGAAGTCGCCCATGCGGTAGAACATCAACTGATCGGGGTGCTGATTCTTCAAGCGCCAGTATTGCTGCATCATCGGCGTGTGGGAGGACAGGTCGTTCACGGCTGTATTCATCGGTGTCAGGGAGGCTCGTTGAAAGGTGTGGGGCAAAAGGAGGGGCATTGGCCCGGCTTTTCCGCGATGGGCGCAAGGTTAACATGGGCGGTCTGGTGCTACCCATACGTGAGTGTCTTTTGGGATTGGGTGTATATCCGTTGCTGCGGTGATGGCGGCTGACGGTTCCGCTCTTACAGCGGCTCACTTTTGAAGAGCGCAAAAGTAAGCAAAACGCTTTTGCCCCACCACTCGGCACCTCGCCTAGGCTCGGTGTGCCTGAACGAAGGCATTGCTCCGTGGGCCGCCGCGAAGGGCCATCCATGGCCCAGCGCGGCTAACCCGGCATCCATGCCGGGTTGCCCACTGCGCAATACCTTCGTTCAGCCAGCGTGGTTAATGGGGCGCCGAGATCAACGTCCACCGCGAGGCGGCCTGATAGCCGGCCTGGTTCTTGGTGGAACCGCGTTTCCCCCGTGGGAGCGGGCTTGCTCGCGAATGCGGCCTGACAGCCTGTACCCCGATCAACTGTGGGAGCGAGCTTGCTCGCGATGACGGCTGTCAATGCAACTTAGTTGTAACTGGACTACCGCTATCGCGAGCAAGCTCGCTCCCACAGTGATTACTCGGGCTTCTCTTGGGTCTCGGCGTGCATCATGACTGCCTACCTCGGCTCAACCACATCCAACGCCCGATTCGCCAACAACTGCCCCAACTCAATCATCTGCTGGACCCCCAACGCGATATGCCGTCGAGAGCCCTCCAGGTCAAACGCCAGGTCACTGACCATGGCATTGGCCGAGGCCAGGGTTTCGCTGAGGTTGGCGAGCAGGCATTCGGCGTCGATGTTAGGGGCGATGATGAAAAGGGTGTCGAGCGAGTCGGATGTTTCTTTGTCGGCTTTCGGCTTGAGGTAATAGTCCAAGGCTCGGGTGGCGGCTTCGTCGAGTTTCTTGGCGTTGGCAGACTGGCTGCGGGAAACGTGATCGTCAGGATTAGGGGGATTCGGAGTGTTCTTGAACATGCTTCTTAGATCCTTAAGTTGGAGCCGCCACCGATTCGCTACTAAACGAAGAGAGTGGCAGCTGTACGCAGGTTAGTAGACCGGGGATCCAAGAAACCGGCGCACCCGAAGGCGCCCTGCGCACAGCCACCATTGAGTGCAGGAATACCTGACTGAATGGAGCAATGAACATCTTGGATACCGAGCTACTAAACCCGATCACTGATGGGCAGTGACGAGAACCAAAGTACCGATGGGATCCAAGGTGAACAAGCCGGCGGATTCTGGCGCAGTCGTAGGCAGAGGCGCAAGGCGATGTAGCTTGGCGTCGCACATTTGAAGGACGCGGATCGAGGGATTTCCCAAGAAGCTGTAGGGGGAATTCCCCCGTGACCAGCAAGCTCTTGTGGCGAGGGGATTTATCCCCGTTGGCTGCGCAGCAGCCCCTAGAGTCATTCAATCTGCCTGACACACCGGCTGCGGCATTTTGGGGCCGCTTCGCGCCCCAGCGGGGATAAATCCCCTCGCCACAATGGACTGAATATGCTTCAAGTGAGCGGTATCCCATATTTATGCAAAACAGCATTTGTCTTCTACGAAAAGAACAAGCACTATGCGCGTTATGCAAAAACGCAACGTTTCTACCGTATTAAGAGCATTGCTCGATCAGCACGGGATCTCCCCCACGGAGCTTCACCGGCGTACCGGCGTGCCTCAGTCCACCCTCTCGCGGATTCTCAGCGGCAAGATCGTCGACCCTTCGGATAAACACATCTCGAAGATCGCCGAATACTTCGCCGTGAGCACCGACCAGTTGCGCGGGCGCGCGGACCTTTCGCCCGCGGGCAATAGCCGTCGCGACGAGCCGCATTCCGAACTCAAGGACATAAGCCTTTGGGACGACGAAACACCCGTCGAGGACGACGAGGTGTCAGTCCCTTTTCTGCGTGAGGTTGAATTGGCTGCTGGATCAGGAAGATTCGTCATCGAGGAAAGCGAGCGCTCAAGCCTGCGCTTCGGCAAGCGCAGCCTGCGGCATAACGGCGTGCAGTTCGACCAGGCCAAATGCGTGACCGTTCGCGGCAACAGCATGTTGCCGGTGCTGCGCGACGGCGCCACGGTCGGTGTGAATGCAGGCAAATGCGGGATCGGCGACATCGTCGACGGCGACCTCTACGCCATCAATCACAACGGCCAACTGCGAGTGAAGCAACTTTACCGCCTACCCACCGGCATCCGCCTGCGCAGCTTCAACCGCGACGAGCACCCGGATGAGGACTACACCTTTCAGGAAATGCAGGATGAGCAAATCGTCATCCTCGGCCACGTCTTCTGGTGGGGCATGTACGCCCGTTAACCCTCTCGCTGTCAGATAAAACCCGCCACCGTGCGGGTTTTTTTTCGCCTCTGAAAATCGGCCAACCCCCGTATCCATTGAACGTCGATGCGTTGATGCATGAGTCATGCATAAATAAATGCATTTACGCATTGACTGTATATGCATCCATGCATATTCTGTGTCCAAGCCGCTCGACAAAGCGGCTGGCAACACAGCTCTTTAGTTCCACCAACAGGCAGCGATGAACCGGCCTTAACGGTTCAGAGGGTTGGCAACTGACCCGGGTGTGCAGCGTAAAGCACCAGAAGCAGTTATCCGGCGGGCAGGGACCGCGGTCGGAAGAACAATTTGAATGGATCCGTACCGCGCCAGTCGCGCCGAAAGATCAAGCGCATTACTGAAAAGCCTGGGCAACCGGGCTTTTTGGAATGCCTCTGCCGCGAGGCACTTCAAACCGCCGCCAAAGGGAGGGCTTTCGATGCTGAAGGATTTCAGGTGCGGTCACTGCAAACGACTTCTGGCCCGCATGGGCGAGAACACCGAACTCCAGATCAAGTGTTCCCGATGTGGGACGTTGAATCATGTGAAGGCCATTGAGCCTTTGAGTAAACGCCTTTGAGCGACATGACGCGGGATTTACCGCGAACCAACTTCATGCAAAAAGTGAACAAATATGACTATCGAACTTCCCCCAACTTATATCTATCCAGAGGAATACGGCACGGCGCGCGAAGCCGGTCTGCCTGCACCGATGCCTCATTTGATGATTGCCAGGATGGTCGAGGAGCGTAGCGCTGCCTATGGTCGTGGGCACTGGTCTGCAATGGTTCAGCGGCATTTCAAGGCAATGAGGAACAATAGTCCCATTCCGTATGGTTTGGATGGTTTCATCACAGGTGACTTCAAGGTTGCTTATGGCGCTGATCTTGTACACCTGAGAAATCAGTCGCTCTCTGTTGGTGACGCCTGGAGCCAGGGAATTAACGAAGGTAAAAAAATCAAAGACTTGTCGGTATTGGCTACTGAAACCGAATTTTCAGGAAATGTATTCACCCCGTTCAAGGCACTGGCGCATTGGATTGTCGGTGACGGTAAGGCTGCCAGCGTAAAAATTGAAAATACTGGCATTGCACCAACGCCGGAGAAAATCCCCGATTTGAAGGCGATTATTGATACGGCCGGTATTGGTGAGACGACTGTCAATCTAAGGGTTCCTTACTCTACTGGCCAAGACTCTCAAATCTCTCGCATTTATCTCGGGAACATTACCGTCAGTATTGAGGGTAAGGTCGTACGGACCACCTCTGGCACCGTAACTTTCACCGGAACAGCAAAGGCTTTTTCGGATAGGTACGATGCCAATGCAAGCAGCCATCGGGCTGAGTTTGACGAGGGGGCGACCACCGCACTGCGCGAAATTGGTCGGGTGGTAAAAGCCAAGGATTACGAAATCAGAATCATAGGAGAGCTGCCGATCCGCTACTCACGATGACCTAAGACCCACCGGCTGAAAGGATCTATTGGTAGGGATGGAATGCGGCCAAGAATAGCTTGGTCGCAGCGATGACCTGCCCTATTGACTCGTTCGTTTGCGTAAGTTGTGGGTGGATGAGAATTTTTTGCATCACCAGGGTGAGTGGTATGCTCCAGGTCTTTCATGATTTTCGAGGGAACGCAGCGTATGAGTCGCTATAAATCTTTATTGATAGCCATTGCGGTATTCGTCATGGCGTGGTTCTTCCTTCTCTATGCATCCGTGGACGTGCCCGAAAACCCGAGTGATCTGAGTGACACGAGAGGCCTTCCTGCTGTCAGCATCTATTCGGTAATACTAGCCGTTATCGGAGGCGTCGCAATCATTATGTCAGGTGCAGGTATTCTAATATCCATGAGGCTTGGATCTGCTTCCTTTGTGAGCAACTTCATTGTGTTTGTCGTTTCGAATGCTTTATTGGTGCTCGGGGCATTGTTGGGTATTTTTATTATCCTTTCCTATGTCTTGGACAACCCATTCGGCGTCGCCGGGATGTTTCTTTATCTCGTGGTGATCGGCTTTGTCATGTATGCGGCACCCAGGAGAGCCTCTTTCCGGCCCCTGCCCTGATAGCTCGCTCATGGCTGATCGAAGCCCCGGTTTAACCGGGGCTTTTTATTGCGTACTCATCAAGTCTCTCTTACCTCTGTTCGTCAGTTCCAAGTTGAGCCGCGTCAAGTTAAGTCATATCCGCAGAGTGGTACACGGAATTCTTATGGTGCTTTGTTCGAAAGCACGACAGGCACTTATCGAATGTCTTGGCGCTACCGCCGCCAAATTCCGGCGGAGGGGATGTCAGGGAAATATCTCGGTTCTACACATCCAAAATCACCCCCAGGAGGCGTGACATGACAAACGAGCAACAAGCGTTGCTGGACATGCCAATCTGGCTGGTCATCGTGCTCGCCCTGGTGGGCGGGGTGACCGGCGAGATGTGGCGTGCCGACAAAGAGGGCGCCCGCGGCTGGTCGCTGTTGCGCCGCCTGGCCTTGCGCTCCGGCGCCTGCATGGTCTGCGGCGTCTCGGCAATCATGCTGCTGTATGCCCTTGGCCTGTCGATCTGGAGCGCCGGCGCCCTGGGCTGTTTGACCGCCATGGCCGGTGCCGATGTGGCCATCGGTCTTTATGAGCGATGGGTTGCCAAGCGCATTGGCGTTTGCGAAGTGCCGCCGCGTGATTCTCGTCACGACTAGTACAGCGGCAACTAGAAAAAACTACTGCTACAGGATCGATGCGACCTGCCTGGATGCCAGGGCCTAAACACCACTCCCCTGTGGGAGCGTTGCCCATACCTTCGCGCCCAACCGAGTTCTTCTGTGGGAGCGGGCTTGCTCGCGAAGACGCCGGCACATCCAACGTCCCTGTTGCCTGACCCACCGCTTTCGCGAGCAAGCCCGCTCCCACAGGGTTCACTCGCACCTTCAGATACTGGAGCACCTTCATGAAGATCACCCCGATCCTCACGCAACTGCGCGAGCAATGTCCCGCGCTCGCCGATCGCGTGGCCGCAGGTTTTGACCTCGCCACGTTGCAAGCCGACACGCCACTGCAGACCCCCTGCGCCTATGTCCTGCCCACCGCCGACATTGCCAGCAAGAACACCGCCCAGAACGCCACGCTGCAAGCAGTACGTGACCGTTTCGACACTGTATTGGTGCTCGACGCCACCGACGCGACAAAAGCGCTGGATCTGTTGCACGACCTGCGCGCCGAACTGTGGCGGGCCCTGGTGGGGTTCAAGCCCGGTGGTGACTACACCGGCATCGAGTACGACGGCAGTGAACTGGTTTCCATCAATAGCAGCCGCGTGTCGTATCGGCTGCACTTTTTCGCCGAGTTCCAGCTGGGCCGCAATCTGGCGAGCCAGCCTGCCGAAAGCTGGCACGAGCGTGAACTGGACGGCTTGTCGTCCTTTACCGGGGCCACCGTGCGGGTCGATCCCATCGACCCGGCGGACCCCAACCTGAAACGTCCCGGGCCCGATGGGCGCGTGGAACTGACTTTCTCTGGAGACGTAACCCCATGAGCAAACGCATCACCGTGCTGCCGGCCCCGGGCCGTGCCGTACCGGACCCGGAAGCGGGCGATCTGTTGCCCCTCGAGGGCCGTGAAGTACCGGACAGCGCCTGGTGGCGTCGACGTCTGGCCGATGGCGATATCACTACCAAAACCGTGAAAGCGGCAAAACCACAGGGAGCCAAATAATGGCGATCGGATTCAGTAACATTCCCGCGGACATTCGTGTTCCGCTGTTCTACGCCGAAATGGACAACTCGGCGGCCAATAGCGCGTCATCGGCCATGCGCCGGTTGATCGTGGCTCAGGTCAACGACAACGTGGCGCCGGCCGAGGTCGGCAAACTGGTGCTGGTGTCCAGCGTTGCGCTGGCCAAGAACATCGGCGGCCAAGGTTCGATGCTTGCTTCGATGTACGAAACCTGGCGCAAGACCGACCCGTTGGGCGAGATCTGGTGCTTGCCGCTGCACAACGTCGAAGGTTCCATCGCCCAAGGCGTGCTGACCCTGACCGGCGCCGCGACTCAAAGCGGCCTGCTTAATCTTTATGTGGGGGGTGTGCGTGTTCAAGCCGCCATCGTCAACGGTGCGACTGCCGCTCAAGCCGCCACTGCGCTGGCGCTGAAAATCAACGCGAGCGCCGACCTGCCGGTGATCGCTGCGGCCGCCGAAGGTGTCGTGACGCTGAGCGCCAAATGGACCGGCGACAGCGGCAACGACATCAGCCTGCAATTCAATCGTCTGGGCAAGAGCAATGGCGAAGACACCCCTGCCGGCCTGACCACCGCCATCACGGCAATGACCGGTGGCGCTGGTGTGCCGGACCAGACTGCCGCCGTCGCGGCCCTGGGTGACGAGCCATTCGAGTTCATCGCCATGCCGTGGTCCGATGTGGCGAGCCTCAACACCTGGCAAGCGGTCATGGACGACAGCACGGGTCGCTGGTCCTGGGCCAAGCAGTTGTTCGGCCATGTCTACAGTGCCAAGCGCGGCACCCTCGGCACTCTGGTGGCGGCCGGTCAGGCGCGCAACGACCAGCACATGACCGTTCAGGCCCTGGAACTGGGCGTACCGCAACCGTTCTGGGTCCAGGCCGCTGCGTTGGCCGCCCGTACTGCGGTGTTCATCTCCGCTGACGCCAGCCGTCCGACCCAGAGCGGCAGTCTGCCAGGCCTGGATCCGGCACCGGCCAGCGAGCGTTTCACCCTGACCGAACGTCAGTCGCTGCTCAACTACGGCATTGCCACGGCGTATTACGAAGGTGGCTACGTGCGCATCCAGCGCTCGATCACCACGTATCAAAAAAATGCCTTCGGCCAAGCTGACAATTCCTATCTGGACAGCGAAACCATGCACCAGTCGGCGTTCATCGTGCGTCGCCTGCAAAGCGTGATCACCAGCAAATACGGGCGGCACAAATTGGCTGCCGACGGCACCCGTTTCGGCGCCGGCCAACCGATCGTGACGCCGAGCACCATTCGCGGCGAGTTGATTGCCCAGTACGCCAAGCTGGAGTTGGAAGGTCACGTGGAAAACGCCGAGCTGTTCGCCGAGCACTTGGTTGTCGAGCGTGACAGTCAGGACCCGAGCCGGGTCAATGTGCTGTTCCCGCCGGATTACATCAATGGCCTGCGGGTGTTCGCACTGCTCAACCAATTCCGTCTGCAGTACGACGCCGCCTGACTGTGGCGAGGGAGCTTGCTCCCGCTGGGTTGCGCAGCAACCCCAAAACAGAGCTGGCGCTACGTAATGCAGCGCCAGCCCGGTCAAGCGGGAGCAAGCTCCCTCGCCACAATGATCTACACAAATCCTCAGTGAACAGCTTTTATTCGAAGGGAGAAACACCATGGGTCAACTAATTGCGGGTACCTGCTACGTCAAAGTGGACGGTGCTCAACTGACCATCAACGGCGGCTGCGAAGCGCCACTGATGTTTACCAAACGCGAAACCGTCGTACCGGGTTTCTACAAGGAAACCGACGTCGCCCCGTCGTTCAAGGTAACGGCGCTGCACACGGCGGATTTTCCGCTCAAGCAACTGGTCGCTGGCACCGACATGACCGTCACCTGCGAATTCAACAACGGCAAGGTCTACGTGCTGGCCGGCGCTTACCTGGTGGAAGAGCCAGTGTCCAAGGGCGACGACGCCACCATCGAACTGAAATTCGAAGGCATCAAGGGGACCTGGCAATGAGCGATGTCGTGACGCTGCGCGTGGCCATCGAGGCCCACGGCGAGCCGCTGAGCGAACTGACCCTGCGCCGTCCGACGGTGCAAGAAGTCCGGGCGATCAAGGCGCTGCCGTACAAAATCGACAAGAGCGAGGAGGTGAGCCTGGACATGGATGTCGCGGCCAAGTACATCGCGGTCTGCGCCGGCATCCCGCCGTCGTCGGTCAACCAGTTGGACCTGGCAGACCTCAACGCATTGAGCTGGGCCGTCGCGAGTTTTTTCATGAGTGCGGCGTCGCAGCCATCGGCGACCTGATCGCAGCCGCCTATGACCTGGCCTGGTTCTGGAAGGTTGACCCCGAACAGATGATGGCCAGGCCACTGGATGTGCTCCGCGAGTCCCTGGAGCACGCGCAACGGATCAATGCGATGCAGCAGGTGCAGTGATGGCAGAGACACAAAAGCTAGAGAAAAAAGCAGTGCTGCTGACCGGCATCGATGAGCTGTCGCCCAAGCTTGCCAGCCTTCGGGCCAAGGTCGCCAGCTTCAAACAGAACCTCGATGCCACGGGTCTTGGCAGCCTGGATATTTCCGCTCTGCTCCCCGAGGGCGGCCTGGCCAAACCGTTCATGGAGGGGCTCAAGTCAGCAGACGCGTTCAAAGGTGAAGTCGGCGCGGCCAACGCGGCGGCCAGCAGCTTGAAGGCCCCTGAAGCGCCGCGTGTGGCGGCACAGAGCCTGGATGGATTGAAGACTTCCATCAGCAATGTGTCGGTGCAGTTCGGTTCGGCCCTGGGGCCGGCGGTCAACGCGGCGGCAGTCAGCTTGCAGCCGATGGTCACGGGTGTGGCCCAGGTGCTGCAGGACAACCCGCAATTGGTGCAGGGCCTGGCGACGGGCGTCGTGGCGTTCAATGCGATTCAAACGGCGGTCAGCGGTGCGAGCCAGGCGCTGGAAGTGGTCAACCTGGCCTTGAAGATGAACCCCATCGGCTTGATTGCCATGGGCATCGCCTTGGCGGCCGGGATGATCATCGCCCACTGGACACCGATCTCTGCGTTCTTCGCCGGGCTTTGGCAGAAGCTGTCGCCGATCGTCATGCCGATGGTCGAGTTCTTCAAGACGGTGTTCGCCTTCACCCCGATGGGGCAGGTGATCAGCCATTGGGGCCCCATCAGCAGTTTTTTCGGCGCGCTCTGGAATGTGATCGTGGCGGCGGCGACGCCCATTATCGGTTTCATGCAGACGTTGTTTGCCTGGTCACCCTTGGGTTTGATCATCAGCAACTGGGCGCCCCTGACCGGGTTGTTCTCAGCGATCTGGGATCTGCTCAAGGCACTGACGGTGCCGGTGATGGACGCCTTGAAAGGCCTGTTCGACTGGACGCCGCTGGGGTTGATCATGGCCAACTGGGGCACGATCGGTGATGTCTTCGCCGGGATCTGGGAGGGCATTCGCAATCAGGTGTCGATCATGCTGGCGGTGTTCAGCGGTTTGTTCGACTGGTCGCCCATTGAGGGCCTGACCCGACAGTGGGGGCCGGTGGGTGAGTGGTTCAGCCAATGGTGGGATGAGCTGCAGGGTGTGATTGCGCCGATCAAGGCGTTCTTCAATGGCGGCTTCGGGGAACTCATCGCTACGTTTACCGGGAAGGTCGAAGGATTGACCGAGGCGCAACGGCAGACCAATGCCGAAGGCAAGGGTGAACTGGCGCCAGCGTTTTTTGGCGGGGCCAGTGAACAGCCTGCGGGCTTGTCTTCCAGCCTTGCGCCGGCGTCCGGTGACCCTGCGGTGAAAACCTCATTGGCGCCGGGCGCGTTGCCGCAAACCTCCAGCGCCCTGGTGCAACAAAGCGCCGCCAACAACCGCACGCAGCTCGAAGGCGGCCTGACCGTGCGCTTCGAAAACGCGCCGGCCGGGTTGCGCGCCGACCCGCCACAGACCAATCAACCGGCCCTGGCGGTGAGTTCGCGCATTGGCTATCGCTCACTTTCCACAGGAGGTTCCAATGAGCTGGCGTGATCGTTTGTTGCCGGCGTCGTTTCGCGGCGTCGGGTTCTGGGTCGATCAGGCGAAAACTCCGGTCGGTCACAAGGGGCAGTTGCATGAATATCCCCAGCGTGACCAGCCGTTTTTCGAAGGCCTCGGCCAGCAGGCGAAGATTCATGAGCTGACCGCGTTCATCGTCGGCCCCGATTGCCTGGAGCAGCGCGACAAGTTGCTCAAGGCCCTGGAGCAGGGCAGCGGCGAGCTGGTGCATCCGTGGTTGGGGCGCCTGCAGGTCAAGGTGGGCGAGTGCGACATGACCCAGACCCGTCAGGATGGCGGCCTGGTGACGTTCGCTCTGAAGTTCTACCCCGACCAGCCGCTGCAATTCCCGTCGGCCGCGATCAACAGCCAGAAACTGTTGCTGGTGTCGGCTGACAGCTTTCTGGGTTCGGCGGTGCGGCGCTTCGAAGAGGCCATGACCTTGATCAAGGCCGCGCGGATTGGCATTGCTGATCTGCGCAACAGCCTTAAGGAGGTCTACGGCGTCATCGAGCAGGAACTCAAGCCGTTGATCGAGACTTATCGGCAACTCAGCGATCTGGTCAAGGCGGTGAAGGAGCTGCCCAGCGAAGTGGCCGCCGAGTTTAAAGGGTTGCTGGGGGACATCCGGGAGTTGAAGGACTTTGCCCGTGACGGCTATCGCGGCGTGATTGCCAGCGTGTCGCAGCAGGTGGAAGCCATTCGCAAGGCGGACGCTCCCAAACTCACCACCGGCAAGGACACCACGGCGGCGGCCCAGGCCGTAGCCGATCTGGTGCAGGACACGCTGCTGGTGCAGGCCGCGCAATGGATTGCGGCGATGCCGGTGGCGGCGCCGGTGGTCAAGTTGGGTGCTACCCCATCGGTGGCGCAGCAGGCGATGCAGCCGGTTCAGCGCCGGGACGTGCCGGTGGCCGACGATGTGCTGGCCCTGCGCGATGCCCTCAACGAGGCCATCTGGCAAGCCTCGCTCAAGGCCGATCCGGATCACTATCAGGCGATGAACAACCTGCGTCAGCAAATGGCCGCGCACCTGACGGCGGTGGCGTCATCCGGTGTCAGACTGATCAGCCTGTCGTTCAAGCAAAGCCTGCCGGCGCTGGTAGTGGCGTATCAGCAATTTGCCGATGCCACTCGGGTTACCGAAGTGACTCAGCGCAATGGCGCGGCTCACCCTGGTTTCCTGCCGCCCAACGACCTCAAAGTCTCGGGAGAGTAAGCCATGAACGAGCTCGACAACGCTGTCTCGCTCACCGTCGGCGGGCTGGATTACGGCGGCTGGAAAAGCGTGGAAATCAGTGCGGACCTGGAGCGGCAGTTCCGCACCTTCAAACTCGACATCACCTGGCAGTGGCCGGGGCAGACCCAGTCGGTGCCGATTCGTCCGGGGGATGAATGTCAGGTGCGCATCGGTGCCGACCTGGTGCTCAGTGGCTACGTGTTCAAAGCCCCGGTCAGTTATGACGGACGCCAGATCAGCCTGAGCATCGAGGGTGGCTCCAGGACCCAGGACTTGGTGGACTGCGCGGCGATCAATCGCCCAAGCCAATGGCGTGGGCAAACGGTGCTGAGCATTGTCCAGGCCCTGGCTTCGCAATATGGCGTGGGAGTGATCAGTGAGATCCCTGAAACCGCTCGGTTGAGCGAACACAGCATCGTGCCGGGGGAAACGGTCTTTCAATCCATCGACCGTCTGCTGACGTTGTTTCGGGTGTTTTCCACCGACGACGCCGAAGGCCGCGTGTTGCTGGCTAAACCCGGTAGTGGCGGGCGAGCCAATGATGTGCTGGAACTGGGTAAAAACATTCTCTCGGGCAACGCAGCGATGGACTACAGCCAGGTGTTCTCCGAATACCGGGTCATCGGCCAGCACAAGGGCAATGATCAGCAGAGCGGGGCGGCGGTGAGCGAAGTCTCCGGCACCGCTACGGACCTGGGCTTCAAGCGCAAGCGGGTCACGGTGATCAGCGAAAGCGCGCAATTGACCTTCGAACTGGCCCAGCAGCGAGCCGACTGGGAAAGCGCCATCCGCACTGGCAAGGCCCTGACCACGACCTACCGCGTGCAGGGCTGGCGTCAGGCCAATGGCGATTTGTGGCGGCATAACACCCTGGTGCGGGTGATCGACCCGGTGCTGGGGTTTGACGGCGACATGCTGATCTCCAAAGTGACGTATTCACTGTCTGCCCAAGGCTCCGTCACCACCCTGCAAGTCGCCCCGCCCCATACGTTCGACGCGAACCCGACGCCACCCAAATCCTGAGCCCAACGCAAAACGCCTTGTGGGAGCGGGCTTGCTCGGGAAAGCGGTGGGTCAGCTTGCATCGATATTGGCTGCACTGCCGCCTTCGCGAGCAAGCCCGCTCCCACAGTATTTCGAGACCGCCTCCAAAGTTTCCGCCCACCACAGATCCCTTGTGGGAGCGAGCTTGCTCGCGATGGCGGCAGTGCAGCCAATAGAAATGTTGATCCAAACATCGCGTTCAAGTCCCTGATTCCAAGGAAACCTCAATGAGCCTACTGACTCGCCTCCTGGCGCGCGGCACCGTCGTGCTCGCCAATTCGGCCACCAAGCTGCAATCGCTGCAAATGCGCCTCACCGCCGGTGAAGTGAACGACGACATGGAGCACTTCGAACCCTACGGCTTCACCAGCAATCCGCTGGCCGGGGCCGAAGGGATCGCCACGTTCCTGGGCGGTGACCGTTCCCATGCCGTGGTGCTGGTGGTCGCCGACCGTCGTTTCCGCCTCAAGGCCCTGGCCCCTGGTGAAGTGGCGATCTACACCGACGAGGGCGACAAGATCCACTTCAAGCGCGGCCGGGTCATCGATATCCAGACTGCGACCCTGAACATCCGCGCCAGCAGCGCGGTGAACATCGACAGCCCGGTCATCAACCACACCGGCAAGTTCGTTTCCCAGGGCGATCAGATCGCCGGCGGCATCAGCCAGATCAAGCATGTGCACGTCGGCGTGCAGGCCGGTAACGGCCAGACCGGCATGCCGGCGGGAGGCCAGTGATGTTCATCAGCCAGAACCTGCACGCCGCGCTGACCCGCTCGGTGCTGATCAGCCTGTTCACCTGGCGCCGCGCCGTTGACGACGATGCCGTGGATGACGAGCAACGTTTCGGCTGGTGGGGCGACACTTTTCCTACCGTCGCCGACGACCGCATTGGTTCGCGGCTGTGGCTGCTGCGCCGGGTCAAGCTGACCCGGCAGACCCAGCTCGACGCCGAATTCTATGCCCGCGAAGCCTTGCAATGGCTGATCGACGACGGCCATTGCAGCGCCATCGACATCATCAGCGAACGCCTCGATGCCCAGCGCCTGAATCTGCGCACGGTTTTGACCCTGGCCGACGGCGAGCGCCTGGACATCAACCCCGATAACAGTTGGCAGGTGACCTATGCCGTTTGAAACCCCTTCGCTGCCGGTGCTGATCAAGCGCGCCCAAAGCGACCTGGCCAGCGATTCGCTGCGCCAGTCCGATGCTCAAGTGCTGGCTCGCACCCTGGGTGGCGCCGCCTACGGCCTGTATGGCTATCTGGATTGGATCGCTGAGCAGATCCTGCCGGACAAGGCCGACGAATCCACCCTGGAACGCATCGCCGCCCTGCGCCTGAACCAGGCGCGCAAAGCGGCCCAGATGGCCAGCGGTAGCGTCAGCTTCACCGCCACCGCGGGCGCGGTGCTGGATGTCGACACGCTGCTGCAATCCACCGATGGGCGCACCTACAAAGTGACCAGCGCGCGCACCACCAGTAATGGTCTGAACAGCACCACTGTCGCCGCGTTGGACGCCGGCAGCCTGGGTAATGCTGATGCCGGGCTGGTGTTGACGCCGGTGCAGCCGATCCTTGGGATCGGCAACAGCTTCACCGTGCTGGCGCCGGGGCTGACCGGCGGCCTCGCCCGGGAAAGCCTCGAATCCTTGCGAGCCAGAGTGATTCGCTCCTACCGCGTCATCCCCCACGGCGGTTCCGCGCAGGACTATGAAACCTGGGCTCTGGAATGCCCTGGCATCACCCGCGCCTGGTGTCGCGGCAGCTACCTGGGGCCGGGCACCGTTGGCGTGTTCGTCATGCGTGACGACGACCCACAGCCGATTCCCAACGCCGAGCAACTGGAAGAAGTCCGGGCCTATATCGAGCCACTGCGCCCGGTCACTGCCGAAGTGCATGTGCTGGCGCCAGCCCAGGTGCCGGTGACCTACCGGCTGCGCATTACCCCGGACACCAGCGCCGTGCGCGCCGCCATCGAAGCGCAACTGCGGGACCTGCATAACCGCGAAGCTGGCCTTGGCGAAACCCTCCTGCTGACCCACATCGCCGAAGCCATCAGCAGTGCCACCGGGGAAACCGACCACACACTGACTGCCCCCATCGCCGATGTGGTGGCCGCCAGCAATCAGTTGCTGACCTTCGGAGGCTGCGTATGGCTGGAATAAGAACCGCCGAGCAATACCAGGCCCAACTGCGCAGCCTGCTGCCCAGCGGCCCGGCATGGGACCCGGAGCGGGTGCCGGAACTGGAAGAGGTGCTGCAAGGCATCGCCCAGGAACTGGCGCGTCTCGACGCCCGCGCCGCCGACCTGCTCCACGAAATGGACCCGGCGGGTGTGAGTGAACTGGTGCCGGATTGGGAGCGGGTGATGAACCTGCCCGACCCGTGCCTGGGTGCTACACCGCTGTATGACGACCGCCGTTTGGCGGTGCGTCGGCGGTTGTTGGCGGTGGGCAGCCAGGCCATCGCTTATTACGTGGAAATTGCCAAGAGCCAGGGTTATCCCAACGCCACCATCACCGAACTCAAGGCCCCCCGCATGGGCCGCGCCCGTTTCGGTGAAGCCCACTTCGGCACCTGGCAGGCGCAATTCATGTGGACCCTCAACACCGGCGGCCGGCTGCTGCTCGGCCGACGTTTTGGCGCCAGCTATTGGGGGGAGCGTTTCGGTGTCAATCCGGGCTCGGCGCTCGAGTGCCTGATTCATCGTAGTGCGCCGGCGCATACGAAGGTTCACATCAATTATGACTAGGGAGTAGATGAATGGATTATCCGAAGAGTGTACCCAGCGCAGGCCTGGTGAATGGGAAGTTCGTGGATGAAAATCCGCTGACCGGGACGCCGGGGTCGTTGATTCCGGCCGCTTGGGGAAATGGCGTGACCCAGGAGATTGTGAATGTCATCAAGGCGGGGGATTTGACACCGGATGAGACCAACAATGATCAACTGCTCCAGGCGATTCAATCGGTCACCGCGAAGGCCTGGAACCAGGACCTTGCTCTACCGCTCGCCGCGTTGCCGCTGCCCACAATCGCAACGGCCGATGCACGTCTGCCAATAACGCCAGCAGCAGTATCAACCAGTGGCGGGCGCGTTTCGATTCCGGCGGGCGTGTATATCAGCATTGCTCAGGAAGTGGTGAGCGGGCGGTTGGGCCGGTCACGTACCTTTGTAACTTCGGCCTGGAGCAGTACCGATTTATTGCCCAGCGCCAGCTATTTTCTAAGAGCACAGGTCATAGGCGGTGCACTGACGTTCTATGTGCAGCGCGGAAGCTTGTATGACCTCCCGCCGGAGTTCTTGAAGGGGACTGTCAACGGCGCGTCCGGCGGCGGATTTGCGTCCAACCCTCTGGACATGTGCCTGGCCTGGGTGATGACCGGAGCGCCGGGCTCCTTGCCGACGATTCGCACGATCTATAACCGTGCGCAATTGACCTGGACGCAAACGGTGAATGGCAGTGGAGTGGTATATCTGCCGCTGGATCCCCACGCCCGTGCAGCACGGCTTGTGGCGGGTAATCCGACACCCGCGCCGAACGTCGTAACCTCGCTGTCGTTTGTTCAATCCGGGTGGCTTGGGGGCAACTACAGCTACCTGTCACCCGTCGCTACAACTCCTGGCAACAATGCCGTGGGCTGGGCGAACCCCGCAAGTCCGTATATGTGCGTGTTGTTTTCCAACAACGTCGTCAATGACGTAAGCGTCTCCACGGTCACGGCCAGTTTTGACCATGCCCAATCGCGTTCTCTTTGGCAGTCGTATCAGGCCGAGCACACATTAGGCGCCACTAATGCCGATAGCGACGAGTTGCTATTGAGCATGGGGATCAAGGGGCACCAGGCCCTGACGGATTACAGCGTGGGTATCGGCGTCAACTTTATCAACGCAGTCAACGTTCACCTGTCCTGGGAGCTGATCCGATGAAAGTCATTCAAGAACTGCACCAGTACGAAGATGGACTTCGCCCGCTTGCACCTTCATCCGCCCATATCTGGGAGGACGGTACTTGGGTGCTTACTGAAGAGAATGCCGCCGAGCAGTTGCGCCAGGAAGCCGAGCGCTTGTGCGCCACGGTCGATACCGCTGCCGACAGCGCCCGTCGCACGTTGGCCGGCGACCCCTTGCGTGCTTTGGAATACCAACGAGCCGCCTTGGAGGCGCAGGCCTTCAAGGATCAGGGCTACCCAAAAAAAGCCATCCCACTGGCCGTTTCTGCGTGGGTCGTCAAAGGGCGCACAGCCAGGCAAGCGGCGGATCAGATTCTCGCCAAGGCCGCCGAATTTGAAGCGAACCTGCTGGCGCTTCGCGAACTGCGCCTCAAGGCCAAAGCACTGATTCGCGCACACATGGCCAAAGGCAAGGCGGATCTTGCCAGCCAAGCCGCTGATGAGGTGCTTGCGACTATCCGAGCGCTACCTCTTCGCGCTTGACCCCCATCCCATAGAGAGCAATAAAACATGGATTATCCAAAAAGTGTTCCCAGCGTCGGGCTGGTGAACGGTCGGTTCGTGGACGAAAATCCGCTGGCGGGCACTCCAGGGTCGTTGATTCCGGCGGTGTGGGGAAACAGTGTCACCCAAGAAATCCTCGGCGTGATCTCCTCGGCCGGCATGACGCCGTCCGAAGCGGATAACGGCCAGTTGATCAAGGCACTGCAAACCATTCTCGGGCGTAGTAGTCCGATGCGTTCAGTCGTCACGCGGCTTACCACATCAAAGGTGTTGGCCGCCGACGAGTTGGGGCTGGTGCTGATTGATGCAAGTGCTGGTGCGAGCACTGTAACCCTACCTGCGGCTAATGCGGCGCTCGGTGTTCGCGATGTGATTGTGCGGCGTGTGGATAACAGTGGTAACCGTCTGACGGTGCGGGCCTCCGGTAGCGACAGAATTCGCTTTCATACTCATTTGGCGGCCAGTGGCTATCCGTTTCTGGTGTTGATGGGCAGCGGTGACTGGTGGCATCTGCGCAGTGATGAAACTGGGGTTTGGTGGCCGGTGGGACGGTTCGATGCGACGGCGCTGGGGCGTATTTCCTTTGAGAGCACGCGTCAGGTCATTCCCGGTGGGTATGCGGTGCTTAATGGAAATTTGCTGGTGCGTAGCGATTGGCCGTGGTTGTGGGATTACGCGCAATCGTCCGGTGCGTTAGTGACGGAGGGTTCCAGAGGAGGGAACGAGGGCGCGTGGACCAGCGGTGACGGTGCGACGACTTTTCGACTTCCGGATATTCGCGGTGAATTCTTGCGCGTGCTGGATGAGGCCCGCGGGGTGGATGTCGACCGTTCGGCGGGAAGCAGACAAATGTATTCCCTTGAAAGCCACAACCACTTTTTGCCCACCAGTTCAGGTAGTGCTAATCGTCCAGGGCCTAGTATTGCTGATGGTTCTTGGGACGTGACCCGCGACGTTAATGCTGCTCCTGCAACGGGAATAGTCGGTACGACGTACCCCAACCCACTGTTCTTTTCCAGTGGAGAGCTTGTAGGCAATATTGGTACTTTCAGTGCTGAAACTCGTCCCAGAAACATCGCCTATCCCGCCCGAATCAAGCTGATCTGAGGTAGTTATGTTTATTTATCTGTTCGATGATTCCGGTGTTCTATCTGGCCCGGTAGAGCTTTTCGTAACGCCCGGTATGGGCATCCAAATTCCCAGTAACGGCATTCAACTTTCCTTCGAACTTCCAGCCGCTCAAGAACATCATTCGTGGGTCATGGTGAACGGCGTTCCACGAGAAATGGTGGACTGGCGCGGTTCGGTGTATCGCAAGGACAACGGCGCTCATCTGGAGTGGACCGAGTTCGGCCAATTGCCGGACATATACACAGCCGAACCATGGCCGGGCAATTACTATGTATGGCGCGATACTACCTGGGTGTTTGACGAGATGCTGCAACTGGCCGACCTCAAGCGCGAAGCCTTGTCAAAGCGCGATAAATTGCTGCGCGAAGCCGTTCAGAAAGTCGCTCCTTTCCAATACGCCGAAGACATTGGCGACGCCAATGATCAGGAACAACTGGCCCTGATGGAGTGGAAGCTTTACAGCGTCGAGTTGAACCGTATCCAGCATCAAACCGGTTTTCCAACCGACATTAACTGGCCGGTCGTGCCTGAGTCTGCGGCTTAAAGCGCCACGGACCGAACCGCTTAAACCTTCTCAATTTTTTCGGGCTCTGTTGGGCGAATCAACAGGCGCAGTTTTCTATTGCCTGTTTTTTGGCCGTTTGAATATCAAGGGAGGAAAACGTGGACTATCCAAGAAGTGTGCCCAGTGCGGGTTTGGTGAATGGCAGGTTTGTGGATGAGGATCCCTTGACCGGGACGCCGGGCTCTTTGATCCCCGCCAGTTGGGGTAATGGCGTCACGCAGGAGGTGCTCAATGTCATTCAAGCCGCCGGGCTGACGCCATCGGAACAACTGAGCAATCAACTGTTGACGGCGTTGCGTGGCAACGGGTTATTTACCACCGCCGCGCAGTTTGACAGTGACGGGTCCGTAGCCACCACGGAGTTCGTGAGACGTAGCGGGCTGCAGTATTCCGGCTTTACTGCGTACGCAACCAATACCGCGTTGACGCTGGCGCATATCGGTGGAGCCGTCAGTTTTGCCAGTGCTACGCCGATCAGCGTCACGCTGCCTGGCACTACCGGAATCATGCATGGGGCGACGCTGACACTTATTAACGTCGGTGTCGGCGTGGTCACCCTATCGACGGCCTCGGCTGCCGATACGATAGGTTCGTCAAGTGCCGCATTGGGGCCAATCGATCTGGGGCGGGGTGAAACGGCTGAGTTCGTTAAACTCGATAGCCAATGGCGGTTGATCGGCGGCACCATTGTGCTGAAGTACACCTCGTTGTTTTCAGGTCATCTCGGTAATCCGGGTTATCAAAAATACGCCAGTGGGATTATCGATCAATGGGGAGCTGGCACGACCGATGCTAACGGCGATGTGTTCGTCACTTTTCCTATTTCATTTCCAACCGCTTTTGCTTCTGTTGTAGCCAACCATGTCGGCGGTGATGGTGCGGTGGTTATTCTCGTTGGAGGAAGCGGTACTAAGCAGGGCTGTCGTTTCCGGGTCCGTAATATGGATGGACAGGCGATGGCCGGGTGGGGTGTGTATTATTTTGCGAAGGGGTATTGAGTGAACGAATTCACTGTGTTGTTCAGTCCAAGTACCTGCGGCGCTTATGTCCCGGGTATCAATACTTCGGATATTCCAGAAGATGTCATAGAAGTCCCCAGGGCCTATTGGCTATCGTTGCTTCAGCAACTGGCAATGTCAGCCAAGAAAATTTCAGTCAATCCTGACAATGGTTATCCCATCCTCGTAGATCCACCTCCTCTGACGTCAGGCCAAGCTGCTGAGAACGAGTATGCGTGGCGCAATGCCCAGCTCTCGGCAACGGACCGTCTCGTCGCGCGGGATCGCGATGAAATGGACGACGGTAGCGGCACCACACTGGACCAGACGCAATACACACAACTGCAGACGTACCGACGGGCCCTCAGGGACTGGCCACAGGATGAGCTTTTCCCTGCTGCTGAGTATCGTCCGGTCGCGCCACCCTGGCTGGCCGAGCAACTTCAATAACGCCTTCGATGAACTGACCTATGGAAGTTACCCAACAGCAACTCATCAACATCATGCCCAACGCCCGCTCCCAAGCGGGCGTTTTCGTTTCGGCCCTTAACAGCGCCATGTCCAGCCATCGTATCGACACGCCCAAACGTATTGCCGCGTTTCTGGCCCAGGTTGGCCATGAGTCGGGGCAATTGCGCTATGTACGCGAGCTCGGCGGTGATCAGTATCTCAGTAAGTACGACACGGGGCCGTTGGCCGTTCGCTTGGGCAATACACCCCAGGCCGACGGCGACGGTCAGCAATATCGGGGGCGCGGGCTGATTCAGATTACCGGGCGCGACAATTATCGACGTTGCAGTCTGGGTTTGTTTGGCGATGAGCGATTGCTGGCATTACCGCAACTGCTGGAGCAACCGCAATGGGCGGCTGAGTCTGCCGCCTGGTTCTGGGATCAGAACGGTTTGAACGAACTGGCTGATCGTGACCAGTTCAACAGCATCACCCGGCGCATCAACGGTGGTTTGAATGGCCTGCAGGATCGTCTGCAACTCTGGGCGCGGGCGAGGGCGGTGATATGTCAGCCTTCGATTTGATACCTTTTTCTTCTCGCACCCTTGGCATCGCTGTGTTGCTGGCGTTGGTGGCCGGCGGTCCGGCGGTGTTGGCGTGGCAAGTCCAGGCGTGGCGTTATGACCGACGACTGGCGCAAACGGCCCAAATTCAAGCGCAGATGTTGAATCAAATAACCCAGGCGGCAGCGATTCAACAAAAGGCCGAGCAAGACAAACGCCTGGCCTTGGAACAGCAACTCTCCGCCAGCGAACAATCCCATTACCGAGCCTTGAGCGATGCCCAACGTGATCAGGATCGCTTGCGCGATCGCCTTGCTACTGCCGATGTCCGGCTGTCAGTCCTCCTTGACGCCGGCGATGTTGCCGCCGGTTGTGCAGTGCCGGCCACCGCCGGCGCCGGCGGCGTGGATCATGGCCCCCTACGCGCCCGACTTGACCCGGCGCATGCTCAACGAATTGTCGCCATCACCGACGAAGGGGATCGCGGATTGATCGCTCTGCAGGCCTGTCAGGCGTACGTCAGGGCATTGGGGCGGTGATCCGGCGAGCCTTGCAAGCCTGGCATGCTCGTGTACGGTAGGGCCCATTGCATCGAATCAGGAGCGCATCATGGAAGACATTACCGAACTGGCCGCTGAGCTGGGCCGACGTCTGCAGCGGGTCAATGCCCATGTGACCACGGCCGAGTCCTGCACCGGAGGCGGGATTGCTGAGGCGATCACTCGTATTCCCGGGAGTTCGGCGTGGTTCGAGGCGGGTTATGTCACCTATTCCAACCGCCAGAAGACTCAGCAACTGGATGTGCCGGCCGAGCTGTTTGCAACGGTGGGGGCGGTCAGTCGCGAGGTGGTGGAGGCTATGGTGCGGGGCGCGCAGCAAAAAAGCCTGGCGCGTTTTGCTGTGGCGGTCAGCGGCGTGGCCGGTCCTGATGGCGGTTCGCCGAACAAACCGGTGGGTACGGTGTGGCTGGCCTGGGGCGTTGGTGACACGGTCGTCAGCGAGCAGCGGTTCTTTGCCGGCAACCGCGACGAAGTCCGCCGACAAACGGTGAAGGCCGCGCTAGAGGGGCTGTTGCAACATGCCGCCGCAGAAATCTCAAATCAGGGGTAGGCGATCCTCAATCGCTGTGGAATAATACTGGCTACTTATACAGGTGTTGGCCGTCAGGCCTTATTGATTACGTGAGGACTTTAATGGACGACAACAAGAAGAAAGCCTTGGCTGCGGCCTTGGGTCAGATCGAACGTCAATTCGGCAAGGGTGCCGTAATGCGTATGGGCGATCAGGACCGTCAGGCTATTCCTTCCATCTCCACCGGCTCCCTGGGCCTGGACATTGCGCTTGGCATTGGCGGTCTGCCAAAAGGCCGTATCGTTGAAATCTACGGTCCTGAGTCTTCCGGTAAAACCACGCTGACCCTGTCCGTGATCGCTCAGGCTCAAAAAGCCGGTGCGACCTGCGCTTTCGTCGATGCCGAACACGCCCTGGACCCGGAATATGCCGGCAAGTTGGGCGTTAACGTCGATGACCTGCTGGTTTCTCAGCCGGACACCGGTGAACAGGCCCTGGAAATCACCGACATGCTGGTGCGTTCCAACGCCGTTGACGTGATCATCGTCGACTCCGTGGCTGCACTGGTACCCAAAGCGGAAATCGAAGGTGAAATGGGCGACATGCACGTGGGCCTCCAGGCTCGTCTGATGTCCCAGGCCCTGCGCAAGATCACCGGCAACATCAAGAACGCCAACTGCCTGGTGATCTTCATCAACCAGATCCGTATGAAGATCGGCGTGATGTTCGGCAGCCCGGAAACCACTACCGGTGGTAACGCACTGAAGTTCTACGCCTCGGTTCGCCTGGACATCCGTCGCACTGGCGCGGTGAAAGAAGGCGATGAGGTTGTCGGCAGCGAAACCCGCGTCAAGGTTGTGAAGAACAAGGTCGCTTCGCCGTTCCGTCAGGCAGAGTTCCAGATTCTTTATGGCAAGGGCATCTACCTCAATGGCGAGATGATCGACCTGGGTGTGTTGCACGGTTTCGTCGAAAAATCCGGCGCCTGGTATGCCTACAACGGCACCAAGATCGGTCAGGGCAAGGCCAACTCGGCCAAGTTCCTGGCGGACAACCCGGAAATTGCCGCAACCCTCGAGAAGCAACTGCGTGACAAGCTTCTGAGTCCGGTGGCGGACGTCAAGTCGGTCGCTAACCGCGAGACTGCAGACGACCTGGCTGACGCTGACATCTGATCGATTCGATGACCGTCGTACTCGATACCCTCGTCGCGGTGCGACGAACTGCAATGGACCTGCTCGCCAGGCGTGAGCACGGTCGAGTCGAGCTGACCCGCAAACTGCGTCAGCGCGGCGCTGCCGATGAGCTGATCGACACGGCCCTTGACCGTCTGACGGAAGAGGGTTTGTTGTCGGAGTCCCGCTACCTTGAGAGCTTTGTCTCTTATCGCGCTCGCTCTGGATACGGCCCCTTGCGAATTCGTGAGGAACTCGGTCAGCGTGGTTTGCAGCGCCCGGACATCGAACTTGCCCTGCGCGAAAGCGGTATCGATTGGCAGGCGCAACTGACGGACACCTGGCGCCGCAAGTTCTCAGGGCATTTGCCCATCGATGCAAGAGAGCGAGCCAAGCAAGGGCGTTTCCTGGCATATCGAGGATATTCCATGGAAATGATCAACCGTTTGTTCAGCGGTCGCGGCATGGACGACTAAACAACAACGGCCCGCTATTTTGATAGCGGGCCGTTTTTTTATGGGTTCAGGTCACCTTGATCGGCTCCCAGGTGAGGGGTTGGACCTTGGTGGCGGGCTCGGCCCAGTTTTCCGACAGGTTGATGTAATCCACCAGTTCCCTCAAACGACCGTGATCGCGGGCATTGAAGGTAAAGGCCAGTCGGGTCAGATGGCTGAAACGGGCCTCGTCGTGTTCCTCGCCGGCGTAGGCGTGTTGATGAAAACAATCGTTGAGGCACAGGTCGGCAAACTCCGCCTGCAAATGCCCAAGGGCCTGTTCGTTCAGCTTGTGATTCATACGGATCACGAATTGATGTTTGAGCCAGCGGCTGGAGTGGAAGTTGCTGTAGAACTGATTGATCTCCTCTACGGCCTCTTGAGCGCTGTACACCAGGCGCATCAACTTCATGTCGGTTGGCAGGATGTAGCGGTTTTCCTCCAGTTGCTCACGGATGAAGTGCAGGGCGCCTTGCCAGAACTTACCCCCCGGTACATCCAGCAGCACCACCGGCACCAGCGGGCTTTTACCGGTTTGCACCAACGTCAGGACTTCCAACGCTTCATCGAGGGTGCCGAAACCGCCCGGGCAGAGCACCAGTGCGTCGGCCTCTTTGACGAAGAACAGCTTACGGGTGAAGAAGAAGTGGAACGGCAGCAGATTTTGCGTGCCTTCAACGGTCGGATTCGCATGCTGTTCGAAAGGCAAGGTGATGTTGAAGCCCAGGCTGTGGTCCCGGCCGGCACCTTCATGGGCCGCGGCCATGATGCCACCGCCGGCGCCAGTGATGACCATCATGTCCGAGCGTGCCAACTCCGCCCCCAGTTCCCGGGCCAGGCCATACAGCGGATGTTCGATGGGCGTTCGTGCCGAGCCGAAGACCGTGACCTTGCGTCGTCCCTTGAATTGTTCGAGCGTACGGAAAGCGTGCTCCAGTTCCCGCAGGGCCTGCAGCGTGATCTTGGCATTCCAGCGGTTGTGATCTTCCTGGGCCATGCGCAGGACGGTCAGGATCATGTCGCGGTAGATGGGGAGGTTCGGGCTGTTGGGGGAGACCAGCTTGAGTTGCTCTTCGACCTTGCGGGTGAGGTCGAGTCCATGGTTCTCAAAATGACGACTCAGCAAGTCATTCGGTTTGTAAGGCATTCAGCTTCTCCTTCTTGGCAAAACCCCAGCCCGAACGAGAGATTCGTCAGGGCCACGACACTCCGTGTGTCGTTGTCAGCCCAGGACCATTGCCTGGACGTTCGACCTGGTTCGACGCGGCGTGCGGCAGGCACCAAGCCATCCTGCGGGTTCTGCGTTTCCCTTGTATGAAAGAACGGTCACGCGCAAGGTGTCGGCAGGGCAGCCTCGTTCTGCCCGAAGCAAAGAGATACCTTTGAATCTAGTCCCTCGCGCGGATCTTCGCTGCCTTGATCATGGCGCTCAAAAAACATCGTTGGCAACTGCTCAAATGCCATGCCGCTCGTCAGATTGCCTACTGGGTGCGTGCCGCTCTGATTTACTGATGAGCAAGGATTCAATGCAGTGGGACGTCCAGGACTGGGCGCCATGCGATGGATTGAAGTGGAAAGGGCAGGGAGGCAGGACGGATGACCAGAGTGACTTTGGAACTCGACAGGCAGCTGTACCTGACGCTGTTGGAAGCGGCTCAGGCTAATCGGGTAAGTCTCGAAGAGGAATGCTGTCGCCGGCTGGAAGGTCGAGCGTGGCGTTCGCGCTACCTGCAGGCGCTGGTGGCGGAACTGCGCGCCGACGATGAGCAGCGGCGCGCCAGTTCGGGTTGATTATTTCTTGGTCTTGGCCGGTTTCGGGCAGTCCGACTCCTGGAAGCGCTCAGTGGCGATGGGGCGATTGGTCTTCACTTCGGTGAACTCGTAGCGCATGGTCGCGCCCTGAGCCATCAGCTTGCGCAGGCCTGGGTTGGTACACACCGTGGCGCCCAGTTGGAAATACACGGCTTTGGGGTCGGCACGCATTTTCTGGGCGTGGCTGTTTTGCACGCTCAGGTGATTGATCAGCTCAGTGCCTTCTACGGTATAGCCCTGGTCGAGAATGTCCTCGTTGATTGCCCGGGGCGTGCCGGCGCTGCTTTGGGCGGCTACATTGCGCAGCATCTTGTTCAGTTCGAGTTCTTTCAGCGAAGCGGCCTGTGCGCTGACGGACGTCGCCAGCAGCACGGCAACGGTGGGGACGATAAGGCGCAGCATGAAACTCTCCTGGTTCAGTGACTGGTGGTTCGACCGATCACATGACTGTGCGTTCAGTGGCGGCAAATTATAGGGGAGGCCGGGCGGAGGGTACAGGTTTACACGCTCTGGTAGACTGCCGGCCTTTACCCTGTCGAGTCTTGTTCGTGTCGAGTTTTCCTGTCTGTCGGCGTCGCCTGCGATGAACCATGCCCCCAACGCTGTAGCCCGTCTGCGCGACCAGCGCATCGATGAGGGCATCAAGCCGATTCAGGCCCGTGGCTGGCGCGCGCCCCGTTGCAGTGCCTGCCGGGTGATAGAGAGTCATTGCCTGTGCGCCTGGCGCCCGAGTGTCGAGGCGCGGTCGGGTGTTTGCCTGATCATGACCAACAAGGAAGTATTCAAACCGAGTAACACGGGTTGGCTGATTGCCGACGTTGTGCGGGACAATCACGCTTTCATCTGGTCACGCACCGACGTCGACCAGCAACTGCTGGCGCTGCTCAACGACCCGCAATGGCAGCCGTACCTGGTGTTTCCCGGTGAGTATGTCGAGCCAGCGCGGGTCACTCATACCGTCAACCTCGATGAGGGCAAGCGTCCATTGTTCATTCTGCTGGATGCGACCTGGACCGAGGCGCGCAAGATTTTCCGCAAAAGCCCGTATTTCGACCGTTTGCCGATTCTGAGCCTGCTGCCCGACAGGCTATCGCGCTACCGTTTGCGCCGCTCGACTCGCAGCGAACATCTGTGCACCGCCGAAGTGGCGGCCTTGTGTCTGGAACTGGCGGGGGACAGTGGCGCTGCGTCGGCCCTGGATGCCTATTTCGACGTGTTCAGCCAGCATTACCTGGGGGCGAAACGACAGCAGGAGGTGGATGTGTCCACTCCGGCCCACGCCGAGTTGCAGCCCTTTATTCGTACCGCGCCGCCAGTGTTGGCCTAATAGTGGCGCATACTCAACACGGTAGCGGCCGTGCTGCTTGACCACCCCGGTTTCGCTGGGCATGCTTGGCGCCGATTAGGGTACGGCCAAGGTTTGAAACGCCGGGTTATTACGTGTTGGCGTTGAACGTACCCCTTTGATGCCGCTGCATGTCGGTGTCTTGAGTTGCTTGGGCGAGGCTGAGTGCATCGGGCTTGCCATTAAAAACAGGATCATTTGAACAATGGCCACATACGAAATCCTGATAGCCGATGACCATCCACTCTTTCGCAGCGCGTTACATCAGGCAGTGACCATGGGGCTCGGTCCCGATGTCCGACTCACGGAGGTGGCCAGTATTGCGGAACTGGAGGCCCGGCTGACTGAAAAGGCCGATTGGGATCTTGTCCTGCTGGATCTGAATATGCCCGGCGCCTATGGTTTTTCCGGGCTGGTGCTGCTACGCGGCCAATACCCACAAATTCCCGTGGTGATGGTCTCGGCACAGGAAGAAGCTTCGGTGATGGTCAAGGCCCGGGAGTTCGGGGCCAGTGGTTTCATTCCTAAATCCAGTTCCCTTGAGATGATTCAGGTCGCCGTGAAGGCGGTTCTGGATGGCGATGTGTCCTGGCCTCCCCAGGCATTCGAAGCCGTGAGCGTGTCCGACGAAGCCAAGGCCGCCAGCGAAGGGCTGGCCAGCCTCACCCCGCAGCAGTTCCGTGTGTTGACCATGGTGTGTGAAGGTCTGCTGAACAAGCAGATTGCCTACGAGTTGAGCGTGTCCGAAGCCACCATCAAAGCCCATGTCACTGCAATCTTTCGTAAACTGAATGTACGCACCCGGACCCAGGCGGCCTTGCTGCTGCAGCAACTTGAGTCCATTTCACCGCAATCGTAGCGTCTTGTTCACGTTTTTTTGACCGGGTTTGAATTAGCTTCTCCACCCCTTTTTGATCAGTTGCCCACTTATGTCGCCTTTTAAAGGCCAAACCGGCCTGAAACGCATCCTCAACGCCTCCGGCTATTCTCTGGATGGCCTGCGCGCGGCTTTTGTCGGTGAAGCCGCGTTTCGTCAGTTGGTTCTGGTCAACGTCGTCCTGATTCCGTTGTCGTTCTTCCTCAATGTCAGCCGTGTCGAACAGGCGCTGCTGATTGCGGTCTGCCTGCTGGCGTTGATTGTGGAGTTGCTCAACTCGGCAGTGGAGGCGGCCATTGACCGCATTTCCCTGGAGCAGCACCCGTTGTCGAAAAATGCCAAGGACATGGGTAGTGCCGCTCAGTTCGTTGCGTTGACGATGATTGCCTTGGTGTGGGGCCTGATTTTGCTCTAGTGCCCCGGCGCTCAGGCAATGGGGGGCAAGACGATTTCGTCGCTGCGCTGCACGCCGGCGGTGAACGCCCGGCACAGTTCAAGGAACTCGCGCATGGCCGATGTCTGGTATTTTTGTTTATGCCAGATGAAATAAAACTGCCGGGCCAGGTCCATGTCCGGGGTTTCCACGGCGACGAGGCTGCCGCGCCGGAAGGCGTCGCGCAGGGCCAGGCGTGAGATGCAGCCAATCCCCAGGCCTGATTCCACGGCCCGCTTGATGGCTTCGGTGTGTTCCAGTTCCAGACGCACGTTCAGCGCACTGCGATGGTGACGCATGGCCTGGTCAAAGGTCAGGCGGGTGCCGGAGCCCTGTTCCCGCAGAATCCACGCTTCATGGGTCAGTTCCTCCATGGTCGCCTGGCCACGTTTGGCCAGCGGATGTTGAGGGGCGCAAAACACCACCAGCTCATCCTCGACCCAGCTCTGGACCTCGATGTCCGGATGGCTGCAGTCGCCTTCGATTAGACCCAGATCAATTTCATAGTGGGCAACCTGGTGCACGATATTGGCAGTGTTTTGCACGTGCAGCTTCACCTGGCTTTCCGGATGACGCTGCATGAAGCTGCCGATCAGCAAGGTCGCCAGGTAATTGCCGATAGTCAGCGTCGCGCCGACCGCCAGTGAGCCGAAACCGGACTTGCCGTTGAGCAGGTCTTCGATCTCCTTGGACTGGTCCAGCAGTGCCACCGCCTGGGGCAGCAGTTGTTTGCCCAAGGCGTTGAGACTCAGGCGTTTGCCGGCGCGGTCGAACAATTGGCAGCTGGACTGGCGCTCCAGTTCGGTGATGGAGGTGCTGGCCGCCGACTGCGAAAGATTGAGCAGGCCCGCAGCACGGGACACGCTTTCTTGCTGGGCGACGGCGACGAAGACTTGAAGTTGACGGAGAGTAAATCGCATATCTATATAACCGATAACCCTTATCTTGATAATTCATTTAACAGATATTGTCGCCGCCATTAGAATGCGATGCAATTGCGCAAATTAACGACGCAGGCATCATTCCCAGGAGTCCCCGTACATGAGCAACATGAACCACGAGCGTGTCCTCAGTGTTCATCACTGGAACGACACTCTGTTCAGCTTCAAGTGCACCCGTGATCCGGGCCTGCGCTTCGAGAACGGTCAGTTCGTGATGATCGGCCTGCAGCAGCCCAACGGCCGCCCGCTTATGCGCGCTTACTCGATCGCCAGTCCGAACTGGGAAGAGCATCTCGAATTTTTCAGCATCAAGGTGCCTGACGGTCCGCTGACTTCCCAGTTGCAGCATCTGAAGGAAGGCGACGAGATCATCATCAGCAAGAAGCCCACCGGCACCCTGGTGCTGGACGATCTCAAGCCGGGCAAGCATTTGTACCTGCTCAGCACCGGCACCGGCCTGGCGCCATTCATGAGCGTGATCCAGGATCCGGAAACCTACGAGCGTTTCGAAAAAGTGATCCTGTGCCACGGCGTGCGTTACGTCAATGAAGTCGCCTACCGCGAGTTCATCACTGAGCACCTGCCGCAGAACGAGTTTTTCGGCGAAGCCCTGCGTGACAAGCTGATCTACTACCCGACCGTGACTCGCGAGCCGTTCGAGAACGAAGGTCGCCTGACCGACCTGATGCGCAGCGGCAAGCTGTTCCGCGACATCGGCCTGCCGCCGATCAACCCGCAGGACGACCGTGCCATGCTGTGCGGCAGCCCGAGCATGCTCGACGAGACCAGCGAAGTGCTCAACAGCTTCGGCCTGACCGTTTCGCCGCGCATGCGTGAGCCGGGTGATTACCTGATCGAGCGGGCGTTTGTAGAGAAGTAAGCCTGTTTGGATAAGTGTGGAGTGGGGTGTCAGCCGACATAGTCGTTGAATGTTGGACCGCTTTCGCGAGCAAGCCCCACACATTGGATCCTAGTGAACGCGAATCTTGTGTTCACCAGGAATCCAGTGTGGGAGCGGGCTTGCTCGCGAAGAAGGCGACTCGGTCCAACAGTGGCCCCACAAAGAAGCCCGCGCTACCTGAGGAAGGTAGCGCGGGCTTTTTCGTTTCTGGCGGTTACGATTTCGCCGCAATCACTTCCAGCACCTTGATCACCCCCGACTGCGGATAATGCCAACGCACGTCCACATCCCAGAACTGCGCACCATACTTCCGGTCGGGCGCAGGAATCTGGTACGCCGGACGTGGGTCTTGGGCCAGGCACTGTTCGATCAGCTCCACCAGGGGTTCTTCCAGGCGCTTGGCGTGGTCGCGGGCCTGATGCAGGGCAGAGCTGGCCCATCGCACCGCAATCAGCTCAGGCGCTGCGCTGGCGATGTTGTTGTGCGCCGAGCCGATGATGTCCGCGTAGGGCACGTAGGGTTTGATATCCAGCACCGGGGTGCCGTCCAGCAGGTCGATGCCCGAGATCCACAGGCGCCCGGCTTCGACCCGCTCCAGTTTCACCACCGACTGGCCTATGCCGTTGGGGCGATGGGTGGCGCGAGTGGCGAAGACCCCCATGGACGTGTTGCCGCCCAGACGCGGCGGGCGCACCTTCAGCCGTGGCTTGTCTCCCAGGGCCTGGTGGAACAGGAACAGCAGCCAGACATGGCTGACCTGCTCCAGGCCCTGCACGGCATCGCCTTGATCGAATGGCGCCACCAACTCCAGCACACCGCGCGCGGCCGGGGCCAGTTGCGGTTGGCGGGGAATGGCGAACTTCTCCTTGAAGCAGGAGCGGACGAAGCCGATGGGGGAGACGTTGTAGGGCATTTGAAAAAGCTTCAAGTTGCAAGCGACAAGCTGCAAGCCTTGAACTTGTCGCTTGAAGCCTATGGCTGCTGTTTATGCTCTGACGCGCAGCGTCAGGCCCTTGAGGAAGTTGCGCAGCAACTGGTCGCCGCACGGGCGGTAGTTGGTGTGGCCGAACTTGCGGAACAAGGCGCTCAGTTCCGGTTTGGACACCGGGAACTCGGCGGCCTTGAGGATGGCGTGCATGTCGTCTTCCTTCAGTTCGAAGGCCACTCGCAGCTTCTTGAGGATGATGTTGTTGGTGACCGGCACTTCGATCGGCTGCGGCGGACGGCTTTCGTCCTTGCCGCGCTTGAAGATCACCAGGCCGTCGAGAAAATGCGCCATGACTTCGTCAGGGCAGAACACGAAGCCTTCTTCCTCGTCTTTCTTGAGGTAACCCACCAGATCCGCCATGGGCACTTCCAGGCCGCCCAGCTTGATGATCTCGATGACTTTCTTGTCGCTGATGTCGAGCATGTAGCGCACGCTGCGAAGTACGTCGTTGTGAACCATGTGTGCAATCCTGATCAATCGGCAGTGGGCGCCGCAGCTCGGTGCGGCGCCGGAAAAAAGAAACTAGAACTTCTCTTTGGTGGACAGGTAACGCCACTGGCCCAGGGGCACCTTACCGATGGACACGCCGCCGATGCGGATGCGCCGAATGGCCACCACCTTGAGGCCGACCGCCTGGCAAAACAGTGCGATCACCCCCGGTTGCGGGTTCTTCATGGCAAAGCGCAAGCGGTTCTCGTTCTGCCAACTGGCTTTGACCGCCGGCAACTCCTTGCCTTTGTAGGTCAAGCCATGGTTCAGGCGATTGAGGCCATGGGCGACCATTTCGCCTTCGACTTCCACCACGTATTCCTGCTCGATCTTGGCGGCGTCGGCGGTGAGCTTGCGCAGAATCTTCCAGTCCTGGGTGAACACCAGCAACCCACTGGCGTTGGCCTGCAGGTCGGCGCTGGCGGTCAGGCGCAGAAAGTGGCCTTTGAGGGGGCGCTTGCCGAAGCGGTGTTCTTCGCTCAGGGTCTGTGGCCCAAGGGAGGCCATCGCCGTGTCCGCATCCATGCCCGCCGGGGCGTTCAACAGCAGGGTGACCGGCTCTGGCGCGGTGGCCTTGGCCTCTGGGGCGAGTTCGACGTTCTGGGTGGTGACCTTGAACTGCGGCTCGTCGATCACTTCGCCGTCCACGGTGACCCAGCCGCCCTCGATGAACAACTCAGCCTCCCGACGGGAACAGCCGACGAGTTCGATGAGGCGTTTGGAGAGACGAATCGGGTCAGTCATGACAGGGCCGTAACAAAAAGAGGGTGGGCATTGTACCTGCCTGGCGCCGGTTAATCGCGGGTCCATTTGCCTTTTAGCCGCGTTGGGCCTTCAGGTCGGGCTGTTTGTAGCGCATATGCAGCAGCGGGTACGGCTGGTTCATGCCGTCCTTTGCCGAACGGCCCACCACTTCGAAGCCTTGCTTGAGGTAAAAGCCCAGGGCTTGCGGGTTCTGTTCGTTGACATCCAGTTGATCGGCGTTCATGTGCTCCATGGCATAACGCAATAGCTGTTTGCCAAGGCCTTGGCCACGGTGTTGCGGGTCGATGAAAAGCATCTCGATCTTGCCGGCCGCGACACCGGCGAAACCGGTAATGCGTTGGCGAGCGTCCCGGGTGCAGATGAGCATGACTGCGTCCAGATAACGGGTGAGCACCAGGTTCTTCAACAGTTCGATGTAGCTGTCCGGCAGAAAATCGTGGGTGGCACGTACCGAGGCCTCCCAGACCCGGGTCAGTTCCTGGTAGTCGCTGGGTTTGGGTGTATGGATGACCGAATGCTGACGCATGCCCGCCTGCTCCTTGTGCTGATGCCTTGGTTTCTCCATACGATAGCCGTAAAAAAGCCCCGCATCTTGTCGCAAGAGCAGGGTTTGTTTATTTTTCGCAGCGCTAGAACGTGTGGGAGCCGAGCTTGCTCGTGATAGCGTCCTGTCAGCCAACATTAATGCTGACTGCTCCACCGTCATCGCGAGCAAGCTCGGCTCCCACAGGTATTGCTGTGCCCTTAAAAATGCGGCAGATCAGCCGATCTGTTCAGCCCACAGATCGTACTCGTCGGCGTCGGTCACCTTGCACCAGACCTTGTCGCCCGGCTTGAGGTTGCTGCCGTTGTCGATGAAGACGTTGCCATCGATTTCCGGGGCGTCGAAGAAGCAGCGGCCGACGGCGCCTTGCTCGTCAACTTCATCCACCAGCACTTCGATTTCACGGCCGATGCGCATTTGCAGGCGCGCCGAGCTGATGGCCTGCTGGTGCGCCATGAAGCGCTCCCAGCGGTCCTGTTTAACTTCGTCGGGCACCACGTCCAGGTCCAGGTCGTTGGCGGGGGCGCCTTCGACGGGCGAATACTGGAAGCAACCGACGCGGTCGAGTTGGGCTTCGGTCAGCCAATTGAGCAAGTACTGGAAATCTTCCTCGGTTTCGCCGGGGAAGCCGACGATGAAGGTCGAGCGGATGATCAGGTCCGGGCAGATCTGGCGCCAGTTCTTGATACGGGCCAGGGTCTTGTCTTCGAAAGCTGGGCGCTTCATGGCCTTGAGGACTTTCGGGCTGGCGTGCTGGAACGGGATGTCCAGGTACGGCAGGATCTTGCCGGCGGCCATCAGCGGGATCAGTTCGTCGACATGCGGATACGGGTAAACGTAATGCAGGCGGACCCACACACCGAGGGTGCTGAGGGCTTCGCACAGTTCGGTCATGCGGGTCTTCACCGGCGCGCCGTTCCAGAAGCCGGTGCGGTATTTCACGTCGACGCCATAGGCGCTGGTGTCCTGGGAGATGACCAGCAACTCCTTGACGCCAGCCTTGACCAGGCGCTGGGCCTCGTCGAGTACATCACCCACCGGGCGGCTCACCAGTTTGCCGCGCATCGACGGAATGATGCAGAAGCTGCAGCTGTGGTTGCAGCCTTCGGAAATCTTCAGGTAAGCGTAGTGGCGCGGGGTCAGCTTGATGCCTTGTGGCGGCACCAGGTCGATCAGCGGGTTGTGGTCCTGTCGGGGCGGCACCACGTCGTGTACGGCATTGACGACCTGCTCGTACTGCTGCGGACCGGTCACGGCCAGCACGCTGGGGTGCACGTCGCGGATATTGCCTTCTTCCACACCCATGCAGCCGGTGACGATGACCTTGCCGTTTTCCTTGATGGCTTCGCCGATCACTTCCAGGGACTCGGCCTTGGCCGAATCGATGAAGCCGCAGGTGTTGACCACTACCACGTCGGCGTCCTGATACGTGGATACGACGTCATAACCTTCCATGCGCAACTGGGTCAGGATGCGCTCGGAGTCGACCAGAGCCTTCGGGCAACCCAGGGATACGAAGCCAACCTTGGGGTTGGCCGGCGCGGTAGTGGTGGACATGTCTAACCTCGGTGTAGGGGAGATCGTCTCTGTGGAGACAGGACGCTTGACGCGCCTCTGATCAAAAAGTGCGCAATTCTAGCGGTGCATGAAGCGCTTGACCAGCTTTATACGGGGAAAAACGACGAGTGCTGCGCTATGCTTCGCGCCGTCAAGCTCAACTGAATCGCTACAGTCAATTATTCGTCTGTAACAAGAAGTAAGGTGGCGTCGACGCAAGGTCAATCAGAGTGCTTCTTTCCAGCAACGTGGATCAGGTAGTGGGAGTGTTGGATGGGGCAGGCAGAGAGTCAGGTGTCGGGGGCAGGGCATGCAGCGGCCAAGCCCGTCGGAATGTTGGTGGCCGCTGCGGGAGTGGTCTATGGCGACATCGGCACCAGTCCCTTGTACACCATCAAGGAAGTGTTTTCCGGTCAATACGGTGTGCCGGTCAATCATGACGGCGTGTTCGGGATTCTGGCGCTGATCTTCTGGTCGCTGATCTGGGTCGTCTCGATCAAATACGTGCTGTTTATCCTGCGCGCCGATAACCAGGGCGAAGGCGGCATCATGTCGTTGACCGCGCTGGCCCGGCGGGCGTCCGCCCCTTATCCCCGGTTGCGTTCGGTGCTGGTGATTCTCGGGCTGATCGGCGCCTCGTTGTTTTACGGTGACAGCATGATCACCCCGGCCATTTCCGTGTTGTCGGCCGTGGAGGGTCTGGAAGTGGCCTTTGATGGGCTGGATCACTGGGTTGTGCCGATGGCGCTGGTGATTCTGGTGGCGCTTTTCCTGATCCAGAAACACGGGACCGATCGGATCGGTAAATTGTTCGGGCCGGTCATGGTGCTGTGGTTCGTGGTCCTTGGCGGCCTGGGCATTCATGGCATCCTCCAGCATCCGCAGGTGCTCGAGGCGTTGAACCCGGCCTGGGGCGTACGCTTTTTCATGGTGCATCCGGGGGTTGGCGTTGCGATCCTGGGGGCCGTGGTACTGGCCTTGACCGGCGCCGAAGCCTTGTATGCGGATATGGGCCATTTTGGCCGCAAACCGATTGCCCGGGCCTGGTTCGCTCTGGTATTGCCAGGTCTGGTGCTCAACTATTTCGGTCAGGGCGCTTTGCTGTTGGAGAACCCGGAGGCCGCTCGCAACCCGTTTTATCTGCTGGCCCCAGGCTGGGCGCTGGTGCCGCTGGTGGTGCTCTCGACCCTTGCCACCGTGATCGCCTCCCAAGCGGTGATTTCCGGCGCGTTTTCCCTCACCCGCCAAGCCATCCAGCTCGGTTATATCCCGCGTATGTACATCCAGCACACCTCCAGCGCCGAGCAAGGGCAGGTCTACATTGGCGCGGTGAACTGGGCGTTGATGGTGGGTGTGATCCTGCTGGTGCTTGGCTTCGAGTCGTCTGGCGCGTTGGCCTCTGCCTATGGTGTGGCGGTGACCGGGACCATGCTGATCACCAGCATCCTGGTGTCGGCGGTGGCATTGTTGCTGTGGAAATGGCCACCTCTGCTGACGGTGCCGTTGCTGCTCGGTTTTCTATTGGTGGACGGCCTGTTCTTTGCCGCCAATGTCCCGAAAATCCTGCAGGGCGGCGCATTTCCAGTCTTGGCGGGGATCGTGTTGTTCATGCTGATGACCACATGGAAGCGCGGCAAGGAACTGCTGGTGGATCGGTTGGATGAAGGCGCTCTGCCGCTACCGGTCTTTATCAACAGCATTCGTATAGAGCCTCCCCATCGGGTCAAGGGAACGGCGGTTTTTCTCACCGCCCGCCCGGATGCCGTGCCTCACGCGCTGCTTCATAACCTGCTGCACAACCAGGTGCTGCACGCGCAAGTGGTGCTGCTGACGGTGGTGTACGAAGACATCCCCAGGGTGCCGCCACAACGGCGCTTCGAGGTGGATGCCTACGGCGAAGGTTTCTTCCGGGTGATCCTGCACTTCGGTTTCACCGACGAGCCGGACGTGCCTGAGGCGCTCAGGCTGTGTCATTTGGATGAGCTGGACTTCAGCCCGATGCGCACCACGTACTTCCTCAGTCGCGAGACGGTCATCGCGTCCAAGCTCGAAGGCATGGCCCGTTGGCGCGAAGTGTTGTTCGCCTTCATGCTGAAAAACGCCAACGGCAATTTGCGTTTTTTCAATTTGCCGCTGAACCGGGTGATAGAGCTGGGGACCCAGGTGGAGATGTAGCCCAAACAAAAAGCCCCCGTCGCCTGGTGGCAGCGGGGGCTTTTTTGGGGGGAGGCGTGGATGCGTGTGGACAACAACCTGTGGCGAGGGGATTTATCTCCGCTCAAGTGCGAAGCACTCGCACAGGTCATGAACCCAGGAAAATCCAGAGGGTTGCTTCGCAACCCAACGGGGATAAATCCCCTCGCCACATTAGGTTCGCAGCGTTCACAAAAAACCAGCCTCAGCTCACTGTTCGGCACTCTTGTGCTGGCGCTTATTGATTTCGTCCACCAAACGCTTGGCCAGTGCCGGGTAGTTCTCGTCGAAATGATGGCCGCCAGGTAGCTGGATGGCTTCGCCCACGGCCGTCTTGTCGGTGCAGCCACTCTCAGCCGCTTCTTCTACGCCATAGATGCACACCACTTTGTCGGCGGGCAGCTTGGCCATTTCCGGGCCGGTGGCGGCTTCGGTGCCGGCGTTGCCGAGCCAGCCTTCGACTTCGATCTCGAAGCTGCCGGTGCGTGCGAAGGCCAGCAGGATGATTGCGTCGACCCCTTGCTGCTCGCTGGCCGGCAGGCGATTGTAAATGGCGGGCAGCACGTCGGCGCCAAAGGAATAACCGGTCAGGATGAAGCGCTTGGTGCCCCAGACCTGGCGGTAGTGCTGCATCAGTTCGGTGAGGTCCTGGGCGCTTTGTTCCGGGCTCTTGTGCTGCCAGTAGTAGCGCAGGGTGTCGATGCCGACGACTGGGTAACCGATCTTGGCCATTTCTTCGGCCACGTCCCGGTCCAGGTCCCGCCAGCCGCCGTCTCCGGAGAGAAACAGCGTCACGGTGTCCCGGGCCTGGCTGGCGGGCACTTCCACCACGGGAATGCTCAGGCCGCCCTTGTCTGTGCCCACCAGGATCTTGTGCAGTTCGTTGTTCAGCACTTGTGGCAGGTTGATGTCGTAATTACTGATGCTGGTTTCAGCGTTTGGTTGATCCCGTACGAAAGCGGCGCTGGTGTCGTCAGGGTTGTCATTCCAGGCCACCAGCCAGTGGCCGTGGGCCGCGCTTTTCGGCAGCAGGTGGGTGCAGCCGGGTTTTTCCAGGGCCAGGTCGACCGACACGGCCTGGGCCTTGTCGTTCTTCTGCTCGGCCAGCCAGCGCCAGGCCAGCACGGCTCCGGGGCCGATACCGCTGACCAGTGTCGCCGGCCCCTGGAGCTGCTTCAGGCCGGCCTGCAGGGCACGACCTTGCAGCATGCAGTCCTTGGGCAGGATCACTTGGACGATCTGCGCCGCGCCGCTGCGGCTGAGAGTCAACAATTGCGTGTCGCTCAGTTTCTGGTCTTCGTTGACCGCCACCAGCACCTGGGCGCGGGGCGGGGTGCCGGGAATGATCCGGGTCATGGGGGCACCGTCGATCGGCGTCAGTTGTTCAAGGGTCGGTTGCGGGGCAGGGCGGTTCCAGTACCAGTAACCGCCACCGAGAATCACCGCCAACACCAACAGGGTGGCCACTACGTATCGCCAGGAGCGTTGCATCATCAGCGTTTCACCAATCCAGTCAGGCCGCCTGCAATCAGGGCGGCGGTATCGGCCAGGGCGACCAGCGGATCAAGTCCGGCGGGCACGGCCATGTAACGAGGTTCCCAGTCAGGCTGGAATTTATCTTTGAAGCGGCGCAGGCCCTGGAAGTTGTAGAGCTGTTCGCCGCGGCGGAACACCATCGAACCCAGACGCTGGGTCAACGGAGCGCCGCGTCGCGGTTGCAGGCCCGACAGGGGGACCATTCCGAGGCTGAAGCGCGCATAGTCGTGGGCTTTGTAATGCTGAATCAGTCCGACCATCATGAATTCCATGGTCAGTTTCGGGGCGTCGGGATGGGCGCGCATCAAGTCGAGGCTGGCCAATTCATGGCTGTGCGTTTCCAACAGATTGGCGAAGGCCACCGGGCGGCCCTCGAAACGAATCACAGCAATGCGAAAATGCTTGAGGTAGTCATCACTGAAGCGACCCAGTGAAAAGCCCTTCTCCCGCACGTTCTTGCCGGTCAGCCAGGCGTCGGAAATGACCTTCAGCTCATCCATCGGCGCTTGCCCTGGTTCGTGGATCTCCAGCGACAGACCGTCCCGGGTGCCGCGGTTCCAGGTGTAGCGCAAGTCCTTCATTTCCTTGCCCTTGGCTTCGAGATCGAAATGCTTGAGGTCCACCCGCGCTTCTTCACCCAGCTTGATCGCCGTCAGGCCGATGTCCATGTAATACGGCAGGTTTTCGGCGCGCACTTGGTAGAACACCGGACGCGCATGATGGGTATCGCACAGGTCGCGGAACTGCCAGATCATTTCAGCGCGTTGCTGGGTGGGGCCGATCGGGTCGTACAACGCCACCAGACTGCGGCCACGGCGGGCATACATCAGAAACGCTTCGTCGTTGGGGTGAAACAGCAGTGCCTTGTCACCGGTCAGGGCCAGGCCACCGTCGGGCTGGGAAGAGGCCATGAGAATCTTTTTGGCTCGCTCCAGTTCTTCTGCCTCCGGCAACTGGATCACCGGTCGCGCGGTGCGCAGCAACCAGGTCAGGGACACCGCCACCAGCAGCACCGCCGCGCCCAGCAGCGAGCGCAGGCTACGTGGGGCGTCGGCATCGAGGGTGAATTGCCACCACAGTTCATGGCTGTAGGGCACATCCTGGTACGCAAACAGCAGCAGCCAGATCGACGCGCCGAGCACGCACAGGCTGGCAATCAGAAACAGCGGCGAAAATGGCAGCTCGGTCAGACGACTCGGACGATAGAAGGAACGCCGAAACACCGCCAGCAAGCTGGCCGTCAGCGTCAGCAGCGTGGCCTCTTCCCAATCGAAGCCCTTGAGCAGTGAGAGCAGGGCGCCCACCAACAGTAAAACGGTGGTCAGCATCCAGGCGGCGGACAAACGACGGCGCAGGCCCTGGGCGAGCAACAGGCACAGCACGCCCACGAGGCTGGCGCCGAAGTGCGAGGCGTCCACCAGGCGATGAGGGATCAGGAAACCAATGTGCTCCAGGCGCGTATCAATCTCCGGAGTCACGCCGGAAAACAGCAGCACCACACCCGACAGGAACACCAGCACCGCCAGGATCGGTGCCGCCAGGCCCGAGGCAACCCGCAGGGACTGACGGGTCTGGAACAGCCGTTGCGCTTCATTGATCAACAGCAGCACACAGGCCACCAGCATCGGCAACAGCACGTAGATCAAGCGATACAAAAGCAGCGCGGCGGCCAATGGCGCGGCCCCCAGTTTGTCGGCAAAGGCCGCCAGCAGGATCGCCTCGAACACCCCGACCCCGCCGGGTACATGACTGAGCACGCCGGCTGCCAACGCCAGCAGGTACACCAACAGGAATGCGCCGAAGGGTGGCGCTTGCGGCAATAACAGATAGAGCACCGTGGCGGCCGCCATGACATCCAGTGCGGTGATGATCAGCTGCAGAAGCGTCAGGCGTCGGCCCGGCAAGCGCAGGGTGCGGCGACCGGCCTTGACCAGCAGGCTGTCCCGATAGGGTTGCTCTGGCAGGCGCCGACGGTAGATGCCGATGACCAGCCCACAGGTGAGCAGGAGCACCGCCACGCAGATGACCCCCAGCCATGCGGGCGGCGCGTGCAGGGCGACGGAGGCGGCGGGCAGATTACTGAGGGTTGCCAAGGCCGCCAGTGGCGGCAGTGCACAGCCCAGGGACAGGCTGGCGAACAGGGTCATGTGGGCGACATCCGTCGCACCCAGGCCATGGCGAGCATACAACCGGTAGCGAACCGAGCCCCCCGACAATAACGAGAGCCCGATGGCATTGCCGATGGCAAAAGCGCTGAATCCGCCCATGATCAGGGTTTGCGCGGGCAGCTTCACACCGGCATAGCGGCTGGCGGACCATTCATAGCCCAGCAAGATGACGAATCCGACTACCGTTGCGGCGACGGCGCCGAGCAGGGCTGCACGCGGCACTTGCACAATCGAGTCGTGCAGGGCGTACAGGTCGAGCTCGCTCAGCAGGTGACGACAGGCAATCAACGCGATCGCGAACAACAACAGCGTGACGGCGAGGCCGATAGGCTGACGGTACTGGCTGATACGCTCCAGCCAGCGCAAGCGCCCGGCCTTGATGGGTTGCACCGCAGTAACAGTGTCTTTTGGGGCAGACGAGTGAGCGCGCATCAATCACCTCTTGAACTATGCGCGACAGGATGGGGGCAACCCGCTCAGTTACCAATCCCTGCTGAAAAAAATAATTACAAAATATTTGTTATGAAAGCTTTTTTCGACAGGCACAAAAAAGGCCACTCTTTCGAGTAGCCTTTTCTGATGTTTGGTTGCGGGAGCCGGATTTGAACCGACGACCTTCGGGTTATGAGCCCGACGAGCTACCAGACTGCTCCATCCCGCGTCTGTGTGGCGGCATTCTACAGGCGAACGCCTGAGTGTCAACCGTTAAAAGGTGGGGAGGTCAAATAAACGGCCAATTTGTCGCCAACCCCGCTAAGCACGCGAAATCAAAAGAAAATTGTCCTACAAACCATAGCGCGCATTGCGCCGCCGCAGGCTTGCGCCCTGTTCGAATGGCCTCTCTTCAACAGGCCCTTGCTCAAAACAAGCGACCACAAAAAAGGCCACTCTTTCGAGTAGCCTTTTTTGATGTTTGGTTGCGGGAGCCGGATTTGAACCGACGACCTTCGGGTTATGAGCCCGACGAGCTACCAGACTGCTCCATCCCGCGTCTGTGTGGCGGCATTCTACAGAGGATCGGCAGGGTGTCAACCCTGGCGGCAGAAAAATCTGTTCAGCTTCAACTGCTTAGCCTAAGTCACGGGTATTGTGACAGCGCTGTGACGCACGCCTGGCAAGGGCTGGCGCTCTATTGGGGGCGTTGTTGCGATTGAAGAAATAAATTCACGTAGGTTTTTTCCCGTCACCGTGAAGGATATTGCCAACTACTGGTGCTATATACAGTTGTCGGTGCGATACTGGCGACCCGACTCGTCGCACATCCGCTTCTCTATGACGCAACGCAAAATCATCCACGTCGACTGTGACTGCTTCTACGCCGCTATCGAGATGCGCGATGACCCGCGGCTGGCCGGCAAACCCCTGGCGGTCGGTGGTTCGGCGGATCGGCGCGGGGTCATCGCGACTTGCAACTACGAGGCACGGGCCTATGGTGTGCGCTCGGCCATGTCATCGGGGCACGCCTTGAAGCTTTGCCCTGACCTGACCATCGTCAAGCCGCGGATGGAGGCCTACCGGGAGGCGTCGAAGGAAATTCATACGATTTTCAGCGATTACACTGACTTGATCGAGCCGCTTTCCCTGGATGAGGCCTACCTGGATGTCTCCGCCAGCGCCCATTTCGGGGGGAGTGCCACCCGCATCGCCCAGGACATTCGCCGACGGGTTTCCAATCAACTGCACATCACGGTGTCCGCTGGCGTCGCGCCCAACAAGTTTCTGGCCAAGATCGCCAGCGACTGGAAAAAACCCAACGGCTTGTTTGTCATCACCCCGGATCAGGTCGAAGACTTCGTCTCGGCTCTGCCAGTGAGCAAGCTGCATGGGGTTGGCAAAGTGACCGCCGACAAACTGAACCGGCTCGGCATTGTCGACTGCCTGCAGTTGCGTCAATGGGACAAGCTGGCGCTGGTGCGCGAGTTCGGCAGTTTCGGTGAGCGACTCTGGAGTCTGGCTCGTGGGATTGATGAGCGTCTTGTGCACAATGACAGCCGTAGACAGTCCATCAGTGTGGAAAACACCTACGATGTCGATCTGCCCGATCTGGCAAGCTGTCTCGATAAATTGCCGGAGCTGATGCAGACCCTGAGTGGGCGTATGGCGCGGATCGACAGCAGTTATCGACCGGGTAAGCCGTTCGTCAAAGTGAAATTCCACGACTTCACTCAGACCACCCTGGAGCAGGCCGGGGCAGGGCGGGATTTGGGCAGTTATCAGTTGCTATTGACCCAGGCGTTCAACCGCGGCGGCAAGCCGGTGCGGTTGTTGGGGATAGGGGTACGGCTGGAGGATCTGCGAGGCGGGTTTGAGCAGTTGGAGTTGTTTGAGCGGTGAGGCTGCTTGGCTGATGCCTTGTCTTGCTCTTGTGGCGAGGGAGCTTGCTCCCGCTGGGGCTGTAGGAGCTGCCGAAGGCTGCGATCTATTGATCTTTCGCTTGAGACTCAAGTGTCTGGGGAAAGATCGCAGCCTCGCTTCGCTCGACAGCTCCTACAGGTCCAGTGGGAGCAAAGGGGGTTTCAGTGAGCCCCTGGATCCGCCACCAAGCGCCCGCCATCCTTGGTCAGGGCTTTGAGGAATTCAGTCTGTAACTCCGGGTCATTGCGAGTCAGTTCGATCAGGCTCTGTTCCAGTTCGCTGGCCTCTTCTTCAAGCCCCAGCTCTGACAGTCGCTTGACCCGATGAACCCATTGGTCCACCTCGTCATCTTCCAGATCGTCGTAGATCAACGCGTGGGCTTCCACCAGCTTGCTGCGCAAGGTACTGCTGATGCTTAGGGACGAGTCGGTATGTGCCTCGTCCAAGGCGTCCGTCACGCTGATCTGCAGCTTGCCGAACTGGCTCAGGTCATGCTCGGCGAACGGGCTTTCCAGCAGGTTCAAGCGCAACACGCCATTGCGGTCAGTGCTCAGTTCGAAGGTCTGCCGGGCGGCCTTGACCTGTACCGGGCGTTCGCTCCAGGGCAGGCTTGTGTGTTCCACGCGTTTGTCGCGTTGAACTTCGTCGATTCCGGCCAGGTTCTGCTGGGCGCGGCCATGGGATGGCACGTTCATGAATGGATTGAGCCCGGCGAAACCGTAGCTGATCCAGTCTCGGGTCGCGCTCTCCGGGAGGTTGCCGAGGGCGAACACATTGACCACATTGGCGCCGACACCCGCGACCACGGCCACCGCGCCCAGCGGGATTTCGTAAATTTCGCGCCAGGGCTGATACGGCGTGTAGCGATCATAATGGCGGGTGACTTCGAATTCGGTGACTTCGAAGGTCTTCTGCTCATTGATCCGCACTCGACGTTGCGGCAGCTCGAGGACCTTGGGCTGGCCCACTTCGATATGCAGGTTGTGGTCGAGCAGTTTGCGCTCGACCCGCTCTTCGTGCTCGCTGCGTTGCGACATTTGGTTGGCACAGCCGCTGACCAGCAGGGCGCCGCATAGCGCGGCGCCCCCGAGGCCTAAGGTGTTTCGCTTGAACATGACGTCTCTATCTGGGGTCAGCGGCGGATACGGGCCTGGAGGAACGACAGCACGTCAGCGACCGGCAGTGCTTGCGGCTCGGCCTCGGTGCGACTTTTGTATTCCAGATTGCCTTCGGCCAGGCTGCGGTCACTGACGACGATCCGATGCGGGATGCCGATCAGTTCCATGTCTGCGAACTTGATGCCGGGGCTGGTTTTTTTGTCGCGGTCATCCAGCAGCACTTCGAAGCCGGCCGCCGTCAGTTCGGCGTAGAGCTTGTCGGTGGCTTCGCGAACCAGTTCGGTCTCGTAGCGTAACGGCACCAGGGCGATCTGGAATGGCGCCAGGGTGTCGCTCCAGATGATCCCTTTCTCGTCGTTGTTCTGCTCGATGGCCGCGGCGACCACGCGGGATACGCCAATGCCGTAGCAGCCCATTTCCAGGGTCACCGGCTTGCCATTCTCGCCCAGCACTTCGCACTTCATCGCCTTGCTGTATTTGTTGCCCAGCTGGAAGATGTGCCCGACTTCAATGCCGCGCTTGATTTCCAGGACCCCTTTGCCGTCCGGGCTCGGATCACCGGCTACGACGTTGCGCAGGTCGGCCACGGTCGGAACCGGCAGGTCGCGTTCCCAGTTCACGCCGAAGTAGTGTTTGTCATCGATGTTGGCGCCGATGGCGAAATCGCTCATCAACTCCACCGAACGGTCGATGATGATCGGCAGCGGCAGGTTCAGCGGGCCGAGGGAACCGGCACCGGCGCCGATGGCGTCACGCAGTTCGGCGTCGGTGGCCATGACCAGGGGGGTGGCGACGCCCGGCTGGTTGCCGGCCTTGATTTCGTTCAGCTCATGATCACCACGGATGATCAGGGCGATCAGCTTGCCTTCTTCTTCGGCGCGCACGATCAGAGTCTTGATGGTGCGTTCGATCGGCAGGTTGTAGCCTTCCACCAATTGGGCGATGGTCTTGGCGTTTGGCGTGTCCACCAGGCGCAGTTCTTCGGTCGGTGCAGGGCGGGACGTTTCCCGTGGCACGGCCTCGGCTTTTTCGATGTTGGCGGCGTAGTCGGAGCCGTTGCTGAAGACGATGTCGTCTTCGCCGGACTCGGCCAGTACGTGGAATTCGTGGGAGCCGGCGCCGCCGATGGAGCCGTTGTCGGCTTCAACCGGGCGGAATTTCAAGCCCAGGCGGGTGAAAATGTTGCAGTACGCCTGGTGCATGCGGTCGTAGGTGACTTGCAGCGAGGCCAGGTCGGTGTGGAACGAGTAGGCGTCCTTCATGATGAATTCGCGGCCGCGCATCAGGCCGAAGCGTGGACGGATTTCATCACGGAATTTGGTCTGGATCTGGTACAGGTTGATAGGCAGCTGCTTGTAGCTGCTCAACTCGTTTCGCATCAGGTCGGTGATCACTTCTTCGTGAGTCGGGCCGGCGCAGAAGTCACGACCATGACGATCTTTGATGCGCAGCAACTCCGGGCCGTACTCTTCCCAGCGCCCCGATTCCTGCCACAGCTCGGCCGGCTGGGTGCCCGGCATCAACACTTCCAGAGAGCCGGCGGCGTTCATTTCTTCGCGAACGATGGCTTCTACCTTGCGCATCACACGCAGACCCATCGGCAGCCAGGTGTACAGGCCAGAGGCGAGTTTGCGGATCATGCCGGCACGCAGCATCAGCTGGTGGCTGATCACGACGGCGTCGGAAGGTGTTTCTTTCTGTGTGGCGAGCAAAAATTGACTGGTGCGCATGGTTGGCCGTTGTCGGTTGCTGATGACGAGAAGTGACGGAGCATTGTACGGGCGAGATGCCCTGGCGTACAGGCGCGTGGCTGGTCGCCAGGCACGAGCGCCGGTTTCGCCGGCGCTTGCTGAAGTTTCCTACGATTCTTGCGCAGGTCGCGTGGGTGTCGGTTCCGCGTCTGAAGGCGAGCCCGAACCCTGGCGGCGGTTTTCCTGATACCAGTGCAAGGCGATCAGCAACAGGGTCGGAACCCCCAGCAGGGCGGTGATCAGGAAGAAGTCGTGATAGCCGAATTTCTCCACCATCACCCCTGAATAACCGCCGATCAAGCGCGGCAGCAACAGCATGATCGAGCTGAGCAGGGCGTATTGGGTGGCCGAGAACTTCAGGTTGGTCAGGCTCGACAAGTAGGCGACGAACGCCGAAGTGGCCAGGCCGGAGCTGAAGTTGTCCAGGGAGATGGTGACAATCAGCATCTGCAGGTTGGCGCCCATGTCGGCGAGCATCAGAAACAGGATGTTGGTGCCGGCGGAGGCCACGCCGCCGATAAACAGGATCGGCAGAATGCCGAAACGCACGATCAACAAACCGCCCATGCCGGCGCCGACGAGCGTCATGATCAGCCCGAAAATCTTGCTGACGCTGGCGATCTGGTCTTTGGTGAAGCCTTGGTCAATGTAGAACACATTGGCCATCACCCCCATGACGGTGTCGGACATCCGGTAGGTGGCAATCAGCCCAAGCAGCAACAGGGCCTGCCAGCGGTAACGCAGGATGAAGTCGTTGACCGGTGTCAGTACCGGCGCCAGTCCGCGGCGCCCCATGGCCGAGAGGCACAGGGCCGTCAGGGTGATATAGAGGATGGCCCGCAGGAAGGCGCGGTCTTCGAGCAGCAGGTCCAGCAGGCTGACGCCTTCGAACAGGACGCTGGCGAAGTCGGTGTTATAGAGCTGGGTGAACATCGCCGGCACCGACACCAGCAGCACAATGAGGACGAACACCGAGGCCAACTGGTGAGCGAAGCTATAGCGACCAGCCTGCAACTGGGTGCGCAGCGGCACCGGCGGTTCGCGCATGAACAGCGAGGTGAGCAGGGCGGGGACCATCAGCACGCCGAACAACAGATAGGTGCCTGCCCAAGCCGAGTGTTTATAGCTGAAACCGGTGGAGCCGAAGCCTTCGGCGAAGAACAGTGCGCCCGCGGTGGCCAGCAATGCCGCGATTCGGTACCCGGACATGTAGCTGGCGGCGAGGGCCGCCTGACGGGTGTCGTCGGCGATCTCCAGGCGATACGCATCGACGGCGATGTCCTGGGTGGCCGAGGCGAACGCCACGATCACGGCGATGGCAATCAACCAGGACAGGTGTTTTTGCGGATCGCAGAAGCCCATGCCGATCAGGCCGAGGATCACCAGGGCCTGGGAGAGCACCAGCCATGAACGCCGACGTCCGAGTTTGCCCAGCAGCGGCAGGCGCCATTGGTCGAGCAAGGGGGACCAGACCCATTTAAAGGCATAGGCCAGGCCGATGAGGCTCGCGTAACCAATGGTTTCGCGGGCCACGCCGGCTTCGCGCAACCAGACCGAAAGCGTGGAAAACACCAGCATGTAGGGCAAGCCGGCGGCGAAGCCAAGCAGCAACAGCACGAGCGTCGAGGGACTGGCATAGGCGGCGAGGGCGGCGCGCCAGGTTTTACGGGGCATGGGCTGGAGTCTGCCTCAAAAATTGCGAAAACAAAGCGCGCACTCTAACCGCTGTGCTCTACCGGGCGCCAGCCATGGCGCTGAATATCAACACGATTATTCAGGACACTGACCCCTTCCATGCGCAGGCGCGCGCGTTGTTCATCCCCTGAGGCGCTGCCGACCGGCAGGCTTATCCGACCACCGGCGCCCAACACTCGATGCCATGGCAGCTTTGTGTCGTTCGGCAACTGACTGAGGGTACGCCCTACCCAGCGCGCCGCTCGGCCCAGGCCGGCCATCTCGGCGAGCTGGCCATAGGTCACCACCTTGCCGGCCGGCACTTGTGCCAGCGTTAGGTACAGGGTAGTGCGGCGGATCTGGGCGGCGTTCTCTAGGGTCGCGGGAGCATCGGTCACATTCAGGCGTCCTGAGGAGGGGCGTATTGCCGTTTGTAGATTAAGTCGCGCCAGATTGGTTGAGAAGTGAACTCATTACAAATACTTCGGTCATTCCTTGCTAAGGTGTCGTCCCGGGGGATAATGCCGCCTTTTCACCGCAAACTTGAGCTCTTTATACGCTTATGTTGTCTAGAACTCTGCTATGCCTAGCTGTCACCAGCGCCTCCATGCCATTGCTTGCCGATACCGTCTGGTTGAAAAACGGTGACAAGCTCAGCGGCAAGATCACCGTTTTCGATGGCGGCAAGTTGCTGATCCAGACCGATTACGCCGGCGCGATTCCCATCGACTGGAAACAGGTCAAGACCCTTGAAAGCGACCAGCAGTTGCTGGTCAAGCAGGATGCCTACACCGGCGAAAAAGCCAAGGCGCTGCAGGCGGCCGAGGACGGCAAGGTGACCCTGGCCAATGGCGATGGGCCTAAAACCGTCGAGCTGGCGAGTATCCAGCAAATCCTCAAACCCAAACCGGTGGTCGAGGATTTGGTGTGGAAGGGCAATATCGATGCCGCACTGGATTATCAGCGCGCGGAAAACGATACCGATGACTACGACATCGATTTCAAGACCTCGGCGCGCCATGGCAGGTGGCGGCATACCGCTGAGGGCGAATACAACCGTGAATTCCAGGATGACGTGGTTTCCACCGACAACTGGAGGCTGGAGTATTCCCTCGACCGGTTCCTGACGGATAAATGGTTCTGGCAAGGGCGCCTGAACTACAAGCGCGACAAAGTCGAAGAGCTGGCTCGCCAGCGCGTGGTGGGCACCGGTCCGGGCTATCAGTTCTGGGATGACGAGTTGGGGGCTTTCTCGTTGGGCTCTCTGCTCAACCGCACCGATTACGAATACCGCGACGGTGGAACGGACAACTTCTATTCCATCGCCATGAAGTGGGACTACAACCGTTACCTGATCGGCAAACGCGTCGAGTTCTTCACCAATGGCGAAGTCGGCAAGCCGCTGTCCGGCGTCGCCGAGTACGCCTACGACGCTGAGGTAGGGCTGCGTTACAAGGTTACCGACTGGGCTTCGCTCAACCTCAAGGCCGAAAAAGATGTCATCGAGGGTACCGAAGACAGCGACCTGAGCAGGACGCGCTACACCGCCGGGTTTGGCGTGACCTGGTAATTCGGGCTAACACAGACCCTAATGTGGGAGCGGGCTTGCTCGCGAAAGCGGTGTTTCAGTCAACGAAAATGTTGCTGATCCACCGCTTTCGCGAGCAAGCCCGCTCCCACATTTTTTGTGCGTGGGCAAAAACACACAGGCACAAAAAAGCCCCGCTTTTGAGGGCGGGGCTTTTTACTAAAGCAAGGACAAGTTAGATAACTTGAACTTCTTCAGCTTGCATGCCTTTCTGACCGCGGGTAGCGATGAAAGAAACCTGTTGGCCTTCTTTCAGGCTTTTGAAGCCGTCGGATTGGATAGCTTTGAAGTGAACAAACAGGTCGTCACCGGATTGTGGAGTGATGAAGCCGAAGCCTTTTTCATCGTTGAACCACTTAACGGTACCAGTTTGGCGATTAGACATGGTGTAACTCCTTGAACAAAGATAACTGCGACTCAGGAAGAACCCTGGCCGAGACTGAGTGCAAAGAGCAGGAAAAATTCTTGTAGATGGTTGGATCGAAATTCAACATATCGTGTAGAGATTCTCAGTGACACAAGCAACACAGTGACGTCACCTTAACCCTTTTTCCGGTACGTGCCAATGGTCTTTGCGAAGGTTTCTCGGTTTTGGTGACTGACGGCCTCCGGGTATTGCCGTCAGGGCCTGGAAATCAAGGCGGATCGGCGAGATTTGCGTCGGGCGCTTTGAACCCGGCCCCGCGCCCCGGTAAGATGCCGGACGTATTTTTTCCACCTCGCTATTCAGGACACCCGCCATGAGCATCAAATCGGACAAGTGGATTCGCCGCATGGCGCAAGAGCAGGGCATGATCGAACCCTTCGTAGAGCGCCAGATGCGCGGCGAAGGCGCCGACCGGCTGATTTCCTTCGGCGTCTCCAGCTACGGCTACGACGTGCGCTGCGCCGACGAATTCAAGGTGTTCACCAACATCAACTCGGCCACCGTGGACCCGAAGAACTTCGACGAGAAGAGCTTCGTCGACGTCAAGAGCGACGTCTGCATCATTCCACCGAACTCATTTGCCCTGGCGCGCACCGTCGAGTATTTCCGTATCCCACGCAACGTGCTGACCATCTGCCTGGGTAAAAGCACGTACGCGCGCTGCGGCATCATCGTCAACGTCACGCCGCTGGAGCCTGAGTGGGAAGGCCATGTGACCCTGGAGTTCTCCAACACCACGACCTTGCCGGCAAAAATCTATGCCAACGAGGGTGTGGCGCAGATGCTGTTCCTTGAGTCCGATGAAGAATGTGAAGTGTCCTACAAGGATCGTGGTGGTAAATACCAGGGCCAGCGCGGCGTAACGCTGCCGCGTACCTGATTCTGACGAACAGTTTGAATTCCTGGGCGGGCAGGCACTCTATGGGGTGTACTGCCCGTTTTTTTGCCTCAGCGCAGCGGGCCTTCGCCCAGGAGTTGCTCTATGAAGATCGATCCGCGAATCAGTGCCGAACTGGCAAAGCTTGAGCCCAATCAGATCGGTGTCATGGCGTGGTCACTATTGGCCCACCCTGCCGAAGCGGCGGGCGGTATTCCAGGCCAGCCTGATCCCGATACCCCCAACGAACAGCCCCTTGAACCCAGCGAACCCGGTGAACCCACTCTGCCGGATGAGCCGCCTCCTGCGCCGGTTGCCTGATCTCAGTTACTGGAAGCTACAAGCAGCAAGCGGCAAGGGGACACGTTGCCGCTTGCCGCTTCAGGCTGTCAGCTGATCGGCCATATCTCGTTATCCCCAATGACAAAGACCCTGCAGTCGTTGTCCTGTTCGACCCGATGACCGCCTGTGAATGCGCCAAAGGCCGGTAGCAGGCTGATATCGCTGGCCAGCCGGAAGCAGGCCAGGCGCAGCCGTTGCCGACCTTTGCCGCTCAGGTGGTAGACGGGATGCACATGGCCGGCCAGGACGTGGCGGCTGGGATGCGGATCGGGCTCATGTTGTACGGCGAAAGGCCCCAGCAACAAAGGCTCCGGCACGACCCGGATGTTCAGCGCCAGCGGCGGGTCGCCGGCGCGCTTGTCGTGATTGCCGCGAATCAGCGTCATGGCCAGGTGCTGATGGCGTTCACGCCAGCTAGAAAGGGCCTTCAACGTGCCGGGGGCATGGGAACCTGGACCGTGGAGAAAGTCGCCCAGGAAGATCAGTTGGCGGCACGGCAGGCTCGCCAGTAGCCCGTCGAGCACGGCGATGTTGCTGGCCGTCGTGCCATGGGGCACCGGTTGGCCAAGGCTGCGATAGGCAGCGGCCTTGCCGAAATGCACATCGGCGACCATCAGGGTTTGCTGGGCGGGCCAATACAGGGCTTTTTCCGGCAATAGCCAGAGCTCTTCACCGGCCAGGCTGACGGGATAGGGCGCCGGCATCAGGCGTCACCACGGTCGGCGGTCTTTTCCAGTTCGCTGACCATCCGCCGGATGCGATCGGCGAGCTTCTCCGAACTCATGCTTTCCCTGAATCGCTCCACCAGCAACGGGAAACCCAGTGGGGTGGGGCGCTTGATGACATGCAGGTCGAGTTTCAAGGTATTGAGGCGTTCCAAGGTCTGCTCAAGTCGACGTATATCCAGTTCTTCACGCAAGACTTCTTCCCCGGCCTGGGCCAGCAAGAGGTTGTCGGCGTCGTACTGCTTGAACACCTGAAAGAACAATCCGCTGGACGCCTGGACTTGGCGGGTACTCTTTGGCGCGCCGGGATAGCCGGCAAATACCAGTCCGGCGATACGGGCGATTTCGCGAAAGCGTCGAAGCGCCAGTTCTCCGGCGTTCAGGCTCGCCAGCACATCGGCCAGCAAGTGGTCGACGCTCAGGAGTTCCGGCCCCAGGTGTTGCGTCCAGTCCAGTGCCGTGGCGCTGAGCAGTTCCAGGCCGTAATCGTTCACCGCGATGGAAAACGTCACTGGCTGTTGCCGGCTGACCCGCCAGGCCAGCAGGCTCGCCAACCCCAGATGAACCTGACGCCCGGCAAAGGGATACAGAAACAAGTGCCAGCCCTCGCGGGATTTAAGGCTCTCGGCCAACAATGTTTCTTGCGTGGGCAAACCGGACCAGCGTTGTTGAGTTGATAACAAGGGCTGCACGGCGCTCATCTCCGGGCCATCGAAGTGGCCTGCGGCGGCCTCGCTCAGACGGGCCACCACGGCGGCCGCCAGCTCGCTGGAAAGCGGCATCCGACCGCCGTTCCAGCGCGGCACGGCGGCCTTTTTGGCCTGGCTGCGCCGCACGTAGGCGGTCATGTCCTCAACCCGCACCAGTTCCAGCAAGCGTCCGGCAAACAGAAAGCCGTCACCGGGACGCAGGCGAGCGATGAAGCCTTCTTCCACGCTGCCCAGGGTTTTGCCACCACCGCCTTTGCTCCAGAACTTCAATTGCAGGCTGGCGTCGCTGACGATGGTGCCGATGCTCATGCGATGACGTCGTGCCAGTCGCGCATCGGGGACTCGCCACACGCCGTGTTCGTCCGGCTCGACCCGCCGGTAGTCGGGATAGGCGGTCAATGACAGCCCGCCATGGCGCACGAAGGCCAGGGCCCAGGTCCATTCGACTTCGTTGAGGTCCCGGTAGGCCCAGGCGCCGCGCACTTCCTCGAACAGTTCGTCAGGCAGGAAGCCGCCGCCCAGGGCCATGCTGACCAGATGCTGGACCAACACATCCAGCGGCTTGTGGGGCGATTCCCGGGGTTCGATGCGCCGTTGAGCCACGGCGTCTTGCGCGGCGGCGGCTTCGATCAGCTCCAGGCTGTGGGTCGGCACCAGCGTGACCCGCGAGGTTCGTCCCGGCGCATGACCGGAACGCCCTGCGCGCTGCATCAGCCGCGCCACGCCTTTGGCCGAACCAATTTGCAGGACCCGTTCGACTGGCAAGAAGTCCACCCCCAGATCCAGGCTGGAGGTGCAGACCACCGCCTTGAGCTGCCCTTCCTTGAGGGCCTGCTCTACCCAGTCGCGAGTTTCCCGGGACAATGAACTGTGATGCAGTGCGATCAGCCCGGCCCAGTCCGGTCTGGCTTGGAGAATGGCCTGGTACCAGATTTCCGATTGCGCCCGGGTATTGGTGAACACCAGGCAACTGCTGCTCGCGTCTATTTCAGCAACGACCTGGGGCAGCATCTTCAGACCGATGTGGCCGGCCCAGGGGAAACGTTCGATAGTCGGAGGGAGCAGGGTATCGACCCGCAGCGCCTTGCCATTGGCTCCCTGCACGCTAATGCCGTTGCCTTGTGGGATGAGTACCCGCTCGGCGTGGGCCTGGTTACCCAAGGTGGCGGACACGCCCCAGACGATGAGTTGGGGATGCCAGCGCCGCAAGCGCGTCAAAGCCAATTGCAACTGCACCCCCCGTTTGTTGCCGAGCAACTCGTGCCATTCATCCACCACGACCATGCGCAGCGTCGAGGTGGCCGTTTGCGCATCGGCACGGGCGAGCATCAGGGTCAGGCTTTCGGGCGTGGTGATCAGCGCAGTGGGCAGGCGTCGGCCCTGGCGGGCACGTTCGTTGGCGCTGGTATCGCCGGTGCGCAGGCCGACGCTCCAGGGAATCTGCAGCTCTGCCAAGGGGGCTTCGAGGGCTTTGCCTGTATCGGCGGCCAGCGCGCGCATCGGCGTGATCCACAAAACCGTCAGCGGTTCGGCCACGGGTTTGCGTTTACGGGGTTTCTGCGGCGGTGGCGCCGGGCGGGCGAACCGGTTGAGTGCCGCGAACCATACTGCGTAGGTCTTGCCGGCCCCGGTGTTGGCGTGCAGCAGCCCGGACTCGCCACGTTTGACCGCAGCCCACACTTGTTTTTGAAAGGCGAACGGCTTCCAGCCGCGGGCGCTGAACCATTGGTTTGCGAAATTGCTGGATGTCGCCATACCCGCCGCGTGCGTCCTGAAAGTCCTTCTTCAGTGACCACAATGGCGTATGAAAGGTTTTATGCAGGTTGTCGTGGCGAGCGAGCGTGCTTTTGTGGCGAGGGAGCTTGCTCCCGCTGGGGCGCGAAGCGGCCCCCTCGCGGTGTGTGTCAGGCAGAAACAGGGGGCCGCTTCGCAGCCCAGCGGGAGCAAGCTCCCTCGCCACAAAAGCAGTCTGTCAGGTTTGTCAGGTTTATTTCAGATTGCCACTGAGAAACTGCTGGAGCCGCTCGCTCTTGGGATTGCCCAGCACGTCTTGCGGCGCGCCTTCTTCTTCCACCAGGCCCTGGTGCAGAAACAGCACCTGATTCGACACCTGGCGGGCGAAGCTCATTTCGTGGGTCACCATGATCATGGTCCGGCCTTCTTCGGCCAGGCCCTGGATCACTTTCAAGACTTCTCCCACCAACTCCGGGTCAAGGGCCGAGGTGGGTTCGTCAAACAGCATCACTTCCGGCTCCATTGCCAGTGCGCGGGCGATGGCCACGCGCTGTTGCTGGCCACCGGAAAGAAACGCCGGGTACTGCTCGGCCACGCGCGCCGGCAGGCCGACCTTGTCCAGATAACGACGGGCACGGTCCTCGGCTTCCTGCTGACTGACGCCCAACACCCGGCGCGGCGCCATGGTGATGTTTTCCAGCACAGTCATGTGGCTCCACAGGTTGAAGTGCTGGAAAACCATGGCCAGGCGGGTGCGGATGCGCTGCAATTCATTCTCGTCGGCCACGCGCATGCCATGGCGGTCGTTGATCATGCGGATCGGTTGGCCGTCCAGGCTCATTGCACCGTCGTTGGGTTGTTCCAGAAAGTTGATGCAGCGCAAAAAGGTACTTTTGCCCGAGCCGCTGGCGCCGATCAGGCTGATGACGTCGCCGGTCCTGGCCTTGAGCGAAACGCCTTTGAGCACCTGATGTTCGCCATAGCTCTTATACAGGCCTTCGATGGTCAGTTTGTACATGGGGCATGCATCCTCAAGGCGAAAGTAGGTAGCCGCTGCGGTAGGCTTCGGTGCCGGCGACATGGGCGATCACCATGCCGGCGGTGGCCATGCGACGCAGCGAGCGGGCGTACAACAGCCCGGCATTGCAGCAATGAACGGGGGTGACGGTGTCGTTGATGGGGTCGATGATTTGCGCCACCTGTTGCCCCGCCTCCAGGTATTCGCCGGGCACGGCGCTGTAGACCAGCAGGCCGCCGACCGGCGTCGCCACTGGCTCCACGCCAGCGAGCGGCGTGGCCGGGTAGAGCAGATCGGGCAACGGCATTGGTTCGCCGTCAATGGCGCCGAAACGGATCAGGTATTCGATCAGGGCCTGGCAGTCGAGGCTCGCCAGGTCGTGGGTGACGTCGCCCTGGCCGCGCAGTTCGACGGTGACCGAAAAACTGCCCAGCGGAATTTCGAATTGTTCGCCGAAGCGTTCCTTGAGTTGCCACCAGAGCAGGGTGAAACATTCATCGAACGACTGACCGCCCGAATCCGTGGCCAGCAGGCTCGCCTCGGCACCGATGTAGCGGGCCAGCGGCTCGACCTGGGGCCAGGCCTCGGGGGTGGTGTAAAGGTGGGCGACGGCTTCGAAATCACAATGCAGGTCCAGCACCATGTCGGCGTCGCAGGCCAGCCGTTGCAGAACCAGGCGCTGTGATTGCAATTGCGTGCTGGCGGTCTGGCGGGCGAGGGCGTCGCGCAGGTGTTTGCGGATCAGCGTCAAGTTGTGCTGTGGGTCGTCAGTGAGCTGGCCTTCGATCTGGTTGCCGATCTCTTCGCTCAGGTCGACAAACCGGCGGTTGAAATTCTGCCCGCTCTCCATTTCGTAGCGGCCCAGCGGCACGTCCATCAGCACTTGTTCCAGGCCGATGGGATTGGCCACGGGCACCAGCACAATCTCGTGCCGCAGGTGGCCCGAAGCTTCGAGTTCGGCCAGGCGCTGCTTGAGGTGCCAGGCCACCAGCATGCCGGGCAACTCATCGGCGTGCAGGGACGACTGGATATAGATTTTACCGACGGCTTTTTCCGGGCCGAAGTGAAAGCTGTGGATCTTGCGTGCGGTCCCCGGCAGTGGGGCCAGCAGGTCATGAATCTGGTGGCGCATGTGCGTGTGTGTCCTGAAACAGAAGCCCTAGTGAGTCGGCCCGAGAAAGGCCAGCCAGCGGCGTTCGGCGAGGCGGAAAAGGCCCACCAGTGCAAAGGTGACGGTCAGGTAGATCAACGCGGCGATACCGAACGACTGGAAGGTCAGGAAGGTGGCCGAGTTGGCGTCCCGGGCGACTTTGAGCACGTCTGGAACGGTAGCGGTGAACGCCACGGTCGTCGAGTGCAACATCAGGATGACTTCGTTGCTGTAGTACGGCAGCGAACGCCGCAGTGCCGAAGGCATGATCACGTAGGCGTACAGCTTCCAGCCCGTCAGGCCATAAGCCTTGGCTGCTTCGACTTCGCCATGGTTCATGCTGCGGATCGCCCCGGCGAAGATTTCCGTGGTGTAGGCGCAGGTGTTCAGGGCGAAGGCCAGGATCGTGCAGTTCATGGCATCGCGAAAAAAGCTGTCGAGCAGGGGCTGGGCGCGCACCGCTTCAAGGCTGTAGATGCCGGTGTAGCAGATCAATAGCTGTATATAGAGCGGCGTGCCGCGGAACAGGTACGTGTAGAACTGCACGGGCCAGCGGATGTAGACCTTGGGTGAAACCCGGGCGATGGACAGCGGGATCGAGATCACGAAGCCGATCAGCAGCGAGGCGCTGAGCAGCCACATTGTCATGGCCAGGCCCGTGATGTGATTGCCGTCGCTGTAGAGGAACGGCCGCCAGTATTCCTGAAGAAGTTCGATCATCGCACTGCCTCCCGTGCGCCGGCGGCGTAACGGCGTTCAAGCCAGCGCAGGACGACATTGGACGCGCTGGTGATCAGCAGGTAGATCAGCGCCGCGAGCACGAGGAAGTAAAACAGTTGGTAAGTGCTTTTGCCGGCATCCTGGGCGGCCTTGACCAAATCGGCCAGGCCGATGATCGACACCAGCGCGGTGGCCTTGAGCATTACCATCCAGTTATTGCCAATGCCCGGCAGGGCAAAGCGCATCATTTGCGGAAACACCACGAACCGGAAACGCTGGCCACGCTTGAGGCCATACGCCGTGGCGGCTTCGACCTGACCCCGGGGCACCGCGAGAATCGCGCCGCGAAAGGTTTCGGTGAAGTACGCGCCATAAATGAAGCCCAGGGTGATGACCCCGGCGCCGAATGGGTTGATCTCGATGTATTCCCATTCCATGAAGTCGGTAAAAGAGGTCAGCCAGGTTTGCAGGCTGTAGAAGATCAGCAGCATCAGCACCAAGTCCGGCACGCCACGAATCAGCGTGGTGTAGAGCTGGGCCGGGATACGCAGCAGTTTGACGCTGGACAGCTTGGCGCTAGCCCCCAGCAGGCCGAGCAAAACGCTCAGTAACAAAGACAGGACCGCCAGCTTGATGGTCATCCAGGTGCCCTGCATCAGCAGCGGGCCGAAGCCCTGCAGGCTGAAGGCGCTGAGCCCCAGATTTTGTAGGAGTTGTTCGAACATGAAAGAGGCCTTTGGCAGAAAAAAAGCGCCCATCCGAGGCCGGATGGGCGCTGCGCATTATTTGCCGCTGTACAGATTCAGATCGCCAAAGTGTTTCTTCTGGATCTTGGCGTACGTGCCATCGTCGTGTAACGCTTTGATACCTTTATCCAAAAGTGCCTTCAGCTCTTTGTTACCTTTCTTGATACCGATGGCGGTCTTGGAAGGCAGCAGTTCGCTGTCCACGGGTTTGCTGACTTCATAGTCACCCCCTTTTGGCGATTTCAAGAAGCCCAGTTCGGCCTGCAGCATGTCCTGGATCGACGCATCGAGGCGGCCGGAGGTCAGGTCGGCATAAACCTGGTCCTGGTTCTGATAGGCCTGGGTCTTGACCCCAGCCTTGTCCAGTACGGTTTTGGCATAGGTTTCCTGGATGGTGCCTTGCTCGTAACCGACGGTTTTGCCTTTGAGAGACGCGACATCTTCGCTCAGGCCGGAGCCCTTCTTGAACACATACGAGGTCGGGCCGGAGAACAGCTCGTTGGAGAAGTCGATGACTTTTTCTCGCGCCGGTGTCACGGTCATGGACGAGATCACGCCGTCGAACTTATTGGCCTTCAGGCCCGGGATCATGCCGTCGAAATCGCTTTCGACCCAGCGGCACTTGACCTTCAATTCTTCGCAGATTGCATTGCCCAGGTCGATATCGAAACCTACCAGGCTACCGTCAGCGGCTTTGGATTCAAACGGGGCATAGGACGGGTCGACACCAAAACGCAGCTCCTTGTATTCCTTGGCCGTGGCGACGCCGGCGGCCATGCACAACGCCAGTGCAGAAAGGGTCAGCAGTGCTTTTTTCATTATTCAATCCCTAAAACCAATATGAGCGCTTGTGGCGCGTAAGTATTGTTACCGGTGAAGGCGAGAACGGTATGACGGCGTAAAGGTAGCAATTTTCGAACCAGAGTGCCGAACAAGCGTTTTAAAAACGTTGGCGGCAGCCGGCGGGACGTGATGGTGCGCAGGGATGAGCGGGCTTTAAAAAAATGCACCAGGATGGCGCGGACGCTGCGTTCAGACGCTCCTGTGGCGAGGCCCCACGGCGACTTGATGGTCTATAAGGTATTGCCTGCGGGCAGATAGCTACTGTATAGGTCGATGATGGCAGAGCGCCAAGCGCCTGAGTTGAAGACTGTGGAAAGCACACGATGAAATGCATTGCTGTGATAGTCACGCTAGCGTTCAGCAGTCTGGCTCAGGCCGCACCCATGCGCTGGGGCGATGTTCGTGACGGCAGCCTCTATTTGCAGGCGGGGCGCGACGACACGTTGCACGTCAGTTGGGTACCGGCCTGGCAAAACGATGCTAATGAGGAACGTATTTACCTGCTGGACGGGCAGGGGCAGTTGCGCGACGAGCGTTTTATTTCCGCCAGCGAAGGTAGCGGCAAACAAGACTGGGCATTGCCCGCCAGCGCCGCCAGCTACCGCGTGGAAGTGCCGGGCTATAGCTTCAGGCGCTATCGCTTCGAGCACGACGACAAAACCGTCGCCCTGTTCGCGCCGACGAAAGTGCACTTCAGCGTCGAGACCGCCGCCAACGTCGAGTTGTATTTCAAGGTCCGCGGCGGCGAGCAGGCGATTTTGGCAGGCAAGTATTTCGGCGGTGTCAGGGCTCTGAATGCCGAGCGCCTGGGCGATGGCAAAAAAGTCGAACTGAGGCTCAAGCCCTACCAGGCGTACCCGAAGTTCGACCAGATGGCCTTACCCGTCAGCGATAAGGATCAAGATTGGCGCCTGCGCCTGCAAGGCAAAGGCAAAGCGGCTTTCTGGCTGGACGGCACCGCCAACCTGTTTGCCCAGCGTCCTCAGCACTTGCAGCCGCTGCGGCAGGACAGCGGCCGTACCGAACTCGCCCTGCATCCCGAAATGTTGGGGCCCACGCCGCGTCTGGGCTTGGCCTTGCCCTACCGGCTTCCCCCGCCGGCAAGCTACAGCGCACTCGACGCGCTCAAGCCCCGTGCGGGTAGCTTTTACAGCATTGTCGACGTCCTGGCCGCTCAGCCCCATTTCGAAGATGCTTTCAGGCGTTTTTATCTGGAGCGCGGTGGTATCGATACCAACATCACCTTGCTCGCGGGCTCTGGGCGTAAGGCCGACCTGGAGGCCAACAGCCAGACCCTTGCCGGCCTGAACGCCTGGCTGGCGACAACCGTGGCCCTGGGTCGTGGCACTCACTACCTCTCGTTTGCCGACGAACCCAACTACAACTACCCGGACTATGCGACGTACAAGCGCTTCTTCGACGCCCTGTATCGCCAGGTGCTCGACTACCCCGGGGCACGGGAGGCCGGCGTGCGTATCGCCATGCCCGCCAGCTCGCGCTTCGTCAACGGACCGTTTATGCGACGAGGTGCCCAGCACCGTGGCATCGACTGGGCTCGGCGCATGCTCGACGAATCGGCCCCGCAAATCGATGCCTTGGCCTGGCACGAGTGGATGATTCGCGACCTGCTGGCCACGCGGGTCTATCGCGACTCGGTGCGCCGGGCTGCGGAAATCGTCGGCCTGCAAGCCGATGGCCGGCCACGCAAGGCGTTGTTGCTGGACCAGACCAATATCTCCAGCGGTTCAAGCGTGAGCCCCTACGAACAGGAGACGCGCTTCGCATCGCTCTGGTGGGCCTCTGTGGCGATCAACTCAGCCCAGGATGGTTTGCTCGACGTGCTCAATTGGTTTCCGGCCGCTGACGATCCGCATCACCTCAAAGGCATGATCCGCCTGACAGGGCCTGATCGCTTCGAGCTCAAACCGGTAGGCTTGGCGCAGCACTTCATCCAGTCGCACTGGCTCGATCAGGTTGTGCGTATGGACAACAGCGCGTTCGAGGTCGATGCCCTGGCGATGGCCCGCGGCAACGAACGCAGCGTGCTGGGCGTAAACAAGGGCGACCGTCTGCAACGGATCAGCCTGCAGGGCGCAGGCACTGCCTGCCCATCCCTCGTCCTTTTCGGTCCTGATAGCCGCCAGCGCGATGCCCCTGTCCAGTGCCGGGATGGACGCATCCGTTTTGAAGTGCCGGGTGAAAGTATTTTCGCCTTGACGTGGAGGGCGTCATGACCCGGGCCGACGCTGGCCCTGTTCGGAGCAGAGCGGTCACGCTTTCAACAGATCCTGAAGCGCCGCCAGCGTATCCGCCTCCTCGACGCTCTTGTCCTGGCGCCAGCGCAGCATCCGCGGGAAGCGCACAGCGATCCCGCTCTTGTGGCGCTTGGATAATGCAATGCCCTCGAAGCCCAGCTCAAAAACCAGGGTCGGCGTGACGCTGCTCACCGGGCCGAATTTCTCCACGGTGGTCTTGCGCACGATGCTGTCGACCTGACGCATTTGTTCATCGGTCAGCCCCGAATACGCCTTGGCGAACGGCACCAGTGTGCGTTCGCGGCTGCCCGGCGGGTTGTCCCAGACAGCAAAGGTGTAGTCGCTGTACAAGCTGGCACGGCGGCCATGCCCGCGTTGCGCATAGATCAGGACCGCGTCGACACTGAACGGGTCGATTTTCCACTTCCACCACACCCCCATGTCCTTGGTCCGACCAACGCCATACAGTGCGTCGCGGGCCTTGAGCATCATGCCTTCGACGCCAAGGCTGCGGGATGCTTCGCGTTGCCGGGCGAGGTCGAACCAGTCATTGCCAGTGACGATCGGCGACGGCAGCAGCACCGCGCTGCGACATCGGGCAATCAACGCCTCCAGTTGCTCGCGGCGCTCGGTCTGGGGACGACTGCGCCAGTCCGCGCCTTGCCATTCCAGCAGATCGTAGGCCATCACCACCACGGGGGCGTCTTCGAGAACTTTCTTGCCCAGGGTTTTGCGGCCGATGCGTTGTTGCAGCAAGGCAAACGGCTGCACCCTCGGTTCCAGCGGCGTATCCGGATCGAAGGCGTCTGCGGTGGTTGGCGATGCGGCTTTCCAGACCACGATTTCGCCGTCGATCACCGTGCCGTCGGGTAACGCCTGCGTCAGGCTGTGCAGTTCGGGGAAACGCTCGGTGATCAGTTCCTCGCCCCGGGACCAGACCCACAAATGCCCATCGCGCTTGACCACTTGGGAGCGGATTCCGTCCCACTTCCATTCCACTTGCCAGTCGCTGGCCGGCCCCAGGGTGGTGTCGAACTGCTCCACCGCTTGCGATAACGCATGAGCCAGGAAGAATGGATAAGGCTGGCCGCCGCGCTGGGCGTGCTCATCCTCGGATTCGGCAGCGATGAGTTTGAGGTAGCCTGTGGCGGTCGGACGATGGGACAGGTCGGTATACCCCACCAGTCGCTGGGCGACCCGTTTGCTGTCCAGCCCGGCCATGGCCGCCAGCGCTCGGGTGACCAGCAACTTGGACACGCCCACCCGGAAGCTGCCGGTGATGAGCTTGATGCACAGCATCAGGCTGGGGCGGTCGAGTTGCGCCCACAACGCCGGCAACCGCAGCGCCAGCACCTCGGGCGATTCACCGCGCAGCGGCAGGAGTTTCTCTTCGATCCACAGCGCCAGGCCTTCATCGGAGCGGTGAGGTGACTCCGGCAGCACCAGCGAGATGGTTTCAGCCAGATCGCCCACGGCCTGATAGCATTCTTCGAACAGCCACAGCGACAAGCCGGATATCTGCACCGCCAATTCCCTCAAGGTCTTGACCGGCACCAGTTGTCGCGGACGCCCTCCAGACAGGAAATACACAGCCCACGCAGCATCCTGGGGCGGGGCTTTGGTGAAGTAATCCTGCATGGCGGCGAGCTTGGCATTGCTGGAAGTGGTGGCGTCCAATTCGGCATACAACTCGGCGAAGGCTTTCATGACGCGTCCTCGCCAGTGGCGCTGTTCAAGTCTTCTTCATCGTCACCGTATTCGGTGCTGAAGCCTTGGGCATCCAGGCCTTGCTCGCACAAATGGCGCACCAGCACACCCACCGAACCGTGGGTGACCATCACTCGCTCGGCGCCGGTCTGTTCGATGGCCCAGAGCAGGCCGGGCCAGTCGGCGTGGTCGGACAATACAAAGCCCCGATCCACGCCGCGCCGCCGACGGGTGCCGCGCAAGCGCATCCAGCCGCTGGCGAAGGCGTCGCTGTAGTCACCGAAACGGCGCATCCAGGTGCTTCCACCGGCAGAGGGGGGAGCGATGATCAACGCCTGGTTCATGATCGGGTCGTTCTTTTTGATATCGCCGGCATAGATCGTTGCGGGCAAACGGATCCCGGCTTCGCGGTAGACCCGGTTCAGGGGTTCTACCGCGCCGTGGGCCAGGATCGGCCCCAGGCTCTCGTCGATTCCGTGGAGAATTCGCTGGGCTTTGCCAAAGGAATAGCAGAACAGCACGCTGGCCCGGCCGACGGCAATGTTGCTGCGCCACCACTGATTGATTTCGTCGAAGACCTGCAGTTGAGGCTGCCAGCGATAGATCGGCAGGCCGAAGGTGGATTCGGTGATGAACGTATGACACCTCACCGGCTCGAACGGCGCACAGGTGCCATCGGGTTCGACCTTGTAGTCCCCGGACGCCACCCAGACTTCACCCTTATATTCCAGTCGCACCTGGGCCGAACCCAGTACGTGGCCGGCAGGATGAAAGCTCAAGGTCACGCCGTGGTGCAGCAACCGCTCGCCGTAGGCCAGGGTTTGCAGGTTGATGTCCTGGCCCAGCCGCGACCGCAAAATGCCTTCGCCGGGGGCCGCTGCCAGGTAGTGTTGGTGGCCGCCACGGGCGTGATCGCCGTGGGCGTGGGTGATGACCGAACGTTCCACCGGGCGCCAGGGGTCGATGTAGAAGTCTCCAGGCGGGCAGTACAGGCCTTCGGGGCGGGCAATGACAAGATCCATGCATTCACCGGGAAGATGGGCTTGTCTGGTAGAGGCGGGGGCGGGAGGAGAAGTTCTATCGGGTTTTGATGCGCACCAGCACCGAGAATCCTGGACTGCACGCTCTGACTGGGCAGCGCCCCTGTAGGAGCTGTCGAGTGCAACGAGGCTGCGATCTTTTGACCTTTCGCTCAGGACCCAATTGGAGCGGATAAAGATCGCAGCCTCGTTGCACTCGACAGCTCCTACAAGGGGGCGAGTGCCCTTGCCACCGTAAACCCTGCGGTTATTTGCCAGGCACCAGGGTCAAGCGCGCCTTGCCATACGCCCGCTCAAAGTTCTGCGGTTGCAACGGCAGGTTCTGATAGTGCCCCTTGATCCACGGATCAATGCCATTGATGTAGTTCGGGCTGGCGGGGTTGCCCGACTGGCCGGTGCCGCCCTGGATCATCAACGGTTCGGGCAGGCCGAAGTCGACGATGAACCGCATGGCCGGCGCCAGGGTGGTGTTGAAATCTTCGCCCCAGGCGAATGCCGAGCTGTTGAGCGTGGAGGCATCGCCACCAGCTGGGATGGGACCGCGCACGATTTGCCCGTTGCTGTTCTTCCATTCGTAGCGATGCAGCTTGCCCCACTGCCAGGCCCGGTGATCAACGCCCAACTGGCTGTCGCCAGCCGTGATGGCGGCGGCCAGGCTGCGGGCCAGGATCACGGATTTGTCTTCCTTCTGCGGTGTGCGCACGTCGTCCCAGAACGGACTGTCTTCGCGACCGAGCAAGTGGTCGGCCTGGGCCGAGTAGGACAATTGGCCGTTGGCGAGCAGCGCTTTCCACGCCGGGCTGCTGTTCGGACCCAGTTCGTCGAGGAAGATCTGCTTCATGCTTTCCTGCAGAAACAGTTCATAAATCGCCGCATCGGCGGAGCTTGGGCTGAGCCGGCCATCGAAAGCCATCAGTCGGGTATAGGCCTCGCGAGCCTTGGCCCGGTCCGCCACTGGCAGCGCGTCGATCGCCTGCTTGAGCGGTTGGGCCATGCCCGGGGCTTCGAAGACTTGCTTGAGCTTGGCGGCAAAGGTCGTGGTCTGGTCATATTGCATGGCAGTCAGGCTGCGGCTGTCGTGCTTGCTGGCCCCGGCCAGCTCGGCCATGCGCTCGCCGCGCTCCGGGGCGCCCCAGGAATTGGACAACTGCATGCCGTAGCCGTCGGGAATGACCCGCTGGTTGGCGGCGCCGAGCCAGCCCTGGGTCGGATCCTGATCGTAGGGGTGCAGCATCGGGTCGGCGTAGCCATCCCAATCGTAGCGACCTTCCCAACCGGGCGATGGCAACAGGCCTTCGCCTTCGCGGCGGTTCGGATAGCGCCCGGTGACTTGCCAGCCAATGTGGCTGGCGTCGGCAAAGATCATGTTCACCGCGATGGCGCGGATTTCACGGCTGGCATCGGAGGCTTTCTCGACATTCTGCGCTCGGGACAAGTCGAAGAACGCGTCCAGGGTTTTGTCGTCGCTAAAGCTCGGCGTCTGCAAGGCCAGGCCAAGCCCGTTGGCCATGGCCGCGCCCTGGACGCTGTTGAGCAGCGGGCCGTGGCGGGTCTCATAGACGGCTTCGCGAATCGGCCGCTGGCCTTTGATGAAGTAGGTCTCGTTGCGGACCATCACCGGTTGCCATTTGCCGTTGACCTCGTAGGACAGACCATTGCCCTGGCGTCGGATTTTTTCCAGGAACAGGTCCTGGTTGTCGCCCAACACGCTGCTCATGCTCCAGGCCACTTTGCCGTTGAACCCCGCCAGAATCATCGGGATGCCCGCCACGGAAACCCCGGCTGCCTGATACTTGGGCGCACGAATCTGCACGGGAACCCACAGTGACGGCACGCTCAATGGGCCATGGTTGTCGCTGGCCAGCAGACTCTTGCCGTTGCGGCTGCGATGCGGCGCGATGGCCCAGTTGCTGGAGGAGGCAATATTCAGCACGTTCAGTTCGGACAACTGAGCGCTGGCCTTGCTGATCTCGTTCAGGCCCGGAACCTGGCCATTGAGCCGGACGCCCTGGAGCTTTTCGGCCTCAGCCATGGGCAGTTGTTCGTCCGGGTAGGACGGGCTCAGCCAAGCCAGTTTGTCGTTGCTCACGGTCTGGGCCAGCACCAAGGCGGCGATTTCTTCCGGCAGGTTGGCCGACTGGCTGAAATTGAGCAGGCAAAACAGCAGCGCCGAGTCTTGCGGTTTCCAGTATTCGGGTTTGTAGCCGGTGGCGGCCAGGTCCGGCGGCAACTTGTCGCGATAACGGAACAGGTACGCGTTGACGCCGCGGGCATAGACTTCGAAGAAGCGTTTGAGCCGCGGCGAGGAGGCTTTGTACAACTCGTCGGCGCTTTTCTTCAGATTGACCGCACGCATGTAGCGATCGACGTCCAGTCGTTCGGCGCCGGACATTTCTGCCAGACGACCCTGAGCCAGCAGACGCATGGTCACCATCTGGCTGATGCGGTCGCTGGCATGGACGTAGCCGAGGCTGAACAGGGCGTCATGGAAATTGTTGCTCTCGATCAGCGGCATACCCATGGCATTGCGTCGAACCGAGACGTTCTGCGCCAGCCCCTTGAGCGGTTGCACGCCGGACGTCGGAGGGACCGTGTCTTGGGCGTTCCAGGTCTGGCAACCGCTCAGACCGAGCACACTGGCCACTGCGGCGGCAGCGCCGAGCCGGGGGAAGGAAAAAATAGAGGCTGGCGAGGCCATGGCAAAGCTCCTGCGGGAGGGGGGACACCAATAAAGGCGCTACGTTAGTGAGCAGGAGGAGGGCGCGCAAGCGGGGGCGGGAGTTATTTGTTGGTTGGGCGATGAAAGCCTGCACTCAACGATGTTCATGCTTTTGTGGCGAGGGGATTTATCCCCGCTGGGCTGCGGAGCAGCCCCCTGCGTCCCGCCGGACAGTGCGCGGTGCATAGATACGGGGCCGCTTCGCGCCCCAGCGGGGATAAATCCCCTCGCCACAGGGTGTTGGGTGTTTCAGAAGGGTTAGGCTTTAGGCGGGTTGACCTTGTCCACCAGGGCGTAGGCCTTGGCGGTGGCCGGGCGCTCCTGGATGCGATTGAACCAGCGTTGCACGTTCGGGAAGTCTTCCAGCCGCTGGCTTTGCCATTGGTGAGAGACAGTCCACGGATAAATCGCCATGTCGGCAATGCTGTATTCGTGGCCCGCCACGAAGTCACGGTCTGCCAGGCGTCGATCCAGCACACCGTACAGACGAGCGGTTTCGTCGACATAGCGCTTGATCGCGTAGGGGATTTTTTCCGGGGCGAACCGGCTGAAGTGATGATTCTGCCCGGCCATCGGCCCCAGGCCACCCATTTGCCAGAACAGCCACTGCAACACCTCCTGTCGGCCGCGCAAATCCTCTGGGATGAACCGACCGGTTTTTTCCGCCAGGTACAGCAGGATCGCGCCCGACTCGAACAGCGAAATCGGCTCGCCGCCATCGGCGGGTTCATGGTCGATGATGGCCGGAATGCGGTTGTTGGGGGCGATTTTCAGGAAGTCGGGCTTGAACTGCTCGGCCTGGCCGATGTTGATCGGGTGCACCTTGTAGGGCATGCCGGCTTCTTCGAGGAACAACGAGATTTTGTGGCCGTTTGGCGTGGTCCAGTAATACAGGTCGATCATGGAGGGCTCCAGATAAGACAGCGTGATGGATGGACAACACATGACGGCGGGAGGTCGTCCTGATTGCCGAAAGGCTTGCCTGTAGGAAGAGGTGATGCTCAAGTGTGGACAATTCAATGACCGAGCGCGAGAAAACCGGCATGGAGTTACAAAAAAACGCAGCGTTGATTCTTATCGATCAACAAAAAGGCATCCTTCATCCCAGGCTCGGCCCTCGCAACAACCCCAACGCGGAGTTGCAAATGCTTCAATTGCTCGGTTTTTGGCGACAATCGGCACGACCGGTGATTCATGTCCACCACCTGTCCCGCTCGCCGGACTCAGTGTTCTGGCCTGGGCAATCGGGTGTCGAGGTTCAGGCGCGGTTCGAACCGCTGGCCGGGGAAAGTCTGGTTCAAAAACAAGTGCCGGATGCGTTCTGCGGCACGCGCTTGGAGGCGGACCTGCGGGGGGCGGGGATTGGACAGTTGGTGATCGTGGGTGTGGCGACGAACAACTCGGTGGAGTCCACGGCGCGGACGGCCGGCAATCTGGGATTCGACACCTGGGTGGCCGAAGATGCGTGTTTTACCTTCGACAAGGCTGATTATTTTGGCCATGCCCGTTCGGCTGGTGAGGTGCACGCCATGTCGCTGGGCAACTTGCATGGCGAGTATGCGACGGTGGTCAGCGTGAAGCACATCCTCGAGGCCGATTGATTAACCGTGGGAGCAACTGTCTTGGAGGGTTGATTTAGCCTTCGATTTCCCGGCCACCCAAACTTCTTCTGTGGGAGCAAAGCTTGCTCGCGATAGCGGTGGGTCAGCTTGCATCAATTTTGAATGTGCCTCGGTCATCGCGAGCAAGCTTTGCTCCCACAGCGGTCTTGTGGGGGTTCCGGTTTCCCTGCACCCCAAATCGCTGTGGGAGCGAGCTTGCTCGCGATAACGGTCTGACAGACGAAGCAGATTCACGCCCGGATCATCAAGCCCCGTGGCACTTCTTGAATTTCTTGCCATTGCCGCATGGGCAAGGGTCGTTGCGGCCGACATCCTTCAGGGTGTTGCGCACCGGTTCCTGGTGGGCGTGGCCACAGTTCGGGCCATGGACATGTCCGTGATCATGATCGTGGTGATGCTCATGATCGTGGTTGCAATCAGGGCCATGGACGTGGGGTTGCTGGGTCATCGGGGTTACTCCGCAATAAAATCGGCAGCGATTATCACGCCATTGCGCTTCAGGTGCACGTAGTGAGCGATGAATAAACCGGTTTCCAGCTCACCTTCCAGGCGGTAGGGGATCTGCTGGCGGGGTTTCTCGAGCATTTTCACCAGCTTGCGCACTTGCGGCCACAGATTGGTGCGGATCGGCACCCGGAAGTAGCGGCTATGCCCGGGACGCACGGTGAACCAGTGCTCATGCTCGCCTTCGGTCAATAACAGGTCGCCCAGATGGATGCGGTAGGTTATGCCGCGCACGGTCAAATCGCTGTCGCCGGGGTTGTCGACACGAAAGTGCAGCATGAACTTCTGCTCCACCAACCGGGCCCGTACCACCTCGACCTTGGTCAGATGCACCTGCGGTTCAGGGGCCTCGTCACCTCGCCAGGACGCACAACTGCCGAGCCCGACGAACAGCAGCAGGCAAGTGATGCGCAGCAGATGTGATGAAAGGGTCATGTCCGTGCCTCTGGTTTATCCCAGTCTAGCCTGCTGGCGTGCGCAGCAGCGTCGGACGATTGCGATATCAGCGATTAAAGTAGCCTGCGCAGCACTTCTTGAATTTGTGCCCACTGCCGCACGGGCAGTTGTCGTTACGTCCGGTCTTGACTGGCACCGTCGGGTCGATGAAGTACCAGCGTGCCCCGCTCTGTACGAAGGATGACTGTTCGCGGTGGCTGTGCTCCCCCTGGCCGTCGTGCCAGCGCGCGGTGAAGGTGACGAAGGCGTGTTCGGGCTGGCCACCGAATACTTCGCTGCTTTCCACCTCCAGGCCCAGCCAGGTGCTTTTGGCGCTCCACTCGCTGATGGATTGGCGATCCAGGCCGTCCTGCTGGGCGGGCAAGGTCGTGGCCACCAGATAGTCCACCAGCCCCAGCACGTAGGCGCTGTAACGCGAGCGCATCAAGGCTTCGGCGCAGGGCGCCGGGTGACCGTCGTGGTAATGGCCGCAGCAGGCGTCCAGTGGGTTGCCACTGCCGCACGGGCAAATGGTTGTGTGCATGCTTGTGTTCACGGCTACCACCAGTATTTTCCAAAGTTTTCCGGGTTGGCCCAAAAGCGTGAGTTGAGCCAGTCAGGGACTTGTTTGTATTCAAGCAGATCGTAAGTAAACAGGGTCAGCACCTGCTCCTGACGCTGAAATCGCTCGCTGGCCTGCAGGGCCAGGGAAAAGAAATCTGTTTCTTGCCAGCCGCAGGCATTGAGGTCCGCCAGCACGGCGATACGGCTGGCATTGAGATTGCGGATGCCACCCAACAGGTTCAGACCGTCGCGTTTGGGTAAATGCTCCAGGCAATCAAGGGCCAGGGCCAGGTCAAAACGCCGCGCCGCCACATCCGCCGGAAGGGAACCCGGGGCGGCGTGGACCACTTCAGTATCAGGATGCGCCTGTTGGAACGCTTCAAGGGCAGGGAAGCTGCTGGCACCGATCAACAGCAGTTTTTGCGGGGCATAACGGTCCAGCACGGCAGCCAGGGCTTGCTGGGGCGTACGGGAAGAAATGGCAACGGTCATCGAAGTTCCTCAGTCAGAGCCGCCACGATAGCCTGCGCGGACCCCATGGCCTAGAGCGGTTTGTGCTTAAACGTATCGATCTACGGCAAATAGGGGACAAAAGCCGCGATAGCGGGATGCTGGCGCAGATACGGAGTCGGGTCTTTACTCCCCTGAATCGGCGCAAAGTCGATCCCTCAAGGAGAAAAACCCAATGAGCATAGTTCGCACAGCGTTACCCTTGGTTCTGCTGACCGGTGTGTTGACTGGTTGCGCAGGTTTGCAGAAGACCGATTGGCCGACCTGCGCGGCGGTCGGCGGCGTGACAGGCGCTGGATTGGGCGCCATCGAAAGCACGTCCTGGGCCGGCGGCGGTGCATTGTTTGTCGGCACCATGGCGGCGGCTTACTGCTGGGTGCATGGCGACGGCGATGAGGATGGCGATGGCGTGCCGGACAGCCGCGACAAATGCCCGGGCACGCCTAAGGGCGTGCAAGTCGATGCCGACGGCTGCCCGCCACCGGCACCGGCGCCGATGGTTGAAGAAGCCGTGGTGGTCCAGGAAGAAACCATTGTGATCCGTGACGTGCATTTCGAATTCGACAAGGCCACCCTGACGGCAGCCGACAAGGAGGTCCTGAGCACGATTGCAACCCGACTGAAACAGGAAACGTCCACCGCGCAACTGCGCGTCACCGGTCACACCGACAGCGTTGGCAGCGATGCCTATAACCAGCGCCTGTCTGATAAACGGGCCAACTCGGTGGTGCAATACCTGGTCGAGAGCGGCGTGCCCCGTGCCAGCTTCGTTTCGGTGGAGGGTGCCGGTGAGAGCCAGCCGGTGGCGGATAACAGCACCGCCGATGGTCGGGCCATGAACCGCCGCACGGAGATCAAGATAAATCGCTGAAGCCCCCGTCAGCCGCGGCTTGTACAGTCGCGGATGCGGGTCTTTACTCCTGTGTGACCGGTATGGGCCGGTAACACAGGAGCATTCACCATGAACATGCTACTCAAGGCCGCCTTACCGGTACTGCTGGCGGGCAGTCTGTTGTCAGGTTGTGCCACTCACAGCGATGGCGGCGCACCGCTGAATCAACGCACTTGGCCAGTCTGTAGTTTGCTCGGTGGTCTGGTTGGCGGCGGCCTTGGGGCCCTTGAAAGCAGCGGCTGGGCGGCAGGCGGCGCAGCGCTGGGGCTGCTGACCGGCGGCCTGATCTGCTACGCCCAGGATGGCGACGAAGACGATGACGGCGTGTTCGACCGCCGTGACCGTTGTCCCGACACGCCGGCCAATACCCCGGTTGAACATCACGGCTGCCCGTTGCCGCAATACCCGGCCAGCGCACCGCCGGTTGAACCTCAGGCTCCGACCACTGAAGTGATCACCCTCAACGATGCCGGCAAGGTACTGTTCGACTTCGATAAATCCGATCTCACCCAGGAAGCGCGAAGCCAACTCGATGGGCTGATGAGCAAATTGAGTCATGCCAATGTCGCCAGTATCCGCGTGGTGGGGCACACCGACAGCGTTGGCACCGATGCCTACAACCAGGGGTTGTCCGAGCGTCGGGCAAGCAGCGTGGTGGAGTATCTGCTCACCCAGGGGCTGTCACCGGACAAACTCACCAGCGAGGGCAAGGGTGAAAGCGAGCCAGTGGCCGACAACGAGACCGATGAGGGGCGGGCGCAGAACCGTCGGGTCGAGTTGCATATCCAGCGATGAGCCGCGTGCCAGAGCCGCTGGGTCGCCGGAGGGGCGACCCGGCGAGCCGAGGTTTGTGTCAGATTAAATTTGCCCTGGCCTCTGGCTTATTCGGCGCGCAAGCCGTTACTGTGCGTCCAAAGAATAATACTCAGAGGGGGATGTATGAAGCTGTTATGGGCGCTAGGGCGCTTGTTGACCCTGCTGTTCTGGTTGGTGGTGCTGGTCAATCTGGTCATGCCGTTCATTCATCCGCTGCATCTGCTGGTCAATCTCGGCGCAGCGACGTTGCTGGCGATTCATTTGCTGGAACTGGTGACGTTTCGAGCCAGCCTGCGCGGTCGGCCCGCTTCAGGCCGTGATCGCCTGAGAGTGCTGCTGTTCGGCATCTTTCACTTGCAAACCCTCCCGATCGCCGCCGAGGCTTCCCATGCGTAAATTGTGTCTGCTTGTCGCACTCGTGTGCCCATGGGCCAGTGCCCAAGTAATCCAAGTCGAAAGCCACTCGTTGATGCGCCTGCCCAATACCACCAGCGCTCTGACTCTGGAACGGTTGGACGTGGCCGACTACGGCACATTGCTGGTGCCTGCCAATGTCACTGAGTTGTCCATTGGCCAATTGCACTTGGGGCGCGAAGCGCGGATCGCCATCGTGCCTGCGAAGCAGGCACTGCAGATAAAAGTTGCCGAGGGGGAATTGGCCGACGGCAGTCAGATCACCGCTCGGGGTGCGCCCGGAACCTATACCAAAGCGGCACGACCGGGGCGGGATCTCAATCTGCGTTTCAATGCCTTGAATGCGCCGCTGTTGTCGGTGGATGCTCGCGGTGGAACCGGTGCGCCAGGCTACGTGGGCCTCGACGGCGCCAATGGCCAGGCGCCGGGTTGTACGTGGGGGGCGGCCGGTCGCGGTGCCGACGGCAGTAATGGCAGCGATGGCCAGCCGGGTGCGGCGGGCGCGCAGGTGCGTCTGGAACTGCCTCGTGATTATCCCGATGAGCAGATCAAGGTCGCGGTGGAGGGGGGCGCGGGCGGCGCTGCCGGGCCCGGGGGTAAACCCGGCGCTGGCGGCAAGGCCAAGGGATGTTTCGTCTATACCGCCGACGGTGGCAAAAGCGGTCGCCCGGGTGCCGATGGCCAGCCAGGACCGGCCGGAGCAGCGGGGGCGGTGACGGTGCAGCGGTTCTGAGACCTGCAAAGCACTTGTGGGAGCGGGCTTGCTCGCGAAGAGGGAGTGTCAGGTTAGCCAATGCCAACTGACCCACCGCTTTCGCGAGCGAGCCCGCTCCCACAGGGCTGGGTCCAACAGACGATCTCTTCAGAACATCGGCCGCGCCGCGCCAATCGCCACCACCAGCAATCCGATCAACAGATTGATCCCTACCAGTTGCCGGATTTTCCCCAGCACCGCCGCGCCCTTCGGCCAGTCCTGGGCTGCTACGGCGTTGCGCAGGGCCGGCAACTGCAACCCCTGGATGCGGATGAACAACGCCGTCATCACCACATACAAGCCCATCATGATCTGCACATAACGTGGCGCGGTTTCAAAGCCGGCGAAGCGCATGTGGATCAGGCCCACGCCGCTGATCGGCAAAAGCACCACGGCCACCCAGACCCAAACGAAAAAACGCTGAAACACTTCTGCCCATAACTTGAGCCTGGCCGGGCCCTCAAGGGCCGCGATTGCGGCGGGGCGCAGGATCATCCAGGCGAAGAACATGCCGCCGACCCAGATCAGGGCCGCCAGTAAATGCAGGGTGTAGACGAGGGCAAAGGGTGTCATTGAGTTACTCCGTTCTGCGCAGGATTCATTAGCGGGGTATGATAGCCGCCGATCCGAACCACTGAAAATTTATCCAGCGTTTTTAGCGCCCGACCATTCATGATCAGCACCGAACTCAAAACCACGATCCAGGGCGCCTATTCGCGTTTTCTCGAAGCCAAGAGCCTCAAACCGCGATATGGCCAGCGCCTGATGATTGCCGAAGTGGCAAAAGTCCTGGGTGACATCGACACCGACGACGAAGGCCGGCGCAGTGGCGAGCCCGCCGTCGTGGCGGTGGAGGCCGGCACTGGCACCGGCAAGACTGTGGCCTACAGCCTGGCGGCAATCCCCACCGCCAAGGCCGCCGGCAAACGCCTGGTGATCGCCACGGCCACGATTGCCTTGCAGGAGCAGATCGTTTTCAAGGACCTGCCTGACCTGATGCGCAACAGCGGGCTGAATTTCAGCTTCGCCCTGGCCAAGGGGCGTGGGCGCTACATGTGCCTGTCCAAGCTCGACATGTTGCTCCAGGAAGGCCAGGCACAGACCGCCACGGCCCAGTTGTTCGAAGAAGAAGGCTTCAAGATTGAAGTCGATGAGGCCAGTCAGAAGCTGTTTACCAGCATGATCGAAAAATTGGCCGGCAATAAATGGGACGGCGACCGCGACAGCTGGTCCACCGCCCTGGAAGACGCCGACTGGTCACGCCTGACGACCGATCACAGCCAGTGCACCAACCGTCATTGCCCGAACTTCGGCCAGTGCGCCTTCTACAAGGCCCGCGAAGGCATGGGCAAGGTCGACGTCATCGTCACCAACCACGACATGGTCCTGGCCGACTTGGCCCTGGGCGGGGGCGCGGTGCTACCGGATCCGCGTGACACGATCTATGTGTTCGACGAAGGTCACCACCTGCCGGACAAGGCCATCGGCCATTTCGCCCATTACACCCGGCTGCGCTCCACCGCTGACTGGCTGGAAACCACCGCCAAGAACCTCACCAAGCTGTTGGCTCAACACCCGCTGCCGGGTGACCTGGGCAAGTTCATCGAGCAGGTGCCCGAGCTGGCCCGTGAGATCAAGACGAACCAGCAGTTCATGTTCAGTGCGTGCGAGCAAGTGGCGGATTTCAAGCCCGGCGAAGACGTCGAGGGTCGTGATCGACCTCGTCATCGCTTTGTCGGCGGCGTCATTCCCGAGCACATGCGCGAGATGGGCATCGAGCTCAAGAAAGGCTTCGCCCGCCTGACCGACCTGTTCACCCGTCTGACCGACCTGCTCAAGGAAGGCATGGACGGTGAGGTCAATATCGGTATCGCCAGCAACCAGGCTGAGGAGTGGTACCCGCTGTTCGGCAGTCTGCTGTCACGCTCCCAGGGCAACTGGGAGTTGTGGACCGCGTTCACGACTGAAGACCCGGAAGACAACCCGCCGATGGCGCGCTGGTTGACCCTGGCCGAAAGCGGCTCGCTGTTCGACATCGAGGTCAATGCCAGTCCGATCCTGGCGGCGGAAATGCTGCGTCGCAACCTGTGGAATGTGGCCTACGGCGCGCTGGTGACTTCCGCCACGCTGACTGCCCTGGGCACGTTCGACCGTTTCCGCATGCGCGCCGGCCTGCCGAAAAAAGCCGTGACCGCCGTGGTTCCGAGCCCCTTCCATCATGCCGACGCCGGCGTGCTGCGGGTCCCGGACCTCAAGGCCGACCCGCGGGATGCCGCCGCCCACACGGCGGCGATCATTCGCGACCTGCCGGAACTGGTGGAAGGCTCGCGGGGTACCCTGGTGCTGTTTTCCTCGCGCAAACAGATGCAGGACGTATTCGACGGCCTCGACCGCGACTGGCGCAAACAAGTGTTCATCCAGGGCAACCTGTCGAAACAGGAAACCCTGAACAAGCACAAGGCCCGGGTCGACGGCGGGGATTCCAGCGTGCTGTTCGGCCTGGCGAGTTTTGCCGAAGGCGTGGATTTGCCCGGTGCCTACTGTGAGCATGTGGTGATCGCCAAGATCCCGTTTTCGGTTCCGGATGACCCGGTGGAAGCGGCCTTGGCCGAATGGATCGAAGCCCGTGGCGGTAACCCGTTCATGGAGATATCCGTGCCGGACGCCTCGCTGAAACTGGTCCAGGCCTGTGGTCGACTGCTGCGCACCGAAGAAGACCGCGGCACCATCACCTTGCTCGACCGCCGACTGGTGACCCAGCGCTACGGCAAGGCGATCCTCAACGCCCTGCCGCCGTTCCGCCGGGAGATTTCCTGACGCGTGCAATGACTGCTGTGGCGAGGGACCGCTGGGCGTGTAGGAGCTGGCGAGCCTGCGATCTTTTGATCTTGATCTTGATCTTGATCTTGATCTTGATCTTTCGCTTGCGACTCAACTGTCTAGGACAAGATCGCAGCCTCGTTGCACTCGACAGCTCCTACAGGTGCAGCCCAGCGGGAGCAAGCTTCCTCGCCACAAAGGCCAGTGCCAGGCCGGTCAACCGTCCTGTGGCGGTTCCCAAAACCCCCAATGGCTGAAACAATGCAGGCCACTTCAAAAAAGTGTTTGTTTCAAGGGAGTTGCGGGTGCAGATTCAAGGCCATTATGAGCTTCAATTCGAGGCGGTGCGTGAAGCCTTCGCGGCGCTGTTCGACGATCCTCAGGCGCGCGGCGCGGCGTTGTGCATTCAGGTCGGCGGCCGCACGGTCATCGATCTGTGGGCCGGCACGGCCGACAAGGATGGCAGTGAAGCCTGGCACAGCGACACCATCGCCAACCTGTTTTCCTGCACCAAGACGTTCACCGCGGTAACCGCCCTGCAACTGGTGGCCGAAGGCAAGCTGCAACTGGACGCCCCTGTCGCCCGCTACTGGCCCGAGTTCGCGGCAGCCGGCAAGCAAGCCGTCACGCTCCGTCAGTTGCTTTGCCACCAGGCCGGGTTGCCGGCGTTACATGAACTGCTGGCGCCCGAAGCACTTTATAACTGGCAGACCATGGTCGATGCATTGGCCGCTGAAACGCCCTGGTGGACGCCGGGAGAGGGGCACGGCTACGCGGCGATCACTTACGGCTGGCTGGTCGGCGAACTGCTGCGCAGGGCTGACGGCCGTGGGCCGGGGGCATCCATCGTGGCCCGGATTGCCAAACCGTTGGGCCTGGATTTTCACGTCGGCCTGGCTGATGAAGAGTTTCATCGCGTGGCCCACATCGCTCGTGGCAAAGGCAATGTGGGCGATGCGGCGGCCCAGCGCCTTTTGCAAGTGACGATGCGCGAACCCACGGCCATGACGACCCGGGCCTTCACCAACCCGCCCTCGATCATGACCAGCACCAATAAGCCGGAGTGGCGGCGCATGGAGCAACCGGCGGCCAACGGCCACGGTAACGCCCGCAGCCTGGCCGGGTTCTACGCGGGCCTGCTGGACGGCAGCCTGCTGGAAGGTGAGATGCTCGACGAACTGACTCGCCAGCACAGCTTCGGCGAGGACAAGACCTTGTTGACCCAGACCCGTTTCGGCCTGGGTTGCATGCTCGATCAGCCGGATGTGCCGAACGCGACCTACGGCCTCGGCCCTCGGGCATTCGGTCATCCTGGGGCGGGGGGCTCCATCGGTTTTGCCGACCCGGAGCACGATGTGGCTTTTGGCTTTGTGACAAACACCCTCGGGCCATACGTTTTGATGGATCCGCGGGCGCAGAACCTTGCGCGGGTACTTGCCACTTGTCTATAAAACGTTAGCCAAGGCGGCGGGCACAGGAACCTCGTGTTCCTTTCAGTTTCCAACCGTCTGTTTATGCGGCCCGAACATGGCCTTTGTTTTTTCTTTACATCATTTTGTGGATATCCAATGTCATTGAATAAATCTTTCGCTCTGGCGCTGTGCTTCGCTATCACCGGTTGCGCACAAACCCCACAAAATGATGCCGAGGGCGGCAGTGGCTGGTGGCCGTTCGGTGCCTCCGACAAGGTGGCGGCCAAAGAACCGACGCCCGCGGCGCCCCTGAAACCGGCTGCCGTCGCGCCACAAGCCAAGGCCGAGGGGGCCACTCACTGGTGGTGGCCGTTCTCTTCCGATGACGCCGCCGACGGCGTCGCCAAAAAAGTCGAATCCAAACCTGAAGTCAAGGCGCCGGTTTCCGTCGCCAAGGCCGAAGCTGAAAGCAACGGCAAATGGTGGTGGCCATTCGGCGGCAACGATCAGCAAACCGCCAAGACGGTGCCGATGCCGGATCCTAAAGTCACCCAGGCCTGGCTCGATGACTACGAACCGAAATTGCGCATGGCCATCAAGGACAGCAAGCTCGAACTTGAACGCCGCGACGACGTGCTGGTGGTCACCGCACCGGTGGACGGCTCTTTCAACCCGGACCGGCCGGCCATGCTGCTGCCGGTGAGCCTCGGCCCGTTCACCCGTGTGGCGAAGCTTCTTGAAGCTGATCCAAAAAGCGCCGTGCTGATCCTCGGTCACGCCGACACATCGGGTGCCGCGCCGGTCAACCTGAAGCTCAGCCAGGAACGCGCCCAGTCCGTGGCGGCAATCTTCCGTCTCAGCGGCTTGCAGCGTGATCGCCTGATGCTGCGTGGCATGGGTTCGGTTGCGCCCCGTGCCGCTAATGACAGCGTTGAAGGTCGCGCTTTGAATCGTCGGGTCGAGCTGATGGTCACGCCGCAAAACACCCTGGTTGCGCTGCTGAGCAAGTACAACATGCCAGCCCCGGCGCCAGTAAGGTTGGTGGCGGTCCAGGACGTGAAACCTGCGGCTGTGGCGCCAGCGCCAGCGGCTAACAAATCCAAGGCTGTTGCCACCAAAAAAGCGCCGGTCAAAAAGGCTGCCGCCAAGGCTCCTGCCAAAAAAGCCCCGGCCAAGAAAGCGACGGTGGCGAAGAAGTCGCAACCGACCAAAGCCGCTACCGATGCCAAGAAAGTCGCGGCCGCCGATGCATCCAAGCAGTGATGGGCTAACTACAAGGAACGCGCCATGACCCAGACGCTGGCTGATATGCGCCGCGACTACACCCGCGATGGCCTGACCGAGGCGCAGGCTCCGGCCGAGCCGTTCGCACTGTTCCACCAATGGTTTGCCGACGCGGTGAAAACCGAACAGGCACCGGTGGAGGCCAACGCCATGACCTTGGCGACCGTGGATGCCGATGGGCGTCCGCACTGCCGGATCCTGTTACTCAAGGGACTCGACACCCAAGGCTTCACGTTCTTCACCAACTACGACAGCGCCAAGGGTCAGCAACTGGCCGCGAACCCGTTCGCGGCCATGACTTTTTTCTGGCCGACGCTGGAGCGTCAGGTGCGCATCGAGGGCAAAGTGCTGAAGGTCACGGCGCAAGAGTCGGACGCCTATTACCAGGTACGGCCATTGGGCAGTCGCCTCGGGGCCTGGGCTTCACCTCAAAGCCGGGTGATTGCCGGTCGAGGTGAGTTGGAAGACTTGCTCAAGGCCACCGAACAACGCTTCAGTGACAGCCAGCCTCACTGCCCGGAGCATTGGGGCGGCTATCGTCTGCTACCCGAGCGTATCGAGTTCTGGCAAGGGCGGGCGAGCCGTCTGCATGATCGCCTCAACTACCGCCTGCAAGAGGCGAAGTGGGTCCGCGAGCGTCTGGCGCCTTAACCGGGGTAGCTCGCCGCAGCGGCCTGAAGCCATTGCGGCAGGTCGCGTCGTTTGACCCCTTGCTGTTGGGCGTCGGCCAATTGTTGCAGCATGTAAGCTTTTTTCAGCTCATCCTGCCCCGCCAATGACAGTGCCAGATCGCGGTCCATCCAGCGCTTGATCCGCACGTACAGCCACCAATGAAAGTACAAACCGGCTACGGTGGTAGCGGCTATGATGAAGTAATCCATGAGAAACCTCAGGTCAGTGACGCGGATAGCGGAAATTGGCGCTACTGTTTGGGTGAATTTTTCGGGCGAGCCTGTATCCCACCTGAATGAAAACAATTTTATCCCGGCGAAGCCGTGACAGGCGTCAAGCTGCGGAGTTTAATGAATACCTGTCTTTTGGAGTTTGATGCTATGCGTAAGTCTGTTTTGCTGGTTGCTTCCTTTTCCACGATGGCGATGTTGCTCACTGGCTGTCAGTCGAGCCTGACCGGTGACTCTTACTCCCGTGACGAAGCGCGTCGCGTGCAGACGATTCGCATGGGGACCATTGAAGCCTTGCGTCCGGTCAAGATCGAAGGCACCAAGACCCCGATCGGCGGCGCGGCGGGTGCGGTGGTAGGTGGTGTGGGTGGCAGTGCCATCGGTGGCGGCCGTGGCAGCATCGTTGCTGCCGTGATCGGCGCCGTGGCCGGCGGCCTGATCGGCTCCGCAACCGAAGAAGGCCTGACCCGCACCCAGGGTGTGGAAATCACCGTTCGTGAAGACGACGGTAGCGTGCGCGCCTATGTGCAACAGGTTCAGGAAAACGAAGTGTTCCGTGTGGGTGAGCGGGTTCGTATTGCTACCGTGGATGGCACGAGTCGCGTATCGCACTAAGCGGGAAAATGGGTAAGAGAAAACCTCGAGACTCGTTGGTTCACCTGAAAAGAACGGCGCTTTTTCCTGATGGGAGAAGCGCCGTTTTTGTTTCAGGAATATGCAAATCAGGAAGGCAATGCTGCCCGCTTACGACTGGCCGCCGCCGTCACCGCGTAACCCAGCAACGCCGCCAGCAGCGAGCCGGTGAGAATACCCATTCGGTCCATGCCGGCGTATTCGCTGGCGCCGGGCACGAAGGCCAGGGAACCGACGAACAGGCTCATGGTGAAACCGATACCGCACAGGATGGCCACACCCAGTATCTGGCCCCAATTGGCATTGGCGGGCAGGCTGGCGATGCCGATCTTGACCGCCAGCCAGGTCAGGCCGAAGACACCCACGGTCTTGCCCAGCAACAGGCCGACGGCGATACCCATTGGCACATGATGGGTGAAGCTCTCGAGGGTGACGCCGCTCAGTGACAGGCCGGCGTTGGCGAAGGCGAACAGCGGCAGGATGCCGTAGGCCACCCAGGGGTGCAGGGCGTGTTCCAGGGTCAGCAGCGGTGAGGTCTCGGCGTTTTTGGTGCGCAGGGGAATGCAAAACGCCAGGGTTACCCCGGCGAGGGTGGCATGGACGCCGCTTTTGAGCACGCAGACCCACAGAATCAGGCCTACGATCATGTAAGGGCCGAGCTTGACCGCACCCATCCGGTTCATCGCCACCAGCGCGGCGATACAGGCGGCCGCAAGCGCCAGTGACAAGGTGGACAATGTGCCGGAGTAGAAAACGGCAATGATGACAATGGCACCCAGGTCGTCGATGATCGCCAGGGTCATCAGGAACAATTTGAGCGACACTGGCACTCGCTTGCCCAGCAAGGCCAGCACGCCGAGGGCGAAAGCAATGTCCGTGGCCGTAGGGATCGCCCAGCCTGCGAGGGCGCCCGGATTGTCACGGTTGAGGAACCAGTAGATCAGCGCCGGCACCACCATGCCGCCGATCGCTGCCGCACCCGGCAAGACGATTTGCGAGGGATTCGACAGCTGACCGTCGAGTATCTCGCGTTTGACTTCCAGGCCGATCAGCAGGAAGAACAGGGCCATCAGGCCGTCATTGATCCACAGCAGCGCCGGCTTGGCGATTTTCAGCGCTCCGATCTGGGCCACCACGGGTGTGTCCAGAAAGTCCGTATAGAGCCAGGACAGCGGTGAATTATTGAGTATCAGTGCCAGGACGGCGGCGGCAATCAGGAGCAGGCCGCCCGCGGCCTCCAACTGAAGAAAACGTGCCAAAGTGCTACGGATAGCCAAGGTAGCTCTCCCCTATCAAATCAAAAGATGGCCCACCCTAACCCGTGGTGTTGGTAGTTAAAACAAAAGTTATATTCTTTTTTGTTATATGTCGTTACAGCACATGCGCTGCACTCGGTGGGCAGTGACAGTCCATATTGGACCTTAGCTGTACCTGTGCGTGATGTCGGTTTTTTCCTAAGCTTGCGCCTGGTTTTTCCGAGACAAATCGTGCCTGCCTGAACGTCAGGTTACCCGCGTCGCATCGACCCAGTGAGAAGACACCATGAATGACCACCGCCAGTGGGCGCGTGAAGCGATCCGTATCATCGAGGCTGACTTCCAGCGCAGCGCCGACACCCATTTGATCCCGCTGGCGCTGCCAGGGCTGCCGGGTATCGAGTTGTACTTCAAGGATGAATCCAGCCACCCCACCGGCAGCCTCAAGCATCGACTTGCCCGCTCGCTGTTTCTCTACGCGTTGTGTAACGGCTGGCTCAAGCCCGGGGCTCCGGTGATCGAGGCTTCAAGTGGATCGACGGCCATTTCCGAGGCTTACTTCGCGAGGCTTTTGGGCTTGCCCTTTATTGCGGTGATGCCGGCGACCACGTCCAGGGAAAAAATCGCACAGATCGCCTTCTATGGTGGCCAGAGTCATCTGGTGGACGATCCTACGCAGATCTACGCCGAGTCCGAGCGTTTGGCCCGTGAGCATGACGGCCACTTCATCGACCAGTTCACCTACGCCGAGCGCGCCACGGACTGGCGCGCCAATAACAACATTGCCGAATCGATCTTCCAGCAGATGCGTTTCGAGCGGCATCCGGAGCCGAGCTGGCTGATTTCCAGCCCCGGCACCGGCGGCACCACCGCGACCCTGGGCCGTTACGTACGCTACCGCCAGCACTGTACCCGTGTGCTGTGTGCCGACGCCGAGCGTTCGGTGTTCTTCGACTACTACCGCAACGGCGATGCGAGTCTGCGCCTGGATTGCGGTTCGCGAATCGAGGGCATTGGCCGGCCACGGGTCGAGGCGTCGTTTTTACCCAAGGTGATCGATGCGATGGTCAAAGTGCCTGACGCCTTGTCGCTGGCGGCCATGCATTACCTGGCCCAGCGATTGGGCCGACGGGTCGGCGGATCCAGCGGCACCAACCTGATCGGTGCGTTGATCGCCGCCAGGAAAATGGTCGAAGCCGGGGAGACGGGCTCCATCGTGGCCATTCTGTGTGATGGTGGAGAGCGCTATGCCACGACCTACTACGATCCGGCGTGGCTCAAGGCCCAAGGCTATGAGTTGAATGGGCTGATGGATGCCGTGGCGGCGAGTGTAGAGCGGGGTGAGGCGCTGCCGGAAAGCGTGCTTCGAGCCAATATCTGAACCCTTGAAAACACTGAGATCCCTTGTGGGAGCGGGCTTTTGTGGGAGCTGGGCTTGCCCGCGATACCATCACCTCGGTTCACCTGATAGACCGAGTTGCCTGCATCGCGGGCAAGCCCAGCTCCCACAAAGCTTCTCCCACAGTGGGTAGGGATCAGGCCTTGAGGCCCAGGATATCCCGCGCCACCGCCTCGGCAATCCGGATTCCGTCCACGCCCGCCGACAGAATCCCGCCCGCGTAGCCAGCGCCTTCGCCAGCCGGGAACAAGCCCTTGACGTTCAGGCTTTGCAACGTTTCGTCGCGGGTGATGCGCAGCGGCGACGAGGTGCGGGTTTCAATGCCGGTCAGCACGGCGTCGTGCAGCGAATAGCCGCGAATCTGTTTTTCGAATGCTGGCAGAGCTTCGCGGATGGCCTCGATGGCGAAGTCGGGCAGGGCCAGGGCCAGGTCGCCCAAAGACACGCCCGGTTTGTAGGACGGCTCGACGCTGCCCAGCGCCGTAGACGGTTTGCCGGCAATGAAGTCGCCCACCAGTTGCGCCGGGGCTTCGTAGTTGCTGCCACCGAGCACGAAAGCGTGGGATTCCAGGCGCTCCTGCAGTTCGATGCCTGCCAATGGGCCCCCCGGATAATCGACTTCCGGGGTAATGCCCACCACGATGCCGGAGTTGGCGTTACGTTCGTTGCGTGAATACTGGCTCATGCCGTTGGTCACGACGCGGTTCGGCTCGGAGGTGGCCGCCACCACGGTGCCGCCCGGGCACATGCAGAAGCTGTACACCGAGCGACCGTTCTTGGCGTGGTGCACCAGTTTGTAATCGGCGGCGCCAAGCTTCGGGTGACCGGCATACTTGCCCAGACGCGCGCTGTCGATCAGCGATTGCGGGTGTTCGATACGGAAACCCACCGAGAACGGCTTGGCTTCCATGTACACGCCGCGGCCGTGGAGCATGCGGAACGTGTCTCGGGCGCTGTGGCCCAGGGCCAGAATCACATGTCTTGAATGAATACGTTCGCCACTGGCCAGTTCAACACCGACCAACTGGCCGTCCTCGATCAACACATCCGTGACCCGCTGCTGGAAGCGAACTTCACCGCCCAGGGCGCGAATTTGCTCACGCATGTTTTCCACGACGCCTGTCAGGCGGAACGTACCGATGTGCGGCTTGCTGACGTAGAGGATTTCTTCCGGCGCGCCGGCCTTGACGAATTCGTGCAGCACTTTGCGACCCAGGAACTTGGGGTCCTTGATCTGGCTGTAGAGCTTGCCATCGGAGAACGTCCCCGCGCCGCCTTCGCCGAACTGCACGTTGGATTCGGGGTTGAGCACGCTTTTGCGCCACAGGCCCCAGGTGTCCTTGGTGCGCTGGCGCACTTCGGGGCCGCGCTCGAGGATGATCGGCTTGAAGCCCATCTGTGCCAGCAACATGGCGGCGAAGATCCCGCACGGGCCGAAGCCGACCACGATCGGCCGCTCGCTCAGGTCGGTGGGCGCCTGGCCCACCACTTTATAGCTGACATCCGGCGCCGGGTTGACGTTACGGTCATCGGCGAACTTGCGCAGCAAGCCGGTTTCATCGCGCACCGTCAGGTCGATGGTGTAGATGAAGCACAGTTCGGAGGACTTCTTACGCGCATCGTAGCTGCGTTTGAACAGGGTGAAGTCGAGCAGGTCATCGCTGGCGATGCCCAGGCGCTGCACGATGGCCGGGCGCAGGTCTTCTTCGGGATGGTCGATCGGCAGCTTGAGTTCGGTGATTCGTAACATGACAGGATCCGGTTCGCGGGACGCACAACTGCGCCAGGGCGTGAGGCGGCGATTATAAGCCAAAAACCTTCGAATCAGTCGTTACGCGCACCGCCGAAGTAAGCGCAGCCGCGCTGTACCTGACCGTTGACCCGCAGCTCGGCGCTCATGTGCTGCACGCTGCCGGTCGCGCTGTCGACGCAGCGCTGGGGAGTGACCCAAAGCTCGACCTTCTGGCCGTTGGCTTCGGTGCCGAGATTGAAGCGGCCATCGCCCAGTTGTTCTTCAACGAAAGGCACTGCCAGAGGCGGCTGGCCCTCACGTTCAAGCACCAGGCCCTTGCCGCTGGCGTCCAGAGTCCACTCGGGGCCATGGCCGGCGGCGCGCAGGAGCAGCCGCTTGAAGTCAGCGTCGTCGCAAGCGTTGCCTGAACGCTCCAGGCGATACAGTTGTTCCAGGTTCAATTGGCTGTCGGTACCAGCCGCTGCGCGGGTGACGATATGGCCTCGCACATCGGCAAACAGTTTGCCCTGGTCATCGGCCAGGCTGGCGGCCTCTTGCAGCACGCTGGTGCCGCCGCTGTCGTTGACGATGTAGCGACGCTGTTCCTGGCACGGCTGAAACACCAGCTTGCCATCGGCTGCAGTCAGTTCGCCCTGCATGCGCATCTGGCCGGCATGGGAAACGCTCTGACGTGGAGCGTCGAACAACTGGCAGCCGGCGAAAAGCGGCAGGAGGGCGACAAACAGCAGGGAACGGGCGGCACGCATCATTGAGTCTCCAGACAAGTGCCGTCACGTTACGCAGACTGATCCTGCATCACAAGGGGTCAACCAACGTGAAAGGTCTGGCCAGTCTGCAGGCCTTCGACACTCTTGGCGTAGGCCAATGCGACATCGGCGGCCGGCACCGGCTTATAGCCACGGAAGTACGGTGCGTAGCTGTCCATGGCTTCCAGCAGCACGTTCGGACTCACCGAGTTGACCCGCAAGCCCCGGGGCAACTCGATGGCCGCGGCACGCACGAAACTGTCCAAGGCACCGTTGACCAGGGCCGCCGATGCACCGCTTCTGATCGGGTCGTGGCTGAGCACACCCGTGGTGAAGGTGAAGGACGCCCCGTCGTTGGCGAATTCGCGGCCGATCAGCAGCAGGTTGACCTGGCCCATCAGTTTGTCTTTCAAGCCCAGGGCGAAGCTGTCCTGCGTCATCTCGTCCAAGGGTGCAAAGGTGACGTTGCCCGCTGCGCAGACCAGCGCATCGAAGTGGCCGGTCTTCTCGAACAGGGCGCGGATCGAGCTGCTGTCACTGATATCCACGTGCAGGTCGCCGCTGTGACGGCCGATACGCACAATGTCGTGACGCGGCGACAGTTCGTTATCAATGGCCGAACCAATGGTGCCGCTGGCGCCGATCAACAGGATTTTCATGAGCTGTTCCTCAATGGGCTGGATGAAGCATCAGTCTAGAGAGGTTCTTTCTCGTGATAATCGTGCTAATAGGCAACCTTTGGTTTTCAATTGGAAACAATCTGATGAGCGAAATGGACGACCTGGCGGCGTTCGCCGTGTTGATCGAGGCGGGGAGTTTCACCCTGGCGGCCCAGCAATTGGGCTGCAGCAAGGGCCAGTTATCCAAGCGCATCAGCCTGCTGGAGAATCGGTTTTCGGTGGTGTTGCTACAGCGCACCACGCGGCGCTTGAGTCTCACGGCAGCGGGGGCTGCGTTATTGCCCCAGGCCCAGGCGTTGTTGGTGCAGGTGCAAAGGGCGCGTCAGGCGCTGGCTCGCCTGAAGGACGAAATTTCCGGGCCGGTGCGTATGACGGTTCCAGTGTCGTTGGGCGAAACCTTCTTTGAGGGTTTGCTGACGGAGTTCGCCCAGCGCTACCCCGACGTGCAGATCGAACTGGAGCTCAACAACGGCTACCGGGATCTGTCCCGTGATGGCTTCGACCTGGCGATCCGCTCCGACGCGGCCCTTGATGAGCGCCTGGTAGCGCGTCCGTTGCTGGCCTGGCATGAGCTGACCTGCGCCACCCCGGCCTACCTCGAACACTATGGCGAACCCCTGACACCCCAGGGCCTTACGGCACACCGCTGCCTGCTCAACAGTCATTACAGCGGTCGGGAGGAATGGCTCTATCACCAGCAACACGAATTGTTGCGGGTGCGGGTATCGGGGCCGTTCGCCAGCAATCACTACAGCCTGCTGAAAAAAGCCGCCCTGGCCAGCGCCGGGATCGCCCGGTTGCCGTCCTATCTGTTGCATGAGGAATTGGCTGACGGACGTTTGCGCTGGTTGCTCAGGGACTTTCAGACCCGTCGCATGCCGATGTACCTCGTGCATCCGTACCAGGGCGGTTTGCCCAAGCGTACCCAGGTGCTGGCCGATTATCTGATCGACTGGTTCAAGCGCAGTGGCGAGGCGCTGGATCGGCTTCAGCGATAGCAAGGCATCACACGAGCCCTTGTGGGAGCGAGCCTGCTCGCGATAGCGGTGGATCAGTCAACCACTGCGTTGACGCTGATATTGCTATCGCGAGCAGGCTCGCTCCCACAGGAGTCCCGACCTTGATCAGCGAGCGTAGTGCCTGGCGATCAGGTGGTCGATGGACAGTTTGCCCGGCCCGTGGGCCATCAGATAAAGCAGTACCGCCGCCCAGGTGCCATGGGTCGGATAGGCGTCGGGGTAGACGAACAGTTGAATGGTCAAGGTCATGCCCAGCAGGGCCAGGGCCGAGAAACGTGTCGCCAGGCCAAACAGAATCAGGGTCGGGAACACATGCTCGGCCACCGCCGCCAGATACGCCGCCAGCTCTGGCGACAGCAGCGGCAAGGCATATTCGCTTTTGAACAGGGGAATGGTCGAATCCGCCAGCCGCGGCACGCCGAGCTGGAAGGTGCCGTCGAACAGGTCGATGGCCAGGCCTTCGATTTTGGTCTGGCCGGATTTCCAGAACACCGCAGCGATGGAGAATCGTGCGACGAAGGCGATCAGGCTGTGAGGGATTTTATCCAGCCATTGAATGGCGCGGGTGATCAGGGCGTTCATGGCAATACCTGCTCGGGTAACAGATGGGTGATGGCTCGGTGGCTGATGAGTTGCGCGAGGGTGTGCTCCAGCTCCAGACCGGTGTCGCGCCTGGTTGAGGCATCAATGGCGGCGGACAGGGACACACCTTGCAGCAGGTCCTGGATGAAATCATGGGCGCCAGGGCTGATCGCAAACACTTCCACCTCCAGGTCGTTGCGCAGGACCAGGGCGCAGTGCGGTGAGAAGGGGTCGAACGGCACGACGGGCGCTTGTTGATGGGCCGCCCAGATCGCCACCACGGCGAAGGGCGACTGCAACAGGTGCAGTGAAGGGTGAAGACCGACCCTCAGATGATCATGGGAGGCGGGGGATGACAGCACTTGCATGACCTGGTGTGCGTCCATGGGGCGGGCGTCGGCGGCGTGCCAGGCTTGCACCTGCAAGCGCTCCAGTCGGGCGACATCCGCCAGGTAAGGCACGTTGGCGGCGGGTTCGAAGTGTTCGATGAACTCGGCAAAGTCGGCACCGTAGTCGCTCATCACCGGGCTTCGCGGTGCGGCGGACTGGACGTACATTCTGGCCATGGCGCGGAAAAAATCTTCGCCCACCAGTTGCGCCACCACCGGGTAGTTGTCGGCCAGGGCGTTGATCAACGAGCTGAGCACGTTGTTGCGATACACCGCGAACCGGCTTTCTGGATCGGCGCCCGTGGCGCAGGTCAAACCCTGCGGACAAGCTTTGTGCGGGTCGAGCAGGGCAGTGGCGAATTCGCTGTAGCGGCTCATGGCCGGCCCCCAGCGGTGTTTAGCAGTTGATCGGCTTGACCGGCTTCGGCCAGCAGCACTCCGAACGCTGGGATGCGGTTGTCCCTTTCGATCAGTGTGGCGACAGGTCCGGTTCGCGCCAGGACGGTGCGATACAAGCGCCATACCTCGTTATCGATGGGCGCACCGTGGTCATCGATCAGCAAACGCGCCCCCAGGCTGTCGGCGTCTTCGGCAAACCCGGCCAGATGAATTTCCCCGGTGGCGTGCAGAGGCAATGCGTCGAGGTAGGCCAAGGGATCACGGCAATGATTGATGCACGAAACGTAGACGTTGTTCACATCCAGTAGCAGTCCGCAGCCGGTGCGACGGATGACTTCACTGATGAAGTCGGGCTCGTCGAGGGTTGAATCCTCGAACGCCAGATAGGTGGCCGGGTTTTCCAGTAGCAGCGTGCATTTGAGGCTGGACTGGACCTGATCGACGTGTTCGCAGACGCGCTTGAGCGTCGTTTCATCGTAGGCCAGGGGCAGCAGGTCATTGAGGAACATCGGGCCATGGCTGGACCAAGCCAGGTGTTCGGAAAAAGACTGGGGCTGATAGCGTTCGATCAGGGCTGCCAGACGTTGCAGATGCGCATTGTCCAGCGGACCCTCGCCACCGATCGACAGACCGACACCGTGCAGTGACAACGGATACTGTTCGCGTATCCGCCCCAGGAAGTGATGAAACGGCCCGCCGGCCACCATGTAGTTTTCCGCGTGCACTTCGAAGAAGCCCAGATCCGGTCGGGTCTGGAGCACTTCACGAAAATGCTCGGTCTTGAGCCCCAACCCTGCCCTTGGCGGTAGCCGGGTATCGGTGGCGAGGGAGGGGGCTTTCGACATGGAGATTGGCCTCAGGCAGATGCGATCAAGACTTGGCTTTGAACGCTTCGAGCTGGCCGAAACCAGTCGGGGAGGTTTTGCTTTCCATGGTGGTGCAGGTGCCTTTAGGGACCGATTTCCAGGCGTTGGCCTGATAGTCCATCTTCGCGGTACCGGCACAGGTGGTGCCAGCGCCGGCGGCGCAGTCGTTCTTGCCTTTGAGGGCGACACCGAAGCATTTTTCCATGGTGTCGTCAGCGGCATGGACAGTCGAGACGCCTGTCATGCTCAAGGCGGAGCCAAGGGCCAGGGCCAGGGCGGCGGCGGACAGGGTGCGGGTCGAAGCAGTCATGATGATTCTCCAGTTTCAGGAAATGAACCGGCGTTAGCGCCGGTCTGCTGAACTAGAGAGGGGAGGTGGGGAAGTGTTACAGCAGATTCTCGATTTTTTTGTTTGTTTCGAAATCCATTGTGGCGAGGGGATTTAGCGAAACGTCGCACCGCCCCGTTGGGCTGCGAAGCAGCCCCTAAGGCAGGCAACTCATCTTCCTGACCCAATGCGGAGCTGGTTTTAGGTCTGCTTCGCAGCCCGACGGGGATAAATCCCCTCGCCACAACAGCGTTTGAAATCCGGGCAAAAAAAACGGCCCGAAGGCCGTTTTTTTCATTGCGACAGGCTCAACCGCCCAAGTACGCCTCGCGTACTTTCGGGTCGGTCAGCAGTGCTTCACCCGTGCCCTGCATCACTACCCGGCCGTTCTCCAGCACGTACGCCCGGTCAGCGATTTTCAGGGCCTGGTTGGCGTTCTGCTCTACCAGAAATACCGTCACACCATCCTTGCGCAGTTGTTCGATGATGTCGAAGATCTGCTGGATGATGATTGGCGCCAGGCCCAGGGACGGTTCGTCGAGCAGCAGTAGCTTGGGCTTGCTCATCAGGGCACGGCCGATGGCGAGCATTTGCTGTTCGCCGCCGGACATGGTGCCGCCACGCTGACTAAAGCGTTCTTTCAGGCGTGGGAAAAGGTGCAGCACCTTGTCCATTTGCTCCTGAAAGTCGCCCTTGTCGGTGAAAAAACCGCCCATGGCGAGGTTTTCTTCCACGGTCAGCCGGGCAAATACCCGACGGCCTTCCGGCACCACGGCGATGCTCTTGCGCATGATCTGCGAAGAGTCCTGACCCACCAGTTCCTCACCCATGTAGCGGATGCTACCGCTGTGGGCCTGGGGCGAACCGCAGAGTGTCATCAGCAGGGTGGATTTGCCGGCACCGTTGGCACCGATCAGCGTTACGATTTCGCCCTGGCGGACTTCGACGTTGACGCTGTGCAGGGCCTGGATCTTGCCGTAGAAGGTGGAAACGTTTTCGAACTGCAGCATTTACGCTTCCCCCAGGTAGGCTTTGATCACTTCAGGATTGTCGCGGATCTGTTCCGGCGAACCGTCGGCCAGCGGCGTGCCCTGGTTGATCACGACGATATGGTCGGAAATGCTCATGACCAGCTTCATGTCGTGCTCGATCAGCAACACGGTGACATTGTGCTCCTCGCGCAGCACGCCGATCAGCGCTTTGAGGTCTTCGGTTTCCTTCGGGTTCAGGCCGGCGGCCGGTTCGTCGAGCATGAGGATCCGCGGACGGGTCATCATGCAGCGGGCGATTTCCAGGCGCCGTTGCTGACCGTAGGCCAGGGTGCCGGCGGTACGGTTGGCGAACTCCTTGAGGTTGACCTTCTCCAGCCAGTACTCGGCGAACTCCATGGCCTCGCGTTCGCTCTTGCGAAACGCCGGGGTCTTGAACAGGCCGGCAAAGAAGTTGGTGTTCAGGTGACGGTGCTGGGCGATCAACAGGTTTTCGACCGCCGTCATGTCCTTGAACAGCCGCACGTTCTGGAAGGTGCGCACCACACCCTTGCGGGCGATGTGGTGACCCGGCAGGCCCTGGATCGGCTCGCCGTCCAGCAGTATGGTGCCGCCGGTAGGCTGATAGAAGCCGGTCAGGCAGTTGAACACGGTGGTCTTGCCCGCGCCGTTCGGCCCGATCAATGCAACGACCTGTTTCTCTTTCACGGTCAGGGCCACGCCGTTGACCGCCAGCAAGCCGCCGAAGCGCATGCTTAGATTTTCAACCTTGAGGATCTCGCGGCTCATTTGCGCAGCTCCATGTGTGGGCGTTGCATAGGCAGCAGACCTTGAGGACGCCAGATCATCATCAGCACCATCAAGGCGCCGAACATCAACATGCGGTATTCGCTGAATTCACGCATCATTTCGGGCAACAGGATCATCACGATCGCCGCCAGGATCACACCCAACTGCGAGCCCATCCCACCCAGCACCACGATGGCGAGGATGATCGCCGACTCGATGAAGGTGAAGGATTCCGGCGTCACCAGGCCCTGGCGGGCGGCAAAGAAGCTACCGGCAAAACCGGCGAAGGCGGCACCCAGGGTGAAGGCCGAGAGCTTGATCACGGTCGGGTTCAGACCCAGGGCACGGCAGGCGATTTCGTCTTCACGCAGCGCTTCCCACGCGCGACCGATAGGCATGCGCAGCAGGCGGTTGATGACGAACAGCGCAGCCAGGGCCAGCAACAGCGCAACCAGGTAGAGGAAAATCACCTTGTTGATCGAGCTGTAGGGCAACCCGAAGTACTCGTGGAAGGTCTGCAGGCCTTCAGCGGCTTTACGTTCGAAGGTCAGGCCGAAGAACGTCGGCTTCTCGATGTTGCTGATGCCGTTCGGGCCGCCGGTGATGTCGGTCAGGTTGCGCAGGAACAGACGGATGATCTCACCGAAGCCCAGGGTCACGATTGCCAGGTAGTCGCCGCGCAAGCGCAGCACCGGGAAACCCAGCAGGAAACCGAAGGTGGCGGCCATCATCCCGGCGATGGGCAGGCAGATCCAGAAGCTCCAGCCGAAGTAATGGGACAGCAGCGCGTAGCTGTAGGCGCCGACGGCATAGAAGCCGACGTAACCCAGGTCCAGCAGACCGGCCAGGCCTACCACGATGTTCAGGCCCAGGCCCAGCATCACGTAGATCAGGATCAGCGTGGCGATGTCCACCGCACCGCGAGAGCCGAAAAACGGCCAGACCAGTGCTACGACGATCAGGGCCAGGATGATCCAGCGCTGGGTCGTCGGCAGGGTCAGGAAGTTACTGGCCTTGGCCGGGACTATCGGCAGGCCGGGCGATGCCTTCCAGGCGGCGCTGATCTGCGTGCTGAACAGCACCCGCAGGAACATCAGCACCGAACACACGGCGATGGTCGCCAGGATGGCCGGGCTGGTGCCGTGTACTTCAAGGTCGATGCCGACGATGGTCAGTTTCAGGCCGAGTACCGGGTACGCGACCGCCCAGACCAACAGCGCGCTGAAGAGCGCCGATTTAAGATGTTTAGTCATACCTTCTCAACCTCCGGACGGCCCAGGATGCCGGTCGGCCGGAACAGCAGCACCAGAACCAACAAGCCGAACGCCACGACGTCCTTGTATTGATCGCCGAAAATGTCGGCACCAAAGGCTTCCGCCACGCCCAGCACCAGCCCGCCGAGCATGGCGCCGGGGATGCTGCCGATGCCGCCCAGTACCGCGGCGGTGAAGGCCTTCAGGCCCACGAGGAAACCGGCGTTGGGGTTGATCACACCGTATTGCATGCTCAACAGCACGGCGGCGATGGCCGCCAGGGCCGCGCCGATGACGAAGGTCAGGGCGATGATGTTGTTGGTGTTGATGCCCAGCAGGTTGGCCATCTTGATGTCCTCGGCACAGGCACGGCAGGCGCGACCCAGACGGGAACGGGAGATGAACAGCGTGAGGCCGAGCATGGCGACCAGGGTCACCACGAACACCACGATTTGCATGTAGGAAATCAGCACTTCCTGTGCCCCCCCTGGCCCGAAGGTAAAGTTACCCGGAATCAGGTTGGGAATGGATTTGTCCTTGGAGTCTTGCGAAAGCAGAACCGTGTTCTGCAGGAAGATCGACATGCCGATGGCCGAAATCAGCGGGATCAGACGGTTGCTGCCGCGCAAGGGGCGGTAGGCGATCCGTTCGATGCTGTAACCATAGGAACTGGTCACCACGATGCTCGCTATGAAAGCCGCGGTCATCAACAGCGGGACACTGTCGAGTCCCATCATGGCCAGCCCGGCGATGGCGATGAACGCCACGTAGGAGCCGATCATGTACACCTCGCCGTGGGCGAAGTTGATCATTCCAATGATGCCGTAAACCATCGTATAGCCGATGGCGATCAGGGCATACGTACTGCCAACGGTCAGACCGTTAACCAGCTGCTGGAAGAAGTGATAGATGTCAGGCATTACAGCGCTCCTAAAAACCTGATACGCATTTCACTGGTGGAGTCATTTTCCCGCCCGGCCCCGTGGATCTGCATCCACTTCGAGCACGAGGTTTGCCAGCGAACCGCTGATGACGGTTTTGAGATTTTCAGGTGGGGAGACTGGCGGATCACGCCAGCGCGGCCCAATACATTTAAAACAAAGCCCACGGCACGCCGTGGGCTTTGTGGGCAGTCAGTCAGGCCAGGCCTTACTGAGGCGAAGCTTCGGTTTTAGGTTTGCCGAAATGCCACTGGTAAACCACGAACTTGAAGTCCTTCAGGTCGCCCTTGTCGTCGAAGCTCAGGTCGCCGGTCGGGGTCTTGAAAGTACCGGCGTGGATGGCTTCAGCCACTTTTTCCGGGTCTTCGCTCTTGGCTTCGGTGATGGCCTGGGCAATCACTTGAACGGCCGAGTAGGACGGGAACACGAACGGACCGCTCGGGTCTTCCTTCTTGGCCTTGAACGCGTCAGCCAGGGCGATGTTGGCCGGATCCTGGTCGAAGGATTTCGGCAGGGTCACCAGCAGGCCTTCGGAAGCTTCCTTGGCGATCTGCGAGATCGAGTCATTACCCACGCCTTCCGGGCCCATGAACTTGGCGTTCAGGCCTTTTTCCTGCGATTGACGCAGGATCAGACCCAGCTCCGGGTGGTAGCCGCCGTAGTAGACGAAGTCGACGTTGGCTTGCTTGAGCTTGGCGATCATCGAGGAGAAGTCTTTGTCGCCGGCGTTCACGCCTTCGAACACGGCAACCTTGACGCCTTTATCTTCGAGGGTTTTCTTCACGGCACTGGCGATACCTTCACCGTATTGCTGCTTGTCGTGCAGGACCGCAACGACTTTCGGCTTGACGTGATCGGCAATGTAGTTGCCGGCGGCAGGGCCCTGGGCGCTGTCCAGGCCGATGGTGCGGAAGATCATCTTGTAGCCGCGAGCGGTGATGTCCGGGCTGGTAGCGGCCGGCGTGATCATGATCACGCCTTCGTCTTCGTAGATGTCCGAAGCCGGTTGGGTGGAGCTGGAGCACAGGTGGCCGACCACGAACTTGACGCCGTCGTTGACGACTTTGTTCGCGACCGCGACCGCTTGTTTTGGATCACAGGCGTCATCGTATTCAACGGCGACCAGTTGCTTGCCATTGACGCCGCCCTTGGCGTTGATCTGCTCGATGGCCATTTTGGAGCCACTGAATTGCATGTCGCCGTATTGGGCTACGGGGCCGGTCTTGGGGCCGGCGATACCGATCTTGATGGTGTCGGCGGCGAACGAATGGCTGGCAACCCCGGCCAGAACCATAGCGGCAAACAGTTTGGAAATCTGCTTAGTAGCCTTAGTCATAGTGCTCCACTCATGCTGTTGTAGTTTTTATAGTCCTGGCGCCGAAGCAGCAGAACCGGGTCAGATATCTTGGATATCCTCGCGGAAAATGCCCCCGGCAACTGTACCGGTACAGTGTAGAGCGCCGATTGTTGGCAAGGGAAGCTGGCGCGTGGGGGCAAAACCTGAGGGTGTCGCTTAATTGAAAGAAAAAGACAGAATGGCGGCGGGGTTTGTCCGGTGAAATCGGCAATCCCTGGCTTTCCTGCGCTTTTCAATCGGTGCTGCAAATTGCTACCGGGTTTTTCTGCCAGACCACCGACGTTATCATTCGCGCCGATTTCTTTTCCGGACAGCTCCCATGAGTCAAGAACCTAGCACCCTCTATGCCAAACTGCTTGGTGAAACTGCATCCATTACCTGGAAGGAGCTGGAGCCGTTCTTTGCCAAGGGTGCCCTATTGTGGGTCGACCCGGCCCTGGATCTGATCGCTGCGGCCGAGGCCGTTGCCCAGGACGAAGGTACCAAAGTGGCCGCCTGGCTGGCTGCCGACCAGCTTGCCAAACTGTCTGAAACGCGGGCGCTGGACTTTTTGGAACGTGATCCGCTGCTATGGGCGGTGGTGGTTTCACCGTGGATTATGATCCAGGAAAGGGCGTCTATCTGACGTGCGCACCAAGTTGGTTCGTATTTTCTCCGGCGTAAAAGTGTGTAGGTGAGTAGCGTGGTGGCATCCTGCCGTGGTGAAACGCCACAGGCAGGGTGACGTATACGTAACGGGAACAGTTTATTGGGCAGCCTGTGGGCTGCTTAATTGTTTCTGGATGTTGTCTCGGTGGTGCAGTCAAGGCCGCCTTCGCGAGCAAGCCCGCTCCCACATGGAACCGCGTTTCTTCAGAAAGAATGCGGTCCACTGTGGGAGCGGGCTTGCTCGCGAAAGGGGCGACTCGGTCTTGCGTCAGCCTCAATAACTCTTGCCCGTATGGTTATTCAAAGAAATAACCTTGGTCTTGCCAATGCGGTGACGGTAGATCTCGCGCAAATACTTGATCGACTTCTTCACGCAGTCGCGGGACAGGCGGATGTCGTTGATCGAGACAAACTTGTCTTTGTCGCTGATCAGCTCGCGGTATTTCTTCTCGTACATCGGCTTGATGGCGTACCAGTTGGTGTCGAGGATCTTCGCCGGGTTTTCGAACTCATTGAGCAGATCGTCGAGGCGCTCTTCGTCGAAGTCTTCATTGATGATGAAGTCCAGGATCGAGTTGTCCAGGGTGTCGTCGAAGCGATACGGGGCGCGGGCAAAGCAGCGTTTGATGAACGCCACGATCAGCGTCAGGAAGTCGTCCGACAGGCAGGGGCTCTTGGCGATCAGGGTGGTCAGCGACAGGTTGGCCGAGGCACCGATCACCAGTGCGTAGCGCTTGAGGGTGGTGTTGGGGAACAGGCTGTTGAGGTGAGTCTTGAGCCGGTTCAGGTCCATGTAGGACAGCTTGTAGTCCTTGGGCAGCGAGACGATCGACACCACCGACGAGCAGTTCTTGAAGAAGTGCAGGTCATGCAGCGCGGCAGCGTCATAGCCAGAGTTCTTGTATTGCTCCAGCGAGGCGCGGTAGCGCTTGGATTCAATCGGCAACAGGCTGATGCCTTCAATGGCCTGGGTGACCTTGTTGAAGTGTGGCAGGTCGATGGAGCGGAAGAACAGGTCGTCGATGTTCAGGCGCGGTGGCTCTTTCTCGAACACCTTGAACTTGTCGCCGCTGGGCACCGGCGTTTCCGGGACCACGGATTCGGCATAGGCGATCGCCACCGGGCCGGCCAGGCTCATGAACAGGTCGTTGGCGTCCAGGCGGATGGTTTCACCAATGTCGATACCGGCACGCCGGAAGTAATTCTGGTCGTAGTCGGTGGTCACGGCCTGGGCGGTCAGGATGTTGAAAATCTGCTGGGAGATGTACTGGTTGGCGTGCTTCTCCATGGCATTGACATCAATGTTCTGGATATTGCCATCGTCGCTCTCCTCGGCGTAGCGCATGATGTCGTTGGAGATCAGCATCATCGCGTTCCAGGGGCGGATGCGGCCCATGACGCTGGCTTCGCTGCTGTCGTCGTTGGCGAAGTTGTACGAGAAATCCCATTCTTCCGACAGGTACTTGCACAGCAGGCGTCCGGCGTTGATGTGCAGCGCCTCGGACATTTCGCTGCGGTGATCGGAAATGTTCGGCAGTACGCAAATGCCGCTGGTGAAGATCGGCTCGAAGACGAAGGAGTGACCGCTCTTGCTGTCGTGTTCGTCCATCGGCTTGGTGTCGAATGTCTTGTTCATGTACGAGTATTGCTGGGCCAGGCCGAACTCCGAGGCCATGCCCGAGCCGGTCCCGCCGCCGGCACTGAAGATCGAGAAGTACAGGCGCGACTGGTTGGCCTTGATGCCGCAACTATCGATCAGGTACGAGTGGATCATTTTCCAGTCGGGGCTGGAGAACCGCTGGGTGTCCTTGTTCAGGATGATCTTGGCCAGGTACTGCCCCAGGATTGGCGCGTTACCGGCGCCACCGGCGTGAACTTCCGACAGGTCCATGATTTTCATTTTGCTGTAGTCGCGCAAGAAGCCGCTTTTTTCGCCTTTGCGCGAGAAGCGGATACGCCCGGCGATGTCTTTGTCCAGGTCGCCGAGCATCACCAGGGGTTCGACCAGGAACACCGGTTTGCTCGCCTTGCTGGTGCCCAGGCGCAAATTGTTGCGGATCCACTGCGCCGGGCTGTAGCCCTTGTCGCTGTAGTTCTTGTCTTCGGCGTTGAATTCGTTGAGGTAGAACTTGCGGGCGTTGTACACCAGTTCGGCCACGTCCAGGGCGATGTTGGAGCCACAACGACCCAGGCCGATCAAGCACACCGAAGGGAATTCCTGCTGGCCACGCTCGCTCTCGTCGTCCACCAGGTGCGGCGGACGTGGGAACACGGTGTCACGCAAGCCGTCGAGGTTGTCGAGGATGCGGTCGGTGTTGGTTTCGGTGAAGTACAGATACTGCTGGGTCGCCAGGGGACGAGGGCTACTCGATGGCGTCGAGGTTTCAGGGCCGTTGGCGGCCGGGCTCAGCGTCAGATCGGATACTGCAGTGGCTGTTTTTTTGGAGGTCATTTTTCGCCATGTGCCTGAACTGGTCGGTGCGATGAGCACTGTCATCGAACCGTCGCGGATGGGAGCTCGCGTCCTTGATGGCGCGAAGGTCGGCCCAAGCGTTCAGGGTTGCAACCTGAGCAGCGCTTGGGAAAATCTTTTCCTGATAGATTGAATCGGCCATCAGAAGGCGATCTTTAGTCGAAATAAGGCAAACTGATGGCAGTTGCTTCAGGGCATTGACCACAGTCACTGAACCCGCCCCCCGCCATGGTCGGGTATCAGTCATGCGAATGATTGGAGACAGCTCGCGCGCCGCTGTCTAGATTGCAGACTCCGGGTTCGGATGCCTCGCCGTGCCCCATAACAATAAAGAGACGGACCCATGCAGAACTCGACCCAAGCGGCGAATGCCTGGCGCATTCTGTTCCTGCTGTTCCTGGCCAACCTGTTCAACTTCTTTGACCGCACCATTCCGGCGATCATCATCGAACCGATCCGTATGGAGTGGAGCCTCAGCGACTTCCAGATCGGCATCATCGGCACCGCCTTCACCATCGTCTATGCCATCGCCGGGCTGCCACTGGGGCGCCTGGCCGATACCGGTTCACGCAGCAAGTTGATGGGCTGGGGCCTGGCGACCTGGAGCGGGCTGACGGCGGTCAACGGTTTGGTGGGCAGTTTCTGGGCGTTTCTGGTGGTACGCATGGGCGTGGGGATCGGTGAAGCCAGTTACGCGCCAGCGGCCAACTCGCTGATCGGCGACCTGTTTCCGGCCCACCGTCGGGCACGGGCCATGGGCATTTTCATGCTGGGCCTGCCGATCGGTCTGCTGCTGGCGTTCTTCACCATCGGGGCGATGGTCAAGGCTTTCGACAGCTGGCGCGCGCCGTTCTTTATCGCGGCGGTGCCGGGGCTGGTGCTGGCGGTGTTCATGTTTTTCATCAAGGAACCCAAGCGCGGCGCGGCGGAAACGGTGCAGATCTCCCAGGAAAAAATCGACAGGCCCATCCGTCGGGTGCTGGCGATTCCTACTTTCCTGTGGCTGGTGTTGGCGGGGCTGTGCTTCAACTTCGCCACCTATGCCTGCAACTCGTTCCTGGTGCCAATGCTGCAGCGCTATTTCCTGATGCCGCTGCACGACGCGGCGGTTGCCACCGGGATCATGGTGGGCGTGACCGGGCTGTTCGGGTTGACCCTGGGCGGCTGGATCGCCGACAAGATTCATCAGCGGGTGCCCAACGGACGCCTGCTGTTCGCCGCGTTCAGCTTGGTGATCTCCACGGCCACCACCGCTTGGGCGTTGTATGCCGGGCGGATTGAAATTGGTGTGTTCGTCGCGGTGTTCAGTGTCGGCTGGCTGTTTGCCTATACCTTTTATACGTGCGTGTACACGGCAATCCAGGATGTCGTCGAGCCGCGTCTGCGGGCCACGGCGATGGCGTTGTTCTTTGCCGGGTTATACCTGTTGGGTGGCGGCATGGGGCCGGTGGTGGTGGGTGGTTTGTCTGACTACTTTGCCCATGCGGCCATGGCCGCGGCCGGCGCCGCGCAAATGACCGAGGCGTTCAAGGCCATTGGTTTGCATGACGCGATGTTCCTGATTCCGGTGGCGCTGTTTCTGACCATGGTGTTCCTGTTCCTGGCGTCGCGCTGTTTTGTACGCGATGCCAAGCGGATGAAGGATGGGATGAGTGCGCAGGTGGTGCCGGCGGGTGTCGCGGCGACGGCCTGATAGCACCAGACTCAGCTCTGGTGATGAGCCTGCTTTTGTGGCGAGGGGATTTATCCCCGTTGGGGCGCGAAGCGCCCCCAAAACTGACGCCTCTGATTCTCAGAAAGACTGAGTCGACTGCCTTGGGGCTGTTCCACAGCCCAGCGGGGATAAATCCCCTCGCCACAGGTTTGTGCATGGCAGCGAAATTGTGCCTAGCGAGCCTTCTCATCCCGCCCACGCAGCAAGCGATTGGGCATCGCCACCGCGGCCGCCAGCCCCAGCAACGACACCGCCGCGCTGATCAACAGCAGATGCCGGAATGTTGCCTGCAATGCCTGGCGCAAGGCCTCCTGCGCCTCGCCCGGGGCGGCGTTCAGACCGTCCAGCAAGACATTGCCGCTATGCCCCTCGCCGAGCAGCGACGATCCGGCAAGCTGGGCAAAGCTTGAGTCCTGCAGCAAGGCCAGCAGCAACGCCGACATCAGCGCCACGCCCACGGCGCCGCCGAGGGCGCGGAACAGGTTGGTGGTGCTGGTGGCGACCCCGATGTCCTGCTGTTGCACCGAATTTTGCGACCCCACCAGCGAAGTCGGGAACTGCATGCCGGAAGCGATGCCGCTGAGCAGCATGAACAGGCTACTGAGCCAGAACGCGTCGGGCGGGGTGAAGGCCATGCCGAGGATGGCGAACGGGAAGAGCAGGGCGCCGCAGAGGATCATCGGTTGGTAATGGCCGGTGATCGAGGTACGGCGTCCGGCAAAATACGCACCCATGGGCAGCCCCATCGCCAACGGCAACAGGTGCAACGCCGCGCTGTCGGCACCGGCGCCGGTCACGCTCTGGAAGCGCAACGGCACCAGCACCGTCAGGGAAATCGCCTGGAAGCTGGTGAAAAACACCGTGCACCAGCACAGCACCGCGCTGCGGTTGGCGAACAGGTGCATCGGCAGCAACGGTTCCCGCGCCCGACGCTCGTACCAGACGAACACCCCCAGGGCTACCCCCGCGCAACCCAGTAATCCCAGCACTTCACGGCTGTGCCAGGCATGGCCCTGGCCGACCTCGGTGATCCCCAGCAGCAACGCAGTCAGGCCAATGATCAACAACACAGTGCCCAGGTAATCGATGATCGGCGTGCGTTGCGGCACTGGTAGCCCCACCAGGGTGCGGCGGGCCACCCACCAGGCCGTGAGGCCCAGCGGCAGGTTGATCAGGAACACCCAGCGCCACGACAGGTACTCGGTCAGGTAGCCACCCAACACCGGCCCGGCCACACTGGCCACTGCGTACATGCTGCTGAAATAACCCTGATAGCGACCACGTTCGCGGGGCGGCACAATGTCGCCGATGATCGCCTGGCTTACGGAGATCATCCCGCCGGCGCCGATGCCCTGGAATATTCGCGCCAGGACCAGTTGTTCCATGTTTTGCGCCAGGCCACAGAACAGTGAGGCCAGGGTGAACAGCCCCATGCCGAACAGCATCAAGGGGCGTCGACCGTAGAGGTCACCGAGTTTGCCGTAGATCGGCACCGCCACGGTCATGGCGACCATGTAGCCGGAAATCACCCAGGCCAGCAGGCTGACATCACCGAACCGGGCGGAAATGGCCGGCATCGAGACGGCGACAATGGTCTGGTCCAGTGCACCGAGAAAAATTGCCAGCATCAGGGCCACCAGCACGCTACGAATGGCGGGCTGTGGGGCTTGGAGGGTATGGGCTTGGGTCAAGGCAGAACCTGCGGGCATCACGCCAGGGTGGCGAAAAGGACTGAGCCCGCAGTTTAAGTCGATAGCCGACTATTCGATAGCCTCGTAAGGAAGTCCGACGTAATTTTCCGCGATGGTTTTCCGACCGGCCTCGGAGTCGACGAAATATTCCAGCTCCGCTTCGCTGATGCGCTGGTTGAAGGCGTCGTCGTCGAAGCGGTGCAGCATGGAGGTCATCCACCAGGAGAAGCGCTCGGCTTTCCACACCCGTCGCAGGCAAATGGCGGAATATTTTTCCAGCAAGTCGGTACGGCCGTCGCGATAGACCTTGAGCAGAATGTTGAACAGCGTGCTGACGTCGCTGGCGGCCAGGTTCAGCCCCTTGGCGCCGGTGGGCGGAACGATGTGGGCCGCGTCACCGACCAGGAACATCCGTCCATACTGCATCGGCTCGACCACGAAGCTGCGCAGCGGCGCGATGCTCTTCTCGATGGAGGGACCTGTCACCAGTGCCTGGGCCAGGTCGGCTGGCAGGCGGTTTTTCAGTTCAGACCAGAAGCGCTCGTCCGGCCAATCGGCCACTTGCTCCTCGGCGGGCACTTGCAGGTAATAGCGGGTGCGAGTCTTGGAGCGCATGCTGCACAGGGCAAAACCCCGTTCGTGACGGGCGTAGACCAACTCCTCGTGAACCGGTGGGGTGTCGGCCAGGATGCCGAGCCAGCCGAACGGGTAGACCCGCTCGAAGACCTTGAGATTTTCCGCCGGGATCGACTGGCGCGCCACACCATGGAAACCGTCGCAACCGGCAATGTAATCGCAGTCCAGGCGCCAGGTGTGTCCTTGGTGCTCGAAGGTCACGAAGGGGCTGTCGGTCTGCATGTCGTGGGGCTGGGCGTTGTCGACCTGATAAAGCGTGCGTGCGCCAGCGGCCTCACGGGCGGCCATCAGGTCGCGGGTGACCTCGGTCTGGCCGTAGATCATGACGTTTTTACCGCCGGTCAGGCCCTTTAGATCAATGTGCACCCGCCGACCGTTGAGCGCCAGCTCAAAGCCGTCATGGGGCAGTCCTTCGGCGTCCATGCGCTGGCCGACGCCGGCCTGGCGCAACAAGTGGGCCATGCCTTGCTCCAGCACACCGGCGCGGATGCGGCTCAGCACATAGTCTGGGGTCTGGCGTTCGAGGATCACCGTGTCAATTCCAGCGTTGTGCAGCAATTGGCCGAGCAGCAGCCCAGAGGGGCCGGCACCGATAATGGCAACTTGGGTCTTGAGAGTGTTCATTGTTGTTATGACTCGCACGAAGCACGCGACCAAGGTCGGTGTTGATTGGGGTGCTTGCATTTTTCGCTTGCGGACCTGTCAATTGAAGGGGAAAACTGAGCCGATACCTGTACTTTCTACCAATCGGTGCGATTATCGCCCGCAACCCAGGCCGATCCTCGTGATGAAAAAAACAGACCTGCCTTCAATCCCGGTATTCAAGCTCTACGGCGAAAGCCAGGATTGGCCGACGCCGGACCTGCTGCACTGTGAAACCATTTCCAAGCGCAGCCGGGAGCACCAATGGGAGATCAAACCCCATCGGCATGCCGATCTCTGTCAGTTGTTGTTTGTCTTCAAGGGCCAGGCGGAGTTGGAAATCGAAGGCCAGCGCACCCGGCTCGACGAGCCGGCGGTGCAGATCCTGCCGCCATTGTCGGTGCATGGCTTCCGTTTTTCCGAGGATGTCGACGGTTACGTGGTGACCCTGGCGGCTCCGCTGGTCACGCATCTGCAAGCGCAGTTGGGTCACTCGATCAACGTTCTGGCCCAGGCGGAAAGTTACCCGGCCGGTGAGAACGCCCAATACCTCAACAGTCTGTTCAGCGCTTTGCAGGCTGAATACATGGGGCATCAGCCGGCCCGGGAAATGCTGATGCATGCCTTGGTCAGCGTGATCATGGTCTGGGTCAGTCGTCAGGTGATGCAGCGGCGCACGCAGGCCCAGCGCCCACAACGTGCGCGGGAGTACCTCAACGGGTTCATTCAGTTGGTGGAAGAAACCTATCGCCAGCATGTCAAGGTCGAAGACCTGGCCCATCGTCTGGGCATCTCCGTGTCGCACCTCAACGGCACCTGTCGGGAATTGGCGGGGCAGCCGGCCCTGCAGATCATGCATGAGCGCCAGCTACTGGAGGCCAAGCGACTGCTGACCTACACCGGCATGACGATCTATGAGATTTCCGAAATGCTCGGTTTTTCTGACCCGACCAATTTCACCCGGTTGTTTCGCCGGCGGGTTGGCATCTCTCCCAAGGCATTCCGTGACCGGCTCAAGACCGATCAGCAGGACGACTGAGCACGCCTCAGCGCAAAGCGTTCAGGGTCGCGCTATGGGGAATGCAGCGCTCCAGGTTGCAACTGGCGTGTTCACGGGGCAGTTGCCTGGCCTGTTCGACCCGATAGGCCGCCGTGCCATAGAGCGCCAGCGTGACGGTGCAGGTGACAAAAATGGCGAGGCGTCTTCTTGTTTTGATGTTCATGGCGGTGACCTCTGAACGAATACCCTGGGGTACTACTTTCAGCATAGGTCAGCCATGGCGGGTTTCCAGCCAGGCAGTGAGTGCGTTTAACCCGATATTCAGAACACTGATAACCCTTAAGGGAGCGAGCCTGTGGGAGCAAGGCTTGCCCGCGATGCAAACACCTCGGTGTAGCTGATAGACCGAGGCGATACCATCGCGGGCAAGCCTTGCTCCCACAGGGCACGCACACGTAGAGGTGTTTTTCGCGTGGGTTATTCCAGATGCTCAGGCTTCATCGGGTCGCCTGGCTTAACGTCCAGTTGCTTGCGTACGTCTTCGAACATCTCATCGTAATACTTGTGCATCGAGCCAATGCTGGCGCTCTTGGGCATGCCGTGTGTCTGAGCGATGCGCGTGGCATGGCGGGCGAAGTCGAAGGCCTGGTCCTTGGCCAGGAAAAAAGTTTCGTCCACGGATTTGTCCTCGACCGTGCCGTGCAACCGGAACGACATGCCCTGGCCCTCCTTGGGATCCTGCGCCAGCTCATAGTCGATACACAGGTTGTAGCTGAAATCATCCTTGTTCAGCGCGTGGCGCTCCATGTGCAGGTGACCGGGTTCGAACATGGCCATAAACGACTCTCCTTCGAAGGCGTGGGTGTAGGGCAGACCGCGAATCCGCCCCGCAAGTTTCCTGTTAGCGATAAGCGATGCCAGGTTGGGCCGTGCTGATGCGGGTGCCGGCGGTGCCCTGGACGATGGCTTCGATGTCCGAGAGTGAGCCGATCACCGCGACCTTGCCAGTGTTGCGGGCAAATTCGCAGGCGGCCTGGACTTTCGGCCCCATGGAGCCTGCGGCAAACCCCAGCTTGTCCATTTCATCGGGGTGAGCCTGGGCAATGGCTTTCTGGGTCGGCTTGCCGAAGTCGACGAACGCGGCGTTGACGTCCGTGGCGATCACCAGCAGATCGCTTTCCAGTTGTTCAGCCAGTAGCGCCGAGCACAAGTCTTTGTCGATCACCGCTTCCACGCCTTGCAGCTTGCCATCGGCGTCGTACATCGTCGGGATGCCGCCACCCCCGGCGCAGATCACGATGCTGCCCTTTTCCAGCAGCCACTTGATCGGGCGGATTTCGAAGATGCGCTTGGGCCGCGGGCTGGCGACCACGCGGCGAAACTTGTCACCGTCCGGGGCAATGGCCCAACCTTTTTCGGCCGCAAGTTTTTCCGCCTCAGCCTTTGTGTAGACCGGGCCAATGGGCTTGGTGGGGTTCTGGAAACCCGGGTCGTTGGCGTCCACTTCGACCTGGGTCAACAGCGTTGCGAACGGCACTTCGAAGTCCAGTAGGTTGCCCAGCTCCTGTTCGATGATGTAGCCGATCATGCCCTCGGTCTCGGCGCCGAGCACGTCCAACGGATACGGCGTGACCGAGGTGTAGGCCGCGGCCTGCAGCGACAGTAGGCCGACCTGGGGGCCGTTGCCGTGAGCGATGACCAGTTGGTTGCCGGGGTGGATCTTGGCGATCTGTTCGGTCGCGGTGCGGATGTTGCTGCGTTGGTTGTCGGCGGTCATGGGTTCACCCCGACGCAGGAGGGCGTTCCCGCCAAGGGCTACGACGATGCGCATGGTGCTGTCCTCTGACAGAGAAATAATGGACGACTCGGTCCCCTTGTGGGAGCGAGCCTGCTCGCGATGACGGCAGCACATCCAACATCAATGCAAGCTGATACTCCGCTATCGCGAGCAGGCTCGCTCCCACAGTGAAAAACACTTCAGATGGGGGCGGCCGGTGTCAGATATCCGCCAGCGCCGACACCAGGATCGCCTTGATGGTGTGCATGCGGTTTTCCGCTTGCTCAAAGGCGATGTTGGCCGGGGATTCGAACACCTCCTCGGTCACCTCCACGCCGTTGGCCAGGTTCGGATAGCGCGCAGCGATGTCTTTGCCGACCTTGGTTTCGCTGTTATGGAACGCGGGCAGACAATGCATGAATTTCACCCGGGGGTTGCCCGAGGCTTTCATCATTTGCGCGTTGACCTGGTAGGGCAGCAGTTGTTCGATGCGCTCGTCCCATGCCTCGACCGGCTCGCCCATGGACACCCAGATGTCGGTGTGGATGAAGTCCACGCCCTTGACGGCTTCCTTGGGGTCTTCGGTGATGGTGATGCGTGCGCCGCTTTCAGCGGCGAAGGCCTGGCACTGGTCGATGAAGTCCTGGTGCGGCCAGAGGGCTTTGGGGGCGCCGATGCGCACGTCCATGCCCAGTTTGGCGCCGATCATCAGCAGCGAGTTGCCCATGTTGTAGCGGGCGTCGCCCAGGTAGGCGTAGCTGATGTCATGCAGCGGCTTATCGCTGTGTTCGCGCATGGTCAGGGTGTCGGCGATCATTTGGGTGGGGTGGAATTCAGCGGTCAGGCCGTTGAACACTGGCACGCCGGCGAACTTGGCCAGCTCCTCGACGATCTCCTGTTCGAAGCCGCGATATTCGATGGCGTCGAACATCCGCCCCAGCACCCGGGCGGTGTCTTTCATGCTCTCTTTGTGGCCGATCTGCGAAGAGACGGGATCGATGTAGGTGACGTGGGCGCCCTGGTCATGGGCCGCGACTTCGAAGGCGCAGCGGGTGCGGGTCGAGGTTTTCTCGAAGATCAGCGCGATGTTCTTGCCCTTGAGGTGTGGCCGCTCGGTGCCGGTGTATTTGGCACGCTTGAGGTCCCGGGACAGGTCCAGCAGATAATGCAGCTCGCGATTGGTGTGGTGCATCAAACTCAGCAGGCTGCGGTTGTGCATGTTGAAAGCCATGATGGATCTCCTCAGGTGGGGGTTATCCCCTGGGCTGCGTTGGATAAACGGCAACCCAGGCTCAAAGGTCAGTAGTCGATCGGGTCGCGAATGATCGGGCAGGTCATGCAATGGCCACCGCCACGGCCTCGGCCCAGCTCGCTGGCGCTGATGGTGATGACTTCCACGCCGGCCTTGCGCAGCAGGGTGTTGGTGTAGGTGTTGCGGTCGTAACCGATCACCACGCCCGGTTCCAGGGCCACCACGTTGTTGCCGTCATCCCATTGCTCGCGTTCGGCGGCGAAGCTGTTGCCGCCGGTTTCCACCACGCGCAGCGCTTTGAGGTTCAGGGCCTTGGCCACGGTGTCGAGGAAGTTGGTTTCTTCGCGACGAATGTCGATGCCGCCGGGTTTGCTCTCGTCAGGGCGCAGGGAGAAGGCGACGATCTGGCTCACCACTTCCGGGAAGATCGTCACCAGGTCGCGGTCGCAGAAGCTGAACACGGTGTCCAGGTGCATGGCGGCGCGGGACTTGGGCAAACCGGCGACGATCACGCGCTCCACGGCCTGGTGCTTGAACAGGTTCAGCGCCAGTTGGCCAATGGCCTGGCGCGACGAACGCTCGCCCATGCCGATCAGTACCACGCCGTTGCCAATGGGCATCACGTCGCCGCCTTCCAGCGTAGCGTTGCCGTGATCCTGGTCCGGATCGCCGTACCAGACCTGGAAGTCGGCCTGGGTGAATTCGGGGTGGAATTTGTAGATGGCGCTGGCCAGCAAGGTTTCCTGGCGTCGCGCCGGCCAATACATCGGGTTCAAAGTGACGCCACCGTAGATCCAGCAGGTGGTGTCGCGGGTGAATTGAGTGTTGGGCAATGGCGGCAGGATGAAGCTGGAGTGACCGAGGAAGTCGCGGAACATCTGGATGGTCTTGCCACCGAAACTGTCCGGCAGATCATCGGCCGAGACACCACCGATCAGGAACTCGGCGATGTGACGCGGCTCCAGGCTGCGCAGCCAGGAATCGACTTCATGCACCAGGCCAATGCCGACCGAGTTGGGGGTGATCTTGCGTTGCAGGATCCAGTCCAGGGCTTCGGGAATGGCAACGATATCGGTCAACAGGTTGTGCATTTCCAGCACATCGACGCCACGCTCGCGCATCTTGGTGACGAAATCGAAATGGTCGCGCTTGGCCTGGTTGACCCACAGGACATCGTCGAACAGCAGTTCGTCGCAGTTGTTCGGGGTCAGCCGCTGATGGGCCAGGCCTGGGGAACACACCATGACTTTGCGCAGCTTGCCGGCTTCGGAATGAACGCCGTACTTCACTTTTTCCGTGGTCATTACAAAGATCCTCCAGATAAAACAATCAGTCAGTTACAAGGTCAGGAAGCCGTCGTAGAGGCCGTAGGCAGCCACCAGGGCACCTGCGATCACTGCGGCGAAAATCAGCTTCTCGACGGAGGTGAAAACCGGTTTACCCAACTCGCGCTTGGCCTTGGCGAACAGGATCGCGCCGGGGGCATAGAGCAGGGCGGACAGCAGCAGGTATTTGATCCCGCCGGCATACAGCAGCCACACCGCGTAGATCAGGGCGATGGCGCCGATGATCAGGTCCTTGCGCCGCTCGGCCGCGAAGCCTTCGTAGGTCTCGCCGCGCACCGCCAGCAGCACCGCATAGGCCGCCGACCACAGGTACGGCACCAGAATCATCGACGTGGCAAGGTAGATCAGCGACAGATAGGTGCTGGCCGAGAACAGGGTGATGACCAGAAACAGCTGGACCATCGCGTTGGTCAGCCACAGGGCGTTGGCGGGTACGTGATTCACGTTTTCGCGGCGCAAGAACTCCGGCATGGTGTGGTCTTTGGCAGCGGCAAACATGATCTCGGCGCACAGCAGTACCCAGGACAGCAGGGCGCCGAGCAGCGAGATGATCAGGCCGACGCTGATCAGCACCGCGCCCCAGTGGCCCACCACATGCTCCAGCACCGCAGCCATGGACGGATTCTGCAACTTGGCCAGTTCCGGTTGGGTCATGATGCCCAGGGACAGCACGTTCACCAGCACCAGAAACAGCAGCACGGTGATGAAACCGATCACCGTGGCCTTGCCGACATCCGTGCGTTTCTCGGCACGGGCGGAAAAGATGCTTGCCCCTTCAATGCCAATGAACACCCATACGGTGACCAGCATCATGTTGCGCACTTGATCCATCACGCTGCCCAGGTCCGGGTTCTTCAGGCCCCAGATGTCGGCGGTGAAGATATCGAGCCTGAAGGCGAACACCGCGATCAGCACGAACAGCAACAGCGGCACCACCTTGGCGATGGTGGTCACCAGGTTGATGAACGCCGCTTCCCTGATGCCTCGCAGGACCAGGAAATGCACCGCCCACAGCAGCACTGACGCACCGATCACCGCTGCTACGGTGTTGCCTTCGCCGAAGATCGGGAAGAAATACCCCAAGGTGCTGAACAACAGGACGAAGTAACCGACGTTGCCCAGCCAGGCGCTGATCCAGTAGCCCCAGGCCGACGAGAAGCCCATGTAGTCGCCGAAACCGGCCTTGGCGTAGGCATACACACCGCCGTCCAGATCAGGTTTGCGATTGGCCAGGGTCTGAAAGACAAAGGCGAGGGTCAGCATGCCGACAGCGGTAATGGCCCAGCCAATCAGTACCGCACCGACATCAGCGCTGGCGGCCATGTTTTGTGGCAGGGAAAATATTCCGCCGCCGATCATGGAGCCGACAACCAGTGCAACTAACGCACCCAATCGAAGTTTTCCGGGGGTATCAGACATTTGCGAGACTCCAGTGCAGGAGAAGAGAGTCGACAGAATAAGTCGATTGGAAAGCGAAATACCTGATCTGGATCAGTGCATGACAACATTCCATTGTTAATGAAGAAGTTAAGTGCTTTTCTTCATGTCCATAAGTTGCCAGGAGGCCCGTTTTAGAGGCTTCGGCAAGGTGCAGCGAGGCGGGCTTCATCCCGTAGGACTATTCACGCTAGTTGATTTTTTCTGAATCGCAACTATTTTTTAGGAAGTTTTCTGACAAAGATAATCGGCTGTCGCGGCCTTTCCTGATTACTGTCCTGAACGATGAGCGGGGTAATAATTCCTCGGACTTTGCGCGGGCAGCATTATTCATAAATGTTATGTTGTTTTATTTAACTTGTTGAGTGAACACAATGCCCCAGCCGATTGAAAAGTTACGCCTCGGTGCGCTGGTGGCGCTGGTGGTGGGATCGATGATCGGCGGCGGGATTTTTTCCCTGCCACAAAACATGGCCGCCCGCGCCGATGTGGGGGCGGTGCTGATCGGTTGGGCGATCACCGCCGTCGGCATGCTGACCCTCGCCTTTGTCTTTCAGACCCTGGCCAATCGCAAGCCCGAACTGGACTCAGGTGTCTATGCCTACGCCAAGGCCGGTTTCGGCGACTACATGGGCTTCTCTTCGGCGTGGGGTTACTGGATCAGTGCCTGGATGGGCAACGTGGGTTACTTCGTGTTGCTGTTCAGCACCCTGGGGTATTTTTTTCCGGTGTTCGGCCAGGGCAATACCCCGGTGGCCATCGCGTGTGCCTCGTTGCTGCTGTGGGCGGTGCATTTCCTGGTGCTGCGGGGGATCAAGGAGGCGGCGTTCATCAACCTGGTGACCACCGTGGCCAAGGTCGTGCCGCTGTTGATGTTCGTCGTCATCGCTGGCGTGGCCTTCGAGGCCGAGATTTTCACCCGTGATATCTGGGGCGTCATGAACCCGGATCTGGGCAGCGTGATGGACCAGGTACGGCACATGATGCTGGTCACCGTGTTCGTGTTTATCGGCATCGAAGGCGCCAGCGTATATTCGGCGCGGGCGCAAAAGCGCGCGGACGTGGGGCGGGCGACGGTCATCGGGTTCCTCGGGGTTCTGGCACTGCTGGTGCTGGTCAACGTGCTGTCTCTGGGGATCATGGCCCAACCGGAACTGGCCAAGCTGCAGAACCCGTCCCTGGCCGGTGTACTGGAACACATTGTCGGGCCCTGGGGCGCCGTGCTGATCAGCCTGGGCCTGGTGGTGTCATTGCTCGGTGCGCTGCTGTCCTGGGCGCTGTTGTGCGCAGAAATCCTCTATGCCACCGCCCGGGACAAGACCATGCCGGCGTTTCTGACCAAGGAAAACGCCAACCATGCGCCGGTCAACGCGCTGTGGCTGACCAATGGCATGATCCAGCTGTTTTTGTTGATCACCCTGTTTTCCGCAGGCACCTACACCAGCCTGATCTACCTTGCGTCGTCGATGATCCTGGTGCCCTACCTGTGGTCGGCGGCCTATGCGGTGCTGCTTTGCGTACGGGGAGAAACCTACGGCCAGGCCTCGGCACGGCGCATGAAAGACCTGTGTATTGGTGGCGTCGCCCTGTGTTACGCGGTGTGGCTGCTGTATGCCGGAGGGGTGAAATACCTGCTGTTGTCGGCGCTGTTGTATGCACCGGGGGTGATTTTGTTTGCCCAGGCCAAGCGTGAGCAGGGGTTGCGGTTATTTACGCCGATGGAAAAGGGGATTTTTGCCAGTGTGGTGGTCGGGGCCGGGGTGGCGGCTTATGGGTTGTTCAGCGGTTTTCTGACGCTGTGAGGCGAAGGTCGCCTTTTAGGGGGCGTTGAGGGGGGCTGTGGGAGCAAGGCTTGCTCCCACATAAATCCCCTCGCGACAACGGACGGTCGTCACCACCGGGCCCGATGCGCGCCCAATTCCGCCGCCGGCGAGGTCCATTGCAGTGGCGTCCCGGTGATTTTCAAGGGCACCTGCAGTCGATGGGCCGGGCCCCAGGGTGTCTGTTCGACGAGCAGTCCCTGATCGTTCTCGTCCTCGGCCCGCAACGCAATCCCGGCGCCCGCGCCACGTTCGATCAACAGCTTCGCCGTGCGCGCCAGTGACAAACGTGCCGAGCCGCCCTGGCCGCTTGCCAACCGTCGGGACAGCAACACAATCGCGCTGGCGGCCATCAGGTATCCGGTGCCGTGGTCCAGGGCCTGCACCGGCAGCGGGGTCGGTTTGTCGGTCTGTTTCCAGCCCATGCCGGCTTCGGCAATGCCGCTGCTCATCTGCACCAGGCTGTCGAAGCCGCGGCGGTTCTGCCAAGGGCCGCTCCAGCCGTAGGCGTTGAGGCTGACGTCGATCAGACCAGGCGCTATTCGCTGGCGTTGTTCGGCACCGTAGCCCAAACGTTCCAGGGCGTCGGCGCGGTAGCCATGGAGCAGAATGTCAGTGTCTTTGAGCAGCGCCTCAAACGCGGCGCGGTCGTCGGGCCGGTGCAGGTCGAGGCGGGCGCAGCGTTTGCCGAGGGTGACCTCCGGCACCACGCCGGGCTCGTTCCAGCTCGGTGGGTCGATGCGCAGGACGTCGGCTCCCAGGCCTGCGAGGAAACGGCTGGCGATGGGGCCTGCCAGTACGCGGGTCAGGTCCAGCACCTTGAGGCCGGCCAATGGCTGGGCCACGCTACCGAGCCAGGGCTTGGGCTGTTGAGCGGCGGTGGCGTCCAGATGAACCAGCGGCTCGGCATTCACCGCCATGCCCTGGGGATGAATCTGCCACGCCTGCCACGCGCGCATTTCGGCGGCGCAACCGCCGGCCTGGACCACCGCGTCTTCCAGTTCGGCTTTGTTCCAGCGCGCCACCTTGGTCGCCATGTCGGCGCGGTCGATGCACGCGCCCAAGACCTTTTCGGCGGCGAGGCGATGGTGAGGCGCATTGGTGTGCAGACGAATCCAGCCGTCGGCGGTGGGGTAGTCGCCGGCCACCGGATCCCACATCGGCGGTACGCTCCAGCCGATGGGACGCAGGGAGGTGGAGAACCAGAACGAAGCCAGCCGTCGGTCGACCTCCAGGGTCGGCCGGCGGCCGGTTTGCTGATGGATGAGTTCGGCGGTCGCCTGACCGGCCGTGGCGATGCTGGCGCAGGCCAGCTCCGTGACGGCGAACGCCGAGGGCAGAGCGCCCTCGTCGGTGAAGGGGATTGGCGTCGTGGGTAAGCCGAGTGCGGCTTGCATGGACGTGAGCAGATCTGTCATCGAAGGCCCTCCAAATCAGAGAGCGAGCATAGATCAAAAATCCGTAGGGGGCCGCTTCGCGGCCCAGCGGGAGCAAGCTCCCTCGCCACGGGAATGGCTATGGATATGCTCTGGGCGCGACCAGATCCACAGGTTGCCCAGGCCCATGCCGGCCAGGGCCAGATACACCGGCCAGCCATGGTCGAGCATCACCAGCATCAGCCCGGCGCAAAGCAGCATGCTGACGGTGGCCGCAACCTTGGCCCGGCGAGGGACGACTTTGCCGTTGCGCCAGTTGCGCAGCATCGGCCCGAACAGCCGGTGGTTTTCCAGCCAGGCGCTCAGGCGCGGCGAGCTGCGGGTCGCGGCCCAGGCGGCCAACAGAATGAACTCGGTCGTCGGCAGGCCGGGCACGACTATGGCGACCAGGCCGATCGCCAGGCTTATGTAGGCGAGCAGGCCGAAGAGCAGTTGGGCGAGTTTCGTGGGGTTGCGGTTCATGTGGCTTTGTTCAGGCATGCATATGCCCCCTGTGGGAGCGAGCTTGCTCGCGATAGCGGTGCATCAGGCGACACCAAAGCGACTGAAACTCCGTCATCGCGAGCAAGCTCGCTCCCACAGGGGATGGCGGTGTCTTCAAGCCAACTCCACCGCATAAGCCTGCTCTAGCAACACCGTAAACCGATTGAAGGCATCCAGTGCGCCTTTGTCCGCTTCGGCTTCCTGCTGTTCAGTGAAGGCCAGGCCGTCGAGGCTGCGGATGAAGGTTTTCCAGCCTTCGGCACGACCGCCCAACGGTTCCGCCAAGTGACGGGCGCCGAAGGTTTCGCTCAGGCCCAGGCCGACGGCGCGCTTGATCAAAAATGCAGCACCGAGCTTGGAGCCTTCGGAGACGAACAACCAGCCCAAGGCCTCGGCCAGGGTCGGATTACTTACCGCGCCCGCCACCGGCGCAGGCACTGCGGTGTCCAGGTCCGCCAGGTCCGCTCTGGCCGCTTCGGCGCGGCAGCGCTGCGGCAGATCGGGAATCAGGGCGGCCAGTTGCGCGTCGTTGTACAGCGCCACCAGCTCGGACTGGAACAGGTATTGGGCGACGACGAACCGGGCGAAGCTGGCCGGGGTTTCGAACGGGGCGTGGGCTTTGACCAGGGCGTCGAGCTTGCTATGGGGCTCGTGGGTGATCTGGTTCAGGCGTTGGGAACGTAAAACGGGATGTTGTGTCGTCATGAAAAATTCCTTCGAATGAGCACATGGTGGCGAGGGGCTGTGGGAGCAAAGCTTGCTCGCGAACAGGCGCCTCGATGTCTGAAAGATCGCATCACCTTCATCGCGGGCAAGCCTTGCTCCCACATGACGCTCCTCGCCACAGGTATTTGTTTGGCCTGGCAACCTGGTCAGATGTCCCAGATCAGGTTGACTGCGAAGTTGCGCCCCGGCTGAGTCAGGCGATCGAGGTTGGCCGGGCTCAGCACCGCGGCTTCTCCCACGCTGTCGTAGCCACGCACGTCATCCCACAGCCAGTACTTCTTGTCGGTGAGGTTGTAGAGACCGCCGCTGACGGTGATGTCGTCGGTCACCTTGTAGAATCCGGTCAGGTCGAGGATGCCGAAGCCCGGGGTCTTGAACTGGCCGCTGACGCCATCGGGCGAGTTGAAGTTGCTGTCGTCGACGCGGTCTTTTTTCTTGACCAAGGTCCAGTTGAGCAACGTGCCGAACCGGTCCTGCTCGTAACCCAGGCCGAACAAGCCGGTCAGCGGGTTGACGCTGTTGATCGGCTCGCCAGTGTCGTTGTTGCGACCGTAGGCATAGGCCACCGAGGCTTGGGTATAGAGGCCTTGCGGTGCGCCGAACAGATCCAGGTTCAGGCGTCCCTTGACCTCGGCGCCCTTGATGGTGGCGTGCTTGATGTTGTTGCTCTGGAAGGTCAGCTCGTCGGCCCCGGGCGTGACCGCATCTTCATTGATGAAGTCGCGGTACTTGTTGTAGAACACCGCCACATCGAACGAACCGGCATCGAAACGGCCCCGCAGGCCAGTCTCATAGCTTTTGCTTTTTTCCGGTTCCAGGTCGGGGTTGGGGGCCACGCTGTAGCCGGCGTCGGGATTGTCGAAGCGACCATACAGCGCCTTGGCGGTTGGCGTGCGGAAGCCTTCGGCGTACTGGCCGTACCAGGTGTACTGGTCGGTCAGGGCGTAGGTCAGGCCGAATTTGGGCGAGACGCGATGCCAGGTCTTGTTTTTGTCGCTGACCTCACCGCCGCCGGTGGGGTTCACGGTGTTGAGGAATGCCTCGGTCAGGTGCGGCTTGAGCCGGGTGTAGTCGTAACGCAGGGCTGGCGTGAAGGTCCACCGGTTCCAACTGATCTGGTCTTGGGCGAACAGGCTGTAGGTGTGGATGGTCGGGTCCGGGAAGTCACTGGCCTTTTCCAGTACGTCCCGGGTGCTGATGGCGCCGACGGCGGAGCAACCCACGCCGACGGCCAGGCAGATGCCATTGCCGCTGCGCGAGCCGGTGACTTTCTGCTGCTTGATCGTGGTGCCGTAGGTCAGCGCGTGATCGGTGTCGGCGAGGCTGAAGGCCTTGTCCAGCTGGGCGTCGAAAACCCACTGTTTTTCTTCGTAGAGGGTCTCTCGTGTGCGGAGCACCTGGCGGGTGATGGGGAAGTAAAACTCGGCGGTGCTCTGGTCGGTCTTGGCGATCTGGTGGTTCAGGCTCCACTTCACGGTGTCGGCCAGCAGGCTGTCGAGGACGAAGCTGTGCTCCAGGCCCACGCGCTCGCGGCTGATGGTGTCGTTGCCGGTGCGCCACTGATACATGCCACCGGGCAACACAAAATCAGGAATCGCCGGCTGGCCGTTGGCGTAGGGGCCGCCATAGGCGCTTTTCAGATCGGTGTCTCGGTCATCCTTGTACTTCTCGTAGACCAGGCCCAGGCGTGAGTCGTCGTTGTAGTTCCAGCCGAGCTTGGCCAGCACATTGTGGGTGCGCACGTCTTCCGGGTTGGCCGCAGTGCGGTCCAGGCCGGTGCCATTGTGATTGCCGTAGGATTGAGTTTCATGACCGTCGCGCTGGCTGTAGTGCAACAGGCCGTCGAACTGCCCGCTGCGACCGGCGACGGTGGCGGACTTGAGCCAGCTCTCGTCAGCGGAACTGTAGCCGGTCTTCAGGCGGGCGCCGACGTCGCTACCCGGTTTGATGATGTCGTCCGGATCAAGGGTGAAATAGCTGACGGCACCGCCGATGGCATTGCTGCCGTACAGCACCGAGGCCGGGCCGCGGAGGATCTCCACGCGCTTGACGATTTCCGGGTCCACGTAATTGCGCTGAGTCTTGGCGTACGGGCCGTTGAAGAAACTGTCGGGAATTTCCACGCCGTCGACCTGCGTCAGGACTCGGTTGCCGTCGATTCCGCGAATGTTGTAGCCGCTGATGCCGCCGCGTTGGCCCGCCCCACCGACTGAAACACCGGGTTCATAGCGCACCAGATCCTTGAGGGTGTTGACGGTGTTGCGGTCCAGTTCCTGGCGGTCGTGGACGGAAACTGTGCTCGGCACGCTGGCGATTTCCTGTTCCTGGCGGGTGGCGCTGATGGTCACCTGTTGCAGGTTCACCACGCTGCCGGCGCTGCGCTTTTCCAGGACGATGCTGTTGTTGCCCAGTTTGCGGTAGCTCAGGTTAGTCCCCACCAACAGGCGCTCCAGGGCTTTTTCCGCCGGCAGTGAGCCGCTGACGCCGGGCGAGGCAACGCCTTCGGCCAATTCTGCTGGCAAGCCGACCTGCCAGCCCGTGACGGCGGTAAACGCATTCAGCGCCGAGACCAGCGGTTGCTGGGCAATGGCAAAGGTGTAATCACCGATGTTGCGCGCAGCCGGCTGCGCGGTGGTAGCGGCCAGTGCGGCCGGCGCGGTGCCGGCCATCAGGACGGCGGCGGTCAGCAACGACAGCGTGCAGGCGGGGGCAAGGGACCGGCGGGTAAGGCGAGAGGACATCGATAGCGCTCCGTGTCGCATCTGTTATAGGTGCAGATGATGTCGCTAGATGCGAATCAATTGCATTGGCTATAACGAGACGAACCAGCGGAGCCTATCGAGTAAAAATAATTCTCATTTAGTTCAAGATCACCAGCGCCGGGAATTCCTGGAGGCGCGCAGAGGTGATGTGGGCCAGAGAACGGACTACATCGAGCGGCTGATCGAGGCGGTAATTGCCGGTCACTGCGACTTGGGCCAACCGTTCGTTGTTGTTGATGATCCAGCCGGGGTAGTAGCGTCGCAGCTCGGCCAGCACCTGGCTCAACGGTCGGTTCTCGAACACCAGTCGCCCCTGCACCCACGCCAGATCGGTGCCAGCATCCATCTGTACAGGGCGGTCGAAGCCGTTGGGACCGATGCGGATGCTTTCCCCGGCCGACAGCCTGATATGGGCGTCATAGCGCGTGGCCCGCAAATCCACATCCCCGCGCTGCACCTGCACTTGCGTCACGCCATCGAGGTAGCGCACCGCGAAGGAGGTGTTGCTGACGCTGGCGATAACCGGGCCGGCGTCGATTTGCAGGGGCAGGTGGCGAGTGTCCGGGACGTCGAAAAACGCCTCGCCTTTGTACAACCGGGCCAAGTGCCGTTGGTCGTTGAACGTGCTGGAAAAGGCCGAATCGGTGTTGAGCAGGACCTTGGAGCCATCCTCCAGTTGCAGGCGCTGGCGTTCCCCGACCACGGTCAGGTGATCGGCCTGCAGGCGCAGGGGCAGGTCGCTGAAGTTGAACAGGCCCAGAAACAGCACGGCAGCGGTGGCCAAGGGTTTCCAATGGGCGCGCAAGCGTGACACTGCGCTGGCCTGAGGGCGGCCTTTGAGTTGCCGGGCGCTTTGCATCACTTGCGGGCCGTTCCAGATCGCCTGGGCCCGCTTGAATGCCTGGCCATGGCGCGGATCGGCCGCCAGCCAGGCCTGGAACTGCCGGGTCTGCTCCTCGCTGGGGTTGTCCAGCAGAATGAGCCAGTCCAGCGCCTGTTCCATGGCGTGGGCGGTGTCCTGCGCCGCAGCGTGCTCAGGGGCACGGAGTTTGTCTGTCACGGTGGTTCCTCGCAGTGTCTTTTGCACGGCTATTTAGCGTCAGCGACCAAGCCTAGCAGGGCCGCAGGTCAGCGCAATCGGCGACGGTCTCTTAGAGAAAATCCTTACAGGCTCAGTCGCAACCAAGGCGTTCGGCCACGCCCACACAGATTGCCATGATCAGCTTCAGTTCCTTCTGCACGGTGCTCAGCGACACGTCCAGCCGCTTGGCGATGTCCTGATAGCTGTGACCATGCAGCCGGCTGAGGATAAAAATCTGTTGCTGTCGCGGGCTCAGCGCTTGCAGCCTGACATTGAGGCGTTCGAGCATTTGCTCGGCATGGGCCGCGTCTTCGGCGCTGCTTTGGGAGGCGACCACGTTGTGGATAACTTCCTGTGGCACGTCGTCCAGCAGGGTCCGGGACTGGATACGCCGCGCACGCAGATGGTCCAGTGCCAGGTTGCGGGCGGTCTGGAAGACAAAAGGCTCAAGATGCTCGACCGTACGTTCAGCCAGTGCGCGGGTGACGCGCAGGTAGGTTTCCTGAAGCAGGTCTTCGGCGGTGCTGGGGTTGTTGACCATGCGCTGGAGGGTGCGCAGCAGTGGCGTGCGCTGGGCAAGGAAGACGTGATGAAAGCGCGATTGACTCACGGTAGGGCCCGATTCGGTTTGACTAGATGATAATGCTTATCATCTGCCGCGATGGTCAAGTGTTCATTTCACCGGTCCCCTTGTGACCCTGTGGGAGCGGGCTTGCTCGCGAAAGCGGTGGGTCAGCCAACTTTTTCATCGACTGGCCCTCCGCTTTCGCGAGCAAGCCCGCTCCCACAAAAAGCTCAACAGCCGTGTCAGTTATTCGGCGTTGCACAACGCCAGGCAGTTATCCAGCATGCGGTTGGAGAAGCCCCATTCGTTGTCATACCAGGCCAGTACCTTGAGCAGCTTGCCGCTGGCCTTGGTGTGGTTGGCGTCGAAAATCGACGACAGCGGGTTGTGGTTGAAATCGCTGGAGACCAGCGGCAGGGTGTTGTAGCCGAGGATCTTCGAATGCTGGCTGGCCTGGCGCAGCAGTTCGTTGACTTCTTCGGCCGACGCTTCACGCTTGAGCTGCACGGTCAAATCCACCAGCGACACGTTGATCACCGGTACGCGCACCGCCATGCCGGTCAGCTTGCCCGCCAGTTCCGGCAATACCAGGCCCACCGCCTCGGCGGCGCCGGTCTTGCTCGGGATCATGTTCTGGGTGGCCGAACGGGCGCGGTACGGGTCGCTGTGATAGACGTCGGTCAGGTTCTGGTCATTGGTGTAGGCATGGATCGTGGTCATCAGGCCGCTTTCGATGCCCAGTTCGCGGTGCAGCACCTGGGCCACCGGGGCCAGGCAATTGGTGGTGCACGAAGCGTTGGAGATGATCTGGTGGGACTGGCGCAGGATGTCGTGGTTGACGCCATACACCACGGTGGCGTCGGCACCCTTGGCCGGGGCTGAAATGATCACCTTGCGGGCGCCGGCGCTGAGGTGGGCCGCGGCCTTGGCGCGGTCGGTGAACAAACCGGTGCATTCGAACACGACGTCGATCTTTTCGGCGGCCCAAGGCAGTTCGGCCGGGTTGCGGATGGCGCTGACCGAGATACGGTCGCCATTGACCGTCAGGCTTTCGTGATCGTGCTGCACGTCGGCATCGAAGGTGCCGTGGACCGTGTCGAACTTGAGCAGATGAGCATTGATTGCACTGTCGCCCAGGTCGTTGATGGCGACGATCTGCAAGTCGCGACGATAGCCTTGGGTATACAGTGCACGGAGGACGTTGCGGCCGATGCGGCCAAAACCATTGATTGCGATTCGAAGAGTCATTAACTGCGCCGCCGTCGATTTGTTGTTGGAATTACAAGATTATTCGCATAAAAATAGAAAACAAGCCTTTTTAGTGGCAATATTTTGTTTTATCTACAACGAGTGACCTGAATCAACTGGTCCGAATGGTCAAGAAATCCGCTGTCGCCCAATGCGTGGCGGGGTTTTGACCAGCATAGACAATCAGGTCGCCACACCCGTTAGCCTGGAGTTCTACACATGCATCCCCGCGTTCTTGAGGTCACCGAACGGCTTATCGCCCGCAGCCGCGCCACGCGTCAGGCTTACCTTGCATTGATCCGCGGTGCGGCCAGCGACGGACCGATGCGCGGTAAGCTGCAATGCGCCAACTTCGCCCACGGCGTGGCCGGTTGTGGCACCGAAGACAAGCATCACCTGCGGATGATGAACGCCGCCAACATCGCCATCGTGTCTTCCTACAACGACATGCTCTCGGCCCATCAGCCCTACGAAACCTTCCCGGAACAGATCAAGAAAGCCCTGCGCGAGATCGGCTCGGTCGGCCAGTTCGCCGGTGGCACGCCGGCCATGTGCGATGGTGTGACCCAAGGCGAGGCGGGGATGGAGCTGAGCCTGCCGAGCCGCGAAGTGATCGCGCTGTCGACGGCGGTGGCGTTGTCCCACAACATGTTTGACGGCGCGCTGATGCTCGGCATCTGCGACAAGATCGTGCCAGGCTTGATGATGGGCGCGCTGCGCTTCGGTCATTTGCCGACGATTTTCGTGCCCGGCGGGCCCATGGTCTCGGGCATTTCCAACAAGCAGAAAGCCGATGTGCGTCAGCGCTATGCCGAGGGCAAGGCCACCCGCGAAGAGCTGCTGGAGTCGGAGATGAAGTCCTACCACAGCCCCGGTACCTGCACGTTCTACGGCACCGCTAACACCAATCAGTTGTTGATGGAAGTCATGGGCCTGCACTTGCCGGGTGCCTCGTTCGTCAACCCGAACACGCCATTGCGCGATGCCCTGACTCGCGAAGCGGCGTTCCAGGTCACGCGCCTGACCAAGCAGAGCGGCAACTTCATGCCCATCGGCGAAATCGTTGATGAGCGCTCGCTGGTCAATTCCGTTGTCGCGCTGCACGCCACCGGCGGTTCCACCAATCACACCTTGCACATGCCGGCTATCGCCATGGCCGCCGGTATCCAGCTGACCTGGCAGGACATGGCCGACCTCTCCGAGGTGGTGCCGACCCTGAGTCACGTCTATCCGAACGGCAAGGCCGATATCAACCACTTCCAGGCGGCGGGCGGCATGTCGTTCCTGATCCGCGAGTTGTTGGAAGCCGGCTTGCTCCACGAAAACGTCAACACCGTGCTCGGCCACGGTCTGAGCCGCTACACCCAGGAACCGTTTCTCGAAGACGGCGAGCTGGTATGGCGCGAAGGCCCGATCGAAAGCCTCGATGAAAGCATCCTGCGCCCGGTGGCCCGGGCGTTCTCCGCCGAGGGCGGCTTGCGGGTGATGGAAGGCAACCTGGGGCGCGGCGTGATGAAAGTCTCGGCAGTGGCCCTGGAAAACCAGGTCGTCGAAGCCCCGGCCATGGTCTTCCAGGATCAACAGGACCTGGCCGATGCGTTCAAGGCCGGCCTGCTGGAAAAAGATTTTGTCGCGGTGATGCGCTTCCAGGGCCCGCGCTCCAATGGCATGCCTGAGCTGCACAAGATGACGCCGTTCCTCGGCGTGTTGCAGGATCGCGGTTTCAAAGTGGCCTTGGTGACCGATGGACGCATGTCCGGCGCGTCGGGGAAAATTCCGGCGGCTATCCACGTCAGCCCCGAAGCCTACGTCGGCGGCGCATTGGCCCGCGTGCAGGAGGGCGATATCATCCGCGTCGATGGCGTCAAAGGCACCTTGGAGTTGAAGGTGGACGCCGAGGAATTCGCCGCACGCACACCGGCCAAGGGCTTGTTGGGCAACAACATTGGCACCGGTCGCGAGCTGTTTGGTTTCATGCGCATGGCCTTCAGCTCGGCAGAGCAGGGCGCCAGCGCCTTCACTTCTGCCCTGGAGACGCTTAATTGAAACTGGCTTTGGTCGGTGATATCGGTGGGACCAACGCACGGTTCGCCTTGTGGAAGAACCACAACCTGGAAAACATCCAGGTGCTGGCGACCGCGGATTACGCCTGTCCCGAAGATGCCATCAAGGTTTACCTGAGCGGCGTGGGCTTGAAACCGGGCTCGATCGGCTCGGTGTGCCTGTCCGTGGCGGGGCCGGTCAGCGGCGATGAGTTTCGCTTCACCAACAATCACTGGCGCCTGAGCAACCTGGCCTTTTGCAAGACCCTTGAGGTCGAGAAGCTGCTACTGGTCAATGACTTTTCGGCCATGGCCCTGGGCATGACGTGCTTGCGTCCCGATGAATACCGGATGGTCTGCGAGGGCACGCCGGAACCCATGCGTCCGGCGGTGGTGATCGGTCCTGGCACCGGGCTGGGTGTGGGCACATTGCTGGATTTGGGTGGCGGTCGTTTCGCGGCATTGCCGGGGGAGGGTGGCCATGTCGACCTGCCCATGAGCAGCCCGCGGGAAACCCAGCTGTGGCAACACATCTACAACGAGATCGGTCATGTCAGCGCCGAAACCGCCCTGAGCGGCAGCGGGTTGCCTCGGGTGTACCGCGCCATCTGCGCGGTGGATGGCCATGCGCCGGTGCTCGATACGCCCGAATCCATCACCGCCGCCGGCCTGGCCAGAGACCCCATTGCCCTGGAAGTGCTCGAGCAATTCTGCCGCTGGCTGGGGCGCGTAGCAGGTAACAATGTGCTGACGGTGGGTGGGCGTGGCGGTGTCTACATCGTCGGCGGGGTGGTCCCACGCTTCGCCGATTTTTTCCTTGAAAGCGGTTTCGCCCGCTGCTTCGCCGACAAGGGCTGCATGAGCGATTACTTCAAGGGCATCCCGGTCTGGCTGGTGACGGCGCCGTATTCCGGGCTGATGGGCGCGGGTGTGGCGTTGGAGCAATCTGCACAATCTTGAAGTTTGAAATACGGCCTCTGTGGGAGCGGGCTTGCTCGCGAAGGCGGTGCGTCAGGCGACGGAAATGTTGACTGACGCACC